>JAQVZU010000009.1 GCA_028708035.1 Alphaproteobacteria bacterium
CGACGGCACGGAGAACAGGTTTAGCTTTCGGGAGGGGCTCTTCGACCATAAACATACGAGACATAACGCGCTCGACATTGCCATCCACAACATTCGCGGGGAGATCAAATGCTATCGCGGCCACGGCAGCTGCCGTATAAGGGCCAAAGCCGGGAAGCTCCAGCAGCATTCTTTCATCGGCTGGGAAAGTTGTTCCGAAGGACTTGACCAGCATTCGAGCGCATTTGTGCAGAAGGCGAGCACGGCGGTAATAGCCAAGGCCCGCCCACATCCGTAAAATGTCATCAAGACTGGCTGAGGCGAGATCCTTAAGGGTAGGCCAGCGACGGATAAACTTTAAATAATAAGGCCTGACGGTCGCAACCGTCGTTTGCTGAAGCATAATTTCGGAGAGCCAGACGCGGTAGGGATCGGGCCTGTCGGGCTTTACGGCGCGCCATGGCATATGACGCGCATTGACATCGTACCAACTGAGGAGTCTTGTCTTTAATACCTTTTTCCGAGCCGACGAATGCTTTTTGACTTTTTTCTCTGAAAATTTCACATTGTCCTCATGAAACACATGCCGCGCCCAATTGCCGATGCCGTCGATAAAATCGCCAGACAATCCGCGGGGAAGGACTGGGGGCTTTATGCCAGCCTTCTCAACCACTGGGCCGAGATTGTGGGAATGGCATATGCGAAAGTCACGACGCCTATCAAAGTCACCTTTCCATACCAGCCTACCGAAGCGCAACGTAAAAACGGCGTACTGACGATCAAGCTGCCGAAGGGACTGGCAATGGAGTTCAGCTTCAAGGCAGAATCAGTTCGTCAGCGTATAAATAGCTATTTGGGGTATGAAGCTTTTTCCCGGATAACCTTCGACGCCAATGCCCTATCAGCGCCAATGGTCAGAAAAAAGAAGAAAGCCGACCCGGCCGCGCTTAAAGGGATCAGGAGTGAAGCGGCAAGAATTAATAATCCAGAACTTCGCGAGGCGCTTGAAAAATTCGGTGAAGCTATTCTTGACCGTTTTACCATTTCTTAGAATCTAGCTTTTACCATCCCGTTTGTCGCAGTTACCGAAAAGACATATGAATAAATTAAGCGCACCTGGATTGCCTGAAAGCGCCGTGTCTCATGACGCTATTTCAGCTTGCCCGAAGGATGCTGCCCAAAAGCGTGAGGAATATCGGCAGAAAGTGGCCGGGATAAATATCGACGCGAATTCGCTTCTTTCGACTGACTATTTCAACACGTTTAATTCGGTTATTATGGTTCTTGATATGCTACCGGATGTGCCGGATATGCTTGAGGAAATTGAGCAATGGCGATTTTTGGATTATACAGCGCACTTTAAGGAAAGTGGGCTCGATTTCGCCAACCTTGCGATTGAGGCCTATGCTTACGCTCCGCCCAAATTGCGCGAGGCTTTCGAGCGCAAGGCCAACGGCATCCGTATAATCATCGAATATACTGCCCATATTTTGCGCCAGCTTCTGCTTACAGGAGAAACTCAAGCCTTTGCGAATATCGCCCGGTCGACCGTTATCCAACTCAGGGCGATGATCGAGGAAGGGAATGGGATCGTTCATGGCGGCGGCACGATGGATCAGTCTGAAATCGACATGTTTTTTTAACGTTTCGTCAGTTTACGCATTTACTTTTTCTTTTCTTTTTGGTGCGACACTTCGCGTCAAATCGCAAATACATTGATCCAATTTGCCTAACGATATTTACCCGCCAACAGCCCCGGAGGGCAAAAAAAGAGGTATGCAATGAGCAAAGCTATAGATGTCGTTCGCGCAGTCGAGATGGTCCCCGACGGAGCTTCCATTCTTATGGGAGGTTTTCTGGCGGTTGGAACGCCTCGGCGCATCATCGAAGAAATCGTCCGTCAGGGAAAGAAGCATCTTACCCTTATCACAAACGATACCAACAGGCCAGGTATTGGCAACGGAATGCTTATCGACGCCAAGTGCGTGGATAGGCTTATAGCCAGTCACATCGGCACCAACCCGGAAACCCAGCGCCAGATGATCGCAGGGGAGCTCCAAGTCGAACTTTGCCCCCAAGGCTCCTTGTGCGAACGCATTCGCGCAGGCGGCATAGGCTTGGGCGGCGTTTTAACTCCGACCGGAGTCGGCACCGTCGCTGCCGAGGGCAAAAATGTGACTACAATTAATGGAAAAGACTATTTGATTGAGATGCCGATCAAAGCCGACTTTGCGCTGCTTGCATGCAGGAGGGCGGATTATCGCGGCAATCTCGACTACTCGCTGACGGCCCGCAACTTCAATCCGATCATGGCTTTTGCTGGAGCCACTGTCATCGCCGAACCCAATGAAATTGTGCCTATAGGCGTCATACCGCCCGATGACGTGATTACACCCCACGTCCTTGTCGATTACATTATTGAACGGAGGTCAGCCAATGGAAGATAAAGTTCTCATCGCCAAGCGCGTCGCGCAAGAGCTTCACGACGGCGATCTCGTCAATCTTGGCATCGGCTTGCCGACGCTTGTTGCCAATTACCTGCCTCACGGCATTGAGGTCTATTTCCAATCCGAAAACGGCGTGATCGGCATGTCGAAGGTTCCAGGCAAAGGCTTGGAAGACGACTATTTGATCGACGCAGGCGGCATCTTTGTCGGCGCGCTTCCGGGCGCGTGCAGCTTGGACAGTTGCACCTCATTCTCGCTCATTCGCGGCGGACATTTGGACGTCACGGTTCTGGGCGGATTACAACTTGACGAACAGGGTCAGCTTGCCAACTGGATGATCCCAGGAAAAATGGTTCCCGGCATGGGGGGCGGCATGGATCTGGCGACAGGCGCGAAACGAGTGATTGTTTCGATGAACCATTCGGCCAAAGGCGTTTCTAAAATCGTCAAGAAGTGCACCTTGCCGATCACTTCGACTCGAAGAGTCGATCTTGTCGTAACGGAACTTGCTGTTATCGAGCCAACGGAAAAAGGTCTTGTTCTCAAAGAGACAGCGCCTGGCGTGACGATCGATCAGATCTTGGCTGCGACAGAAGCTAAGTTGATTATTCCAGAACATGTCGGGGAAATGAGCATTCCTGCAGACTTATAGCGCTTAAGAAAACTAAAAGAGAGATTCTAACGTCGCCAAAGTTAATAATGACTTTGGCGACGTAAAAAACTATCGTCATTCTCATAAGTTTCTGCTAAGCGATGCCCTCTAGACTATTCTTTATTAGGCTATTTCCAAGCGATCTCCCCTTAAACCTTAATCGAAATTTATAGCATGATTGAACAGAAAAAGCGCGTCACTGATGAAGAAGCCTTGGCCTTTCACGCCGAGGGTCGTCCAGGAAAATTACAGATTATTCCAACCAAGCCTATGGCAACACAGCGCGATCTTTCGCTGGCTTATACCCCCGGGGTCGCGGTTCCATGCTTGCATATAGAGAGGGACCCCGACGATTCCTATCTTTATACCGCACGAGGCAACCTTGTAGCGGTTATTACCAACGGGACGGCGGTTTTAGGCCTCGGAGACTTGGGCGCGCTGGCCTCCAAACCCGTCATGGAAGGCAAGGCGGTGCTGTTCAAGCGATTTGCCGATGTGGACAGCATCGATCTCGAAGTGGATACGAAAAACATCGACGAGTTCATCAACTGCGTCCGCTTTCTCGGGCCCTCGTTTGGCGGGATTAATCTTGAAGACATCAAAGCCCCAGAGTGCTTTGTCATCGAAAAGAAGTTGCGCGAAATCATGGACATTCCCGTATTCCATGACGATCAACATGGCACGGCAATTATCGCCTCGGCGGGATTAATTAATGCGCTCGCGCTAACGGACCGAGACATTAGGCAAGCTAAAATAGTTGTCAACGGTGCGGGGGCTGCCGCACTGGCATGCGTGAACCTCTTTAAGGCGCTGGGGCTTCGGCACGAGAACGTAACTCTTTGCGACACCAAAGGCGTAATTTACAAGGGCCGTACAGCCAACATGAACGAATGGAAGGCGGCCCACGCCATAGAAACTTCGGCGCGCACATTGCAGGAGGCCCTTAAAGGCGCGGATATTTTCTTGGGGCTTTCTTCAAAAGGCGCGCTCACACAGGATATGGTCAAAGGAATGGCAGAGAAGCCGATCATTTTTGCCATGGCCAATCCCGATCCCGAAATTACGCCCGAGGAAGCCTGTACCGCGCGCCCGGACGCTATTGTCGCGACAGGCCGTTCGGACTACCCTAACCAGATCAATAACGTTCTTGGCTTTCCGTATATATTCCGTGGCGCTCTCGACGTTCGCGCGGCGAAGATTAACGACGAAATGAAACTGGCTGCCGCCCATGCAATTGCCAATTTAGCCCGTGAAGATATTCCGCCGGAAGTCGAAGCTGCATATGAAGGAAAAAAGCTAAAATATGGCCCGGACTATCTAATCCCAACGCCCTTCGATCCCCGCTTGATTGAGCGTGTTTCGACAGCCGTCGCCGAAGCAGCGATGAAATCGGGCGTAGCGCGTAAGCCGATCAAGGACATAGACGCTTACCGCACCAAGCTGCGCCAGCGCGGCGCCTTTGCGCGCTCGGACAGGTAGTAAGCTCTTCTCTTCGCACTAGACTCGAGCTTGTGGAGTTGCATGCCAAAGCTCATTCCCGGCTTTTTTGCGGCAGACGTAACCTCTTTATAAACTCGATGAATGCGCTTGAGGTTGCTCATTTGCCAAACTCCACCTTTATCCCCGGATCAAAGCAACGATGTGTGTATGAGGGAGACAATATGCTCTTTAAGAGCCAAAATCCTGAAAGGCTTGCCACAGTTTCGCGTTCTTGTTGTTCTTTTTCTTATTTATGGGCACAACCCCGAAAGCAAGTGTTGCAGAAGGTCTAAATAACTGATAGCAAAGCTCCTTCTGTGGAAGACAGACCTCGTAGCTCAGCTGGTAGAGCATCTGACTTTTAATCAGGGGGTCACGGGTTCAAATCCCGTCGAGGTCACCAAAATCAATGACTTAGGGCCTGTCTTCCGCGGTCGCTGTCTCATAGATAGTCAAGTGTCTCATTGCGGCACCGAAACGGAAGGTGCGCCATGAGAATCGGAATCCTCCTTGACCAGTACCTAAACGAGCATGTCCGCGAAAAGGTCGTCGATAAGAACCGGGCAGAGACCGCCCTCGTATCCAACCGGACTTTCTTCGGGAAAACCCCAATCAAAAAATTTGATCATTCTCGATTGCCGGAAATCCGTTAAAAAACGGAAGACCAACAAGAAACACGATCCGGCTTAAGCTAAAGCACCTCTGAGCATAAGCTTCTCGAAATCGTCGTTCGATGTGGTCATGCTTTTAATTTTTTCGAGAAGATTCTATGAATCTTCCCTACTTGGTTTCTTGACTTTATTACTGGAAAGTGTTGTATATTAAATCAATGCTTGTGGTTTTATCTCGGGATCTTTCGTTACATGCTGGTAGCATCGTAATGGTTTCGAAAAGTGAGAAACAGAACAAGGTTTTTGCGGAGGGACAGAATGGTTGTTGAAGGAACTGACAAGCGGTTGAGCCCTAACGCTGGAATTGCCATCGGACCCATTCTGTTCATTATCGCCATTCTTGGTATTCTAGCGGCCGCTATTGCAGCAGGCAGTGGTACGTTTATGGGGAGCACCACGGCGGAAAGTAACAAGACAAAATCTGCTGCGCTTATTCAGATCGGCGAAAACCTTAAGCTCGGTATGGATCAGATCATTATGGAGAATGGAATAAGTCCAAATGATGTAAATACGAGTTACAGCGCAACGGATTCCAACAGCGGTCTTTTTTCTCCAACAGGCGGTGGCATCGCTCAGCCTTCCCCAGGTATGGCCAACGATCCAAGAGTTGACAGATGGTACTTTGTTAGAGGTGACGTGGTTGGTTTTGGAACTGGTAACGATGTCGTTATGGCTGTGTTGCCCGTTAAACTTGGCGTGTGCACCGAAGTCAATAATAGAGTTATGGGAACATCTGGTGTTCCCACGGGAAATTTTGGGGATTTTGCTGCGAATACGGTCACGAGCGACGCATGGCCGGATACAGGAGCGTCTTGGGGGCTTTCCGATGGCACGTCAACGACAATGTCGACGCCCTCTCTCCGGGGGATTGCTACAGGTTGCATTCAGAATACGGGGGTTGAGGTTAACACCACAACCGGGCCATCTTCAGATTATTTCTTCTACCAAGTTTTAGCTATTCAATAGAACTAGCCCAAAACGGCTAGCAAGCTGGAATTGAGGAATAGCCAAGGCGGTTATAAGTGATTCTTTACAAAGGATTGGATTTTAGGGGGCCGATAGGATTGAGCTTTTGCTTTTCATATACCGATTATTTCGGTCACCGATATTTTAGCAGCATCTGCGCATGAGTCTGCATCAGGTGCCCTTCCTTCAATCCGGAACGCCTTGCGCTTCCCCGAATCGTGCAATACTGGCTCCAACTGCCGCTTAATCTTTCCGAACAGCAGCTTCTCTCGATTTTTGGGTAAACATGATACCTACATGCCCCACGTTGCGTGAGTTTTTCAGTCCCGTTGCTTCAGAACCTCCTTTAGTCGTCGGCATAGCCCGTGCCTTCTTCCCTCAGCGCCGCTATCGTCACTTGCTTTAAATGCCGCACCGTGCTTCCCCCTTCCTCGTTCTTGACATGCCCCCCCTTCTTGTTCTCTTTTTGGGGGCTCTCTTCCACTTAAACTATTGTCTCATTTTACGGATACAGCATACCGAAGGCCAGCATCTAATCTCTAGCTGGCCTGATGGTCGAGAAGAAAACATTTTTAAGGTTTTCGGTCGCTTTTTTGCACCGGATTTTGTAAGCTTGTTCTTTACGACGTTTTTGGCGGCGCATGGAAAGCAGCATTTTTTTTCAAATTGTTGTCTGGCTGATCCCGGCCTTGTTCGCGATCGTTCTTCATGAAGTCGCTCACGGTTGGGCAGCGTCGAAGCTTGGCGATACGACGGCGCGGGATTTAGGCAGACTTAGCCTCAACCCGCTGAGGCATGTCGATCCGGTCGGAACCTTTATTGTCCCTCTCCTGATGGCGGCAGCAAAAATGCCATTCGTATTTGGATGGGCAAAGCCGGTACCGGTGAATTTTTCGCGGCTCAGAAATTTGCGCACCGGCACCGTTCTCGTCGCATTGGCGGGGCCTTTGGCCAATGTTTTGATGATCTTTTTTTGGCTCCTGCTTTTGTACCCTTTGGCAACGCTCGAAACTTCCGGATTTTTGCCGACGTCAGTGGTACTCTTGCTCGAACAAATCTCTATTTCCGGCGTTTTGGTCAATCTTGCGTTGATGGTTTTCAATCTTTTTCCGCTGCCGCCCTTGGACGGCGGGCGAATTGTTGGAGCCATTTTGCCTCCGAAGTTCGCTAAGCCTTACATGCGGCTTGAGAAGTTCGGGATTTTTATCCTTTTGGCGTTGATCGCGACTGGCGTGTTCAACAGGATCTTTCAACCCGTATTCGGGTATCTACTTGACGTAATCTCGCGGCTGGTTTCCTGACGCGCGCTAAAAGCCTGTCGGATAGGCTTCGTACATTTCGCCTTTATGCCACAGGGGGGTGGGCTCCAGAGGCTTGACGGCTCGCGTGGAGTCCAGATGGATGATGGCGTCGAACTGCTCAGTCAGACGCGAATAAAAATAATGGCTTTGGATTTCTGTTTCCGGAAGATACAAAACTCCCACCGCGCGTTGAAGGCGGTTGAGGTGCAAGCCGACAAGCTCTCGTGGATTGTCACGCAAAACAAGTAGAAAGTTTTCGACGTTTGTATCGTGGAAAAGCGTTTCGTAGCTATCCAGCATGCCGGGATTCAGAGTTTTGAATTCGGCTTCGCCATCCCAGTCGGTCGCGGCAGTAACGGTTCCGGAATAGGTAGAAAATCCGATGAGAACCGCTTCGCGGCCAAAATGCTCACGCGCAAGTTGGCCGATATTAAGTTCTCCCTGCTCGCCCATTTCTGTGGCACGCGCGTCGCCGACGTGTGAATTGTGCGCCCATACCACAATTTTGGCGTCCTCACCGCGACGATCCGTCAGGTGGGCGGCAAGAGATTCAAGCATGTCCGCCATATGGGCGTCGCGCAGGTTCCATGATGCGACACGTCCCTGAAACATTGAGCGGTAATACTCCTCGGATTTGACCACCACTTTGGCGTTCTGTTCGGCAAAAAAGTATTTCTCAACAGCGTCCATGCCGTTTTTCTTAAGGTAATCAAACGCGCGTTCGCGCAGAATGATCAATTGCCTCACAACATCATCTTCACATTCACGGCCGATGCCGAGCGCAGCGGCATAGCCGTAGTTGCGCGGGTTTTGCGCAAAAAAGCTGTTGAAGCAAGAATAATGATGGCGCGCGCGCATCGCCGCCGGAGGATCAACTTTTTCGAGATAAGAAACAACCGCGTTGATCGATGCATTAAGGCTATAAAGATCAAGCCCATAGAAACCCGTTTGCTTCGCGGTCGGCATGTTGGCACCGTTAAAGTTTTTTTGCCAATCGATAAATTCGGCCACGGCCTCGTTGCGCCACATCCACGTGGGGAAGCGTGTGAATTCGGCGAGCGCGCTGTCGGCGTTGTGCAGTCCTTCATCGCCGCGCACATAGCGGTTGACGCGATAGGCGTCAGGCCAATCGGCCTCAACCGCAACCGCGCAAAAGCCATAGTGCATCATTAGATGCTTGGTCAGTTCGGCACGCATGCGGTAGAATTCATCGGTGCCATGCGTCGCTTCGCCGATCAGCACAAAGCGCGCGTTTCGAAACACATCGTCTAATGGCACAAAATCTTCATGCGCGCCTGTCAGCGGAATTGCCGCATCGCGAACTTTATCGACCAAATCCTTATAAGCTTGTGTGGGCATTAATGGCCTCCCCTTTATTCGGAATTTGCGCAGGACTCCAATGCTTCGCTTCGGCAAGTAGAGAGAGGACTTCCTCGTCGGTCGTCTGGTTAAAAGTCTCGTAGGCCTGCCCAACCCCAAAAAACAGCTCGGGCGACTGAAGGCAAACGACAACGCTGACCCGGCTTTGAAGACTGTCGCGCGAGTCGTGCGAGCATACCGGAACGGCGACCACGATGCGCGACGGATGCTGCTGTTCGACCGCCGTGATGGCGGCGCGCATGTTCGCGCCGGTGGCCATGCCGTCATCGACAAGAATCACGATCTTGTCCTTTAAGTCCGGAAGGGGAAGCCCTTTCCGATACATACGGTTCCTGCGGTCAAGTTCAGCTTCCTCCTTTACAATAACCGCCTCAATCGCGTCCTCCGAGACTCCGAAGCTTTGGATAACGTCGTGGTTGAAGACGCATACACCTGGAAGCGATATAGCGCCTATCGCAAGCTCCTCATGGCCCGGAAGGCCGAGTTTGCGCACCAGCATGAGATCGAGCGGCGCATGAATGGCTTTCGCGACCTCGTAACCAACCGGCACGCCGCCGCGCGGCAGCGCAAGGACAATCACGTCGCCTCGAGATGCAAACTCAGAAAGACTTTTGGCCAGTTCTTTTCCCGCCTCGCGCCGGTTGCTGAAATACGGCTTCATCGGTCCCTCCATTACGAACAACGTGCGCAGGAGGCAACAGATCCCTCACGTAATCGAGTAATTCGTCGCTCCTGCATCGTGTCAGGTCTTTTGGAATTTCGGCGGCTACCCGCTTCGATAACGACGGATCGAAACTTCGTTTTAGCTCGCCAAGCATGCGTTGCGGCGCAATCACCACAAGGCGATCGAAAGCATTGTCCCTTTGCGCCTCGTAAAGCCGTGCCGCGATTGAATGCGCGAAGTTCTCCTTAACCTCTTCCCTCACATCAAGATGGGGCTCAACAGTATGGCGCTGCGCCGCCGTATAGCCGAACAGAGACCCGCGACGATCATGGCCAATTTGAAAATCGCTAACCGACTCAGCGGCCATGTCTATAGCCTTCAATGGGTGAAGCACCCATCTCAGGCGCTCAACACGGTAATCATGCTTGCTCGTACCGCCCATTGAGGGCGTTGCATCGGTCAACTGCCCTTCGTATGCCCGCATTCTTTTACCGTTTGCGACGATAATCCATGTCGTCCTCGTTCGCGGCGGCGGGAACTGGTAAGCCATAAGCCATCAGCCTCCTGGGCAATGAAGCTACGGAGCGCGATGGTTGAATGGTACAAGTTTCCTTCTCAATGCCTTTGATGAATATCAAAAATGACACCATGCTTCTGATCATCGATAGCATTCGAAAGAAAAAACGCAGCGCCGGACGACTTGGGGCCTTTACTTAGCCCCAGTTTATAAGAAGCATGGAGAGGATTCAGTCTTTAAGAAATTAACTCTGAGCTCAGGTTAAGAAATCTACTTCCCCAACAGCCCATTAAGGACTTGGCCTCCAACCTTTTCCAGGTCCGATCCGGAGACATCTCCTGCCTTCACATTGTCAATTGTCGTGCCGAGTTCTTTCGCAAGGTTAGAAGTGGCAACCTGCGCTGACGCATTTGTCACGGCACCAAGGACAATTTGAGCGACCTCGGCGGGTGAAGCACCATTCTCATTTTTGCCAATATTCGTCAGATGTATAAGAGGAAGCTGTGCTTCGATCTTTTTACCTTTAAGCAGGGCCTGAGCAATTGAGACTTGGCCTTCGCGTATCGTCAGACTTTCAATCACGACCTTCCGGTCCGGCCCTTTGTCTGTGTTTTCTGTTTGGCCCCCAGATTTTTTATCTTTGCTGAACGATGACGCATAGGCTTGAGCATTTTTCGAAATCTTTTGGAGATTGCTGTCACCGCTATTACTGACTTCATAAGTGATTTGCGGCTTTTGGATAGTGATGTCCTTGATGACAAGTGGTCCGTTGCCCCCGATTGAGCTTTTGTCGAGCTTGACCGAGATGCTGCCTAGGTAAAGCGATTTTTCAGCTTCAAAGCCTTCAGGGCTGCCAATGCTCAGGCCTCCCATCGCGGCCTCGCCCGAGGCGAGGACGATTTTTACGCTGTCCAGAGTAACGGCGGTTTTTGTCGCAGCTGTCCCGTACTTCTCAACAGCGGCGCGAACGATCGAATCAAGATTGGCGCTGAGGAAATAAGCCGCGCCAACAATAACCACACCGAGAACGACGAGTCCCGCCAGAATCTTTTTCATATGAAAACCTCCGTGAGAGAACCAGATCTTTCGACGAAGGCTAGCGTGCAATCCTTAAGAGAGCAAGACGAAGAATTTCTTTATTCTTCAAAGGTCGCCACATAAATTTCAAGTCCCTTTACGCAAGCGACGATGTCCAACTCGACTTCCGTCGCTTGAGGCTGGTTCATGAGTTCATACTCCGCTTGCGCCGAAATATGCGCATTGCTCTCCTTGACATCGCGGCCTCCCAATTTCGCTATCGGCTTCCGGTTAATAAAAATTGAGGCTTTTCCTTGCTTTTTTTCAGGCATTGCCATGATGACACTGGCGCGCCGGGCTTTGATCCTCAGCCTCAGGGTCGCGCCAGGAAAAGCGGAGACAATCTTGTCGTTTTTAATATGCCAGCGCCCATTAAGAGTCCAAAACCCCACACGAATTTTTTTGGCAGGGTCGTAAAAGACTACTTTATTGGAGCGTCGTTCCGTCGCACCAACGTAATTTTCTGTCCCTAAGCCGAAATTTAATGAAGACGTCGCTTTGGGCAAAGGAAGCATCGTCAGCGGTTTTTCGACCGCTGGGGGAGACGGCGGCTGGAGAGGTTTTTTTGTTTGCGGCCCTTTCTGTTTTTGGGGCAAAAACAGATGTAACTCGGAAATGGGCTCTATTTCCTGTGACGCCGGTTTTTGAGGCTGAAGACCGATGCCCCGCGTTGCCGGTGGCAGTAATTGTTTGTCGACCCCAAAGAAAATCGCGACAATCATTATAAGAATAATCAGCCCCAAAATAGCGCGAATAATTAATCCGTGTTCATTTAGGCTCGGAAATGCCCTTATCATTCTTCTTAGCAGAAGGCTGACGACGAGCATCGGCAACCCTGCCCCAACTGCAAAAAGTACAATGACAGACGTGGCTTCGGGATTAGTTCGCGACTTCAACTCCTCAATCGCCTGAGCCATTGTTGGCCCGGCGCATGGCGTCCACGCGAGCGCGATAAGAAGACCTATGCCTAAACCGCTGAGAAAGCCGCTGTCCTCATCCCATCGGTCGGAAAGCTTTTCTGTATGCAAATCTTCGCCTTCTTTTTTCGCTTGTACCCATTCGGACAGCGTCGGGAAAAGCAGGTGCAGACCGAAGCCAAGAAGAAAAATCAACGCAATCAGCTTAACTGTTTGATTCTCGACATGCAGAGCACCGAAAAGCTGGCGCGAAACCATTGCAAGGCCAATGAGCATGAAAGCAAAACCAAACGCGACGCCATAAGGTCTCCGCCTGCCCCCATCAAGAGAAGCGGCTAGAACGAGAGGTAAAATAGGCAAAACGCATGGAGTCACGATCAACATGAGCCCTTCAGCGAACGCCTTTAAAATGTTCAGCGTGTTCATGTCAGGCTGGAGCTTCCATAGAGCATCTGTCGCTGGGTAAAAATCTAAGCGCAATGCCGTTGTTGCAGAATCTTAAGCCGGTCGGCTTAGGCCCATCATTAAACACATGGCCCTGATGCCCGCCGCATCGCGCGCAATGGTGTTCCGTCCGCGTCCCTTGCAGAGTGCGGTCTTCTCGCGTTTCGACATGAAGCGGAATGGCATCCCAAAAACTTGGCCAACCTGTGCCACTATCAAATTTTGTGCCTGAGCTGAAAAGGTCAAGGCCGCATGCCGCGCAAACGTATTTTCCTGGACGATGCTCCTTAAGAAGCGGACTGCTGAAGGGCGGCTCTGTGCCTCCCTTTCGCAGAACATTGTATTGTTCTTCGGTCAGCATAGCGCTTCCCCCATAGGCAATCAGCGGCCCAACTTGTAGAATGGTGCCTAAGGAGATGGATCGCCTTGATGAAAGTAAAACTACGGCCTACGCAACGGCCTCGTAGCTGGATTCCGCCTTTACATAAAGGCCGTGTTCACCCGAGACGATCTTGAACTTATCGGAAATACCCAAAACCGTTTCCGCGCCACCCAGCAGCAAAAAACCATCGGGCTGCATGACACCAGCAATGGAACCAAGCACATGCGCCTTGGTCGGAAGATCAAAGTAGATCAGGACATTACGGCAAAGAACAATGTCGAACGGCCCCGCTGCGCTGAAGTCCGTAAGAAGATTGCCTTCCCGGAATTGGACCATCTGGCGGATGCTGTCCTTTATCTGCCACTTGTCTCCAGAAATTTGCTGAAAGTATTTAACAAGATGCGTGACCGGAAGGCCACGCTGGACTTCAAACTGGGAATAGATTCCCGATTTGGCGCGATTAACCATCTCGCGCGAGATGTCGGTACCGATGATTTCGACCCTCCAGTCTTGGAGTTTGACGGCCTCTTCCACACAAACCATCGCCAGCGAGTAAGCCTCCTGTCCGCTTGAAGCGGCAGCGGACCAGATACGTATCTGCTTTTTATCCACACGAGCAGCGAGAAGCTTAGGCAAAAGTGTTTTCTGGAATAGCGTAAACGGCTTCTGGTCTCTAAAGAAAAATGATTCATTGGTCGTCATCGCTTCCGTGATGTCGAACATCAGTGTCTCTTCACGACGAGCCCGCAGGACCTGCGCCATATCTTCGAGAGACTTGATATTGTGCTTGCGCGCGACGGGAAAAAGGCGGGACTCGAGCAAATAAGCCTTATCGGCCGTTAGTATCAAGCCCGAGCGTTGTTTCACGAGAGTCGAAAATAGCTCAAAATCTTCCGACTTCATGTCAAACTCCCTCTGGGCGGTTCGAATTCTGCGCGATACGCCTTACCATTGCGCCGATTTCGTGAAGAGGAACTACCGCGCTGCACAGGCCCGCCTCCGCCACAGCTCCAGGCATTCCCCAGACTACGCTGGTCTTTTCATCTTGGGCGATAACGGCTCCGCCCGCTTTCACGACGTTGTCGCTCCCCTTCATTCCATCCTGCCCCATGCCGGTAAGAATAACAGTAAGAATTCGGCCTCCGTACACGCCCACAAGCGATCGCAGCATAGGATCGACCGAAGGGCGGCACCAGTTTTCTGGGGGATCCTTGACAAGGCGAATCTTGGGCGCGGGAGAACCTCCGACAAAAAGCATATGAAAATCGCCCGGAGCGATGTGAAAGCGGCCCGGCTCAAGAATATCGCCATCTTTCGCTTC
This sequence comes from Alphaproteobacteria bacterium, assembly GCA_028708035.1. Classification (GTDB taxonomy): domain Bacteria; phylum Pseudomonadota; class Alphaproteobacteria; order UBA9219; family UBA9219; genus CAIXLI01. Next base: position 14,198 of record JAQVZU010000009.1, read on the forward strand.
GATGCAATCGACAGCGCATTGTTTGGCGATATGATCGGCTAGAATTGTCGTGAGCGACGGCGGCATATGTTGCGTAATGACAATCGGCTGACTGAGTCCTTTGCCGATTTTAACGATGACTTCGAACAGCGCTTGAGGGCCGCCAGTCGAAGACCCGATGGCGATAACCTCGGGTTTTATCGAAGGCATGGGCCTGAACTTGATATGCCTTTCGGGTTTTTCAAGCGCAGGCCTTTGTCCTGTTTTTAGAGCCCGAGCCTTGCGTGCAAGCGACGCCAGTTCGCCCACCTTTTCGCGGAGCTCATGCTGGAAAGCATTCGGGACTGCCATTTCCCGTGCCGAAGGCTTGGGAAGATAATCCGTCGCGCCAAGAGACATTGCTTTTAAACTTACTTCCGCATTTTTTTGGGTTAGCGTCGAAGCCATAACAATTTGTACCGATGGATCAATCTCTTTCAGTTTCGGAATGGCGGTAAGACCGTCCATCACCGGCATTTCTATGTCGAGTATAATGACATCGGCGGAGATCCTTCGCAATATGTCGAGCGCAATTTGTCCGTTGCTCGCTGTCGCGACAACGCGAAAACGCAGGTCGCTTTCAAGCGCGCGCGTGATGAAACCGCGGATGACAAGCGAATCGTCGACCACCATAACGCGAATTCTCGACGCATCGCTTGCCTGGTCCTTTGAAGAAAAAACCGGGCACATTTTTAGATGAGTCCAAGCTGCTCAAGCTTGCCTCGGATAATATCGGCGTCAAATGGCTTCATAATATATTCGTTGGCTCCGGAGCCCAAGGCCTCCTGAATATGGTTAATATCGTTTTCGGTGGTGCAAAATACGACAACAGGTTTGCTTCCGCCTGGCATTTTGCGCATGGCGTTAAGGTACTCAAGCCCATTCATGACCGGCATGTTCCAATCAAGCAGAACGAAATCTGGCAACTTTGCTTTTGAAACATCAAGAGCCGCCTGGCCATTTTCCGCCTCATCACATGCAAACCCAAGAGCCTCCAATATCTGCCTGGCCACCTTTCGGATCACCCGGCTATCGTCAACAATAAGACAAGTCTTCATACTTCTATCCCCTGCATCGCAAAAGAGGCAGCGTTAAGCGGCGCGGGCCTGCTCCAGGCGCAAAAGCCTGGGGACATCTAAAACCACCAGCAGGTTTCCCTGCAAGCGGTAAATACCCTCAGAGACTTCGGCCCAGCGCGGATCGAGAGTCGACGGATTGCGTTCAAAATCCGACGTTGGAAGACTCATTACCTCGCCGACCTTGTCCACCACAAGACTATACAATTCGCCGCTGTGGTCGACCACGACGCTCATGCTTTGCTTTCTGTCGCAGGGCGACAACCCCAAACGTGTACGAACATCGACCGCTGTGACAATGCGTCCACGAAGGTTCAGGGACCCCAGAACTTCTGGCGGCGCCAACGGCACATGCGCAATGCGCTGTGGACCAAGAACATCCTGAACCTTAAGAACAGGTATGCCGAACACCTGATTGGCTATAGTCATAGTAACAAACATGTTCTGTGTGGTTTCGTCGCCGACAGAAGAAAGCTCCCTCGATGTCGATGAGACTGGAAGATTAGCCATTGATGCCCCCCTGCTTCAACGTCTCTTGCAATGCATTCAACAAGCCTTCGCGGTTGAACTTCGCGACATAGTCCGTAAAACCAGCCTGGCGCCCGCGTTCGAGATCGCGCGGCGTCGCATGCGACGACATCGCAAAGATCGGCAATTTGCTCCACTTGGTCTCGCCCGCCCGCAGCGCCGCGACAAAATCGAACCCGTTCATGCCCGGCATTTCGATGTCGCTGACAATGGCATCAAACGCCGCGCCGTCTTCCTGAAGCTTCAAGGCTTCCTGCGCGGTTTCCACCGCAGTCACTTCGTACCCCGCAACCGTAAGCAAAGGCGTTAGAAGATTGCGGAAGAACGGGCTATCGTCCACCAACAGAACCCGATGGACTTTATCGCCCTCGAAGGATTCCCCATCCTCACCGAACCAGCTTTGCGAACACTGCGAGAGATAATAAGCGGCATCGAGCACATCGGTCGCCTTGCCTGCGATAATCGAGGTTCCAAGCGTCCCGGGCCGACGCGCGGAAAGATCGACCTGGAGGCGCTCTTCGACAATGTCGAGGATTTCGTCGACCATGAGGCCCATATGCTTTTCCTTGTCTGCGAACACCAAAACCGCTTGAGATCCCTCCGTCGATATTTTCTCGTCGGCTATCGCAGGGATCAACGGCATCAGCTTGCCGCGGTACTGCACCATGGGGGAGCCTTCCGAATATTCAATCGTCTTACGGTCAATTTCTTCAAGACGCGCGACGAGCGATAGAGGAACCGCCTTTTGAGTCCCCTCGCCCGCACGAAACAGCAGTAGCGACTGTTTTGCGCCATTGTGCAAGGATGTCGCCGTGGAGGAGGCCGAGGACTGTTCGATGTGGCTTGTCATGTTGCCCGCGCGCGCGACGATAGCGTTGAGATCGAGTATCATGATGACGCTGCCGTCGCCAAGAATGGTGTTGCCCGAGAAAGCGTCTATCGAGCGCAAAATGGGCGTTACGGGCTTGACCACGATTTCCTCGGTATCGAACACGCGATCCACGATGATGCCAAGCGTCGCGTTCCCGCACTGAACGACAACGATAAAAGCATTGCCATTCGCCTGAATATTTTCTTCGCCGAGTTTCAGCGTCTTGCGAAGCGAGACAAGAGGCAGCAACCTGTTGCGCAAGCGAAGGACCGGCGTTTCGTTAATGAGCTCGACGCGGTGTTCGCTTGTCGGAGAGGCCTGGACCAATTCGACAACGCTGATTTGCGGAATGGCGAAACGTTCGTTCTGGCATTCGACGACAAGCGCGGAAACAATCGCCAACGTCAGCGGAATCTTGATCGAGAACGACGAACCTTTGCCCGCGACAGACTTGAAATCGACTGTGCCTCCGATTTTTTCGACGTTGGTCTTGACCACATCCATGCCAACGCCACGGCCCGAAACAGAAGTCACACTGTCGGCAGTCGAGAATCCCGGCTTAAAGATAAACTGTAAAATCTGCTGTTCGCTCATGTTTGCGAGCTCGGATTCAGTCGCTAAGCCTTTTTCCAGAATCTTCGCGCGAATCTTGCTGGCAGGGAGCCCGCGTCCGTCATCGATGATGTCGATAACGATATGCCCCCCTTCATGATAGGCGTTAAGAGTTATCGTCCCGATTTCGCGCTTACCCGCCTGGATACGCGCGGCAGGCATCTCGATGCCGTGGTCCGCGGAGTTACGAACCATATGCGTGAGGGGATCCTTAATCAGTTCCAGAACCTGCCGGTCAAGTTCAGTCTCAGCGCCGAGCATCTGGAGTTCAATCTTTTTGTTCAGCTCGTGCGACAGGTCGCGGACGATTCGAGGAAGCTTGGCCCATGCGTTGCCGATAGGCTGCATGCGCGTCTTCATAACGCCTTCCTGCAATTCGGATGTCACCTGATTAAGCCGCTGTAAGGGCGAACTGAAGGCGCTGTCCTTTTCACCGCGCAGGATCTGAAGCAACTGGTTGCGTGTCAAAACTAATTCGGAAACCGTCGTCATTAGTATTTCCAGTTGATCGACGTTAACGCGAATCGACTGATCAGCGACAGATGTTGTTACCGTAGTTTTGTTTTGTTCGTCTTGGGCTTTCACTGCAAGCAGCGCTTTCGAATTCTCTTGGGCTGCAGAAGGTTGCTCATTTTTTGTTCCGGACATGTTTTCCTCCATTGCCGCCATGTCGCCCGCACGCACAGGGACAAATCCAAATTCATCGGGTTCGGGAGCGGAATTCTCCGCAAGCGCCTTAGCGAGAGGCGGCTGTTCGACCTTGGAAGGTCCCTCCACCGCAGTCTGGCTTTTTCCTTCAGTCATCGCGTTCAAAGCCGAGATCAGATCTTCGTCATCTCCAACCGGAGATTCTTTTTCGTTCTGTTCGATATACGACAGATGAGATTTGATACGGTCTATCGACGCTAATATGATATCGACCGCCTCGGGCGTCACCTCGAGTTCCTTGTCGCGAAACTTTCCAAGCACGTTTTCGCCTGCGTGCGCGAGATGCTCAAGACGCGGAAGCCCTAGAAACCCGCATGTACCCTTGATGGTATGCACGAGTCGGAAGATATTGCTTAAGATATCGGGATCGTTAGGGTTTTGTTCGAGCTTAACCAGTTCAAGATCGAGCGTCGCGATACTTTCCGACGTTTCAGTCAGAAAATCCTTCAAAAGATCATCCATTGGCGTTTCCTCTACAGCAGCGATGGCAAAGGACATAGGAGGGAATCTATCCTTAACATACTGCGGATCAACTCTTAATAAATCTTTACGCTTCGACAGAAGATTCGTCTTGCGAAGCGATCATTTTTTTCGCGAGCAGAAGCAAGTCGAGGCGATCAGGAATCGATTGATCATAAGACAGCTTAAAAGAAAAATGCTCGGCAAATCGTCCCGTGACATACGCTTGAATGGTTCGTGCCGACAGTTCTTCTATGGGGCCTTTTCCTTCTAGCGCTTCCTGAACTTTGGAGCTAAAACCTGCGCTTCTTCCCACAATTTCGACACGGCAGCCGCCTTTTGCCCCCTCGCCTTCGGAAATTTCGGCAAGCGTAATCATACCGCCGTACGCCAAAGCCTCTTCGCCAAGAATAATAAGATTGAGGAGCGTCTTGAGAAAGCCCCGGCTATCTCCCAAAGCTTCGGCAGGCACGTTGTCCGACCAAACCAGCGATATCTTAGTGTCGCTCAAGTATTGAGCCGCCACAAGCCGCACATCCTTGAGGCTTAAGTTTTCCTCGCTTCCAGCTCGGCCATAAGCAAGACGGTACATCTTTAGCCGCCGCGCCGCTTTCACGCCGCTATCGCCGATGAGCTTCATCGCTTCCTCGACGACAGATCCGCCGATGTCCTCGATTAGCTCAACACCGTTGTTGATCGCACTGACCGGACTTACGAGGTCATGGCACAACTTGGAGGCCAGTAGCTCCATGATACGTATATCAATTTGCATAGCCCCGCCTACTATTTAAGTTTTTTTAAAGTTTACCAAACATTTATGCATAATCTCGAGTCGTTAAAATTAGATTAGCGCTTCATCGCGTCTTAAAGTTTAAGGGAATTTTTTAGTTTTACCGAAAGACTTATGCTAGTGGTGTCGGCATGTTTAAAAAACTTCGCGACAGAAATCTACTATGAACATCTTTTTCACGTGCAGTCATTCGCCCCTCGCCCAGAAAGCTTTTGTGGAACTCACGCGGCGCTATGGGCAAGCGGAAGCTTCGCAGGCTGAGTATTTCGTGGCGATCGGCGGCGACGGCCAAGTTTTGACCACTCTTTATGAAGCGCTCAAGTACAACAAGCCCGTTTTCGCAATCAGAAGAACGGAGTCCGTCGGTTTTTTATGCAATCCGGTCGACGGCTTAGACGACCTCGATCAGCGCCTGATGCGGGCACAGCGCGTTAGCCTCAATCCCCTTCGCATTGAAGCCGAGACAACGGACGGAACCACCTATTCGGCGATGGCGATCAACGAGGTCTCATTCTTGCGGGAAACGCCCCAGGCAGTGCGGCTTCGAATCGTGATTGATGGAACCGAACGCTTGGCCAAATTCAGCGGTGACGGCATTCTGGTCTCGACGCCCGCGGGAAGCACTGCTTATAATCATTCCTGCGGCGGGCCCATCATGCCGCTCACTGCGAATACGCTGGTGATGACGGCCATTTGCGGATTTAGACCACGCGGATGGTCGCACGCCGTCCTGCCACAGGACTCGGTCATTGAGGTTGAAGTGCTTGAAGCCGAAAAGCGCCCTACACGGATTGAAGCCGCCGTGTCAGTCATCCGCGAAGCCGCAAAAGCAAAGATCTGGCTTGACCGGACACAGAAACTCACGTTGCTTTTCGACCCGGATCAACATTTGGGTGAAAGGATAATCCGCGAACAATTCATGCTTTAAGAAAGAACCAAGATAATTTTTTATTCCAGCGGAATAATTGCCGGACCGCTAAGCATTGCAAAGTTTGGGACTTCTCCGGCGGCAAGTTTTTCGCGTACCATCGCATCGAGCCGCAGAATGCGCGAATAAAGCGCATGGCTACGCATAAGCAAGTCGCGCAGTCCCGGCGGCATCTCGGAGTCGTCCTCACCCTTTTCGCTTGTGCATTCTTCGCTTTCTGTGAGTGCATACTGCGGAGCGGTGAACTGCTCAGGCGAAATTTCTCCCGAAAGAAGAGCCTTCATGGCGAGCAGCCATGTCATAACCTGAATCAGTCGCGCCGAAATCCTCGTGTGTTGATAGCCCACGACCAGGCAACGCGAAAGCTCGAACTCGCGCCTGTCGGCCTGTTCGTGATAAGCGATATAATTGCGAACCTCTTGCGTGAGAGCGAGTCCTTCTTCGAAGGTACGGTCAAGAAGTGTCGTAGCTTTAGGCGCTTGCATGTTATTTCCTTTCGCCTCTTTGTTAGCGCCTTATCCTTAAAAAGAGGTGTAAAAGGCTTTAACAACGAGTTAACCCCATTGGGCTAAAAAAGACCTAAGAAACAAAGGGTAAAATAAAAATTTCTAGCATTGGTTGCCGCCATGAGTGATACAACGTTTATAACGGGCGCTACGGGTTTTGTCGGATCTGCAGTAGCGCGCAAGCTTATCGGCAAAGGACATAGGCTCCGCGCTCTGGTCCGGCGCGACAGCGCCCGCAGCAACCTTAACGGGCTTGAGGTCGAAATCATCGAAGGCGATTTGCTTGACCCAAAATCATATGCCGAAGCGCTCCAAAGCTGCAAAAATCTTTTCCACGTCGCGGCCGATTACAGAATATGGGTTAAGGACGCGGAAGCCATGAACCGCGTGAACGTCGAAGGCACGCGCGCGCTGATGCTTGCTGCGCTCGACGCAGGAATTGAGCGCGTCGTGTACACGAGCTCCGTGGCAACTCTCGGACTTCGCAGCGACGGGACCCCTGCGGATGAAAATACGCCAGTTTCCTATCGCGACATGATCGGCGTCTACAAGCAATCGAAGTTTCGCGCGGAAGAGGAAGTCGCGCGATTGGCCGCCCAGTACCACCTTCCGGCAGTGATCGTCAATCCGTCGACGCCTGTAGGGCCAAGAGACATCAGGCCGACTCCCACGGGCAAGATCATCGTTGACGCGTTGAGTGGCATGATGCCCGCGTACGTTGACACGGGACTGAACATCGTTCATGTGGATGACGTTGCGGAAGGACATATGCTAGCGCTCGAAAAAGGGAAGATCGGCGAGCGTTACATATTGGGAGGAACCAACCTGACCTTAAGCGAAATCTTGAGGATCATTGCCGAGATCGGAGGGTTTGCGCCTCCGAAGATCAAAATACCCCACGAACTTTTGTATCCCGTCGCCGCTATCATGGAATTTGTCGCAGAGACTATCGACTGGGAGCCTCTCGTCACAAAAGATGCCCTCCGCATGGCCGAGCATAAAATGTGGTTCTCGTCGAAGAAGGCGCAGGAGGAATTGGGTTACACATATCGGCCTGCTTATGACGCGCTGTGCGACGCAATCGAATGGTTCCAGTCGCACTGGTACTGCTGAGTCGGAACCCGGAACTGACCGCCGCAACTATTACACGATTACGACATGAATATTTTACCGGATTTGTTATAATTTTTTACATTACGCAAAAAGCGCCACAAGAATGCCCAAATCTTCCGCCGAATTTAATAGCTGCAAATATTTCCGCCATTTAGATTCGGATTCGACCGATGTTGGTCGAAAATCGAAAGATAATAAAATCATGGAAAAAGCGAAAACAACTGGAAATGCTGAAACAGAAGGGACTTTATGGGGATTTACCATTCCTCATGAGAATATTTTGACGGAAAAGGTATGGCCATTCCTTGTTTCGTCCCCCGCTTCAAATCCTAGTGCCTCAGGCGTCCTGCCTGCGATAAAAAATGGGGAGTATTATGTTATTGGAATGGATGAACAACAGATAGATCTTTGCCGCAGCTTCCTTTCTGTAAAACACGAAGTTGGTGGAAAACAGAAAATCCCCACATCTCCACAGCAAATAAAAGCCTTTAAAGCTAGGCTTTCGGAGCTATGCAATAATAATTAAGCTTCACCGCCCTCCAGCTTCTATCCACCCTCCACCAAGCATGCGGGTGCCGTCATAGATCACGCCCGCTTGTCCGGGCGCAACGCCCAAAACGGGGGCGTCAAGGTCGATAAGGCCCTGAGCCCCTTTTTTGCGAAAAACGGCTTTTATCGGCGCTTGCGCAGATCGAAGCTTGACCGCGACGGAAAGCCCTTCCTCCGGCATATCCTCGCCGATCCAATTAAGCTCGCGCAGCGTTACCTTGCGCTGCGCGAGAGATTCCCTTGGCCCCACGACAATCCGGTTGTTTTTGGCGTCGATCCGCAGGACGAAAAGCGGCGCGTTGTTTTCGCCGGTCCTGGCGCTTAAGTTTATGCCTTTGCGCTGGCCCACGGTGAAGTGGATCAGGCCTTCGTGGCGGCCCAAAACCTTTCCGTTTTCATCGACAATATCGCCGGGTAAGATTTTGCCAGGACGCAAGCGTGCGACCAGGTCCGCGTAATCGCCGTTTGGGACAAAGCAGATGTCTTGGCTGTCCTGCTTGTCAGCAACCGCGAGTCCGAACTTTGCCGCAAGTGCGCGGGTTTCGGCTTTGCCGGACAGGCCTCCCAATGGAAAGCGCACAAAGTCGAGTTGTTTCCGATTCAAGCCAAAAAGGAAATAACTTTGATCTCGCCTTTTGTCGGCTGCGCAGTGGAGTTCGGCGCCTCCGGGACCAAGCTCGCGTCGCGCATAGTGGCCAGTGGCAAGAGCTTCCGCGCCCATCTCACGCGCCATGTGCATCAACGCACCGAATTTGATGTGCTTATTGCAGCGGGCGCAAGGCAAAGGCGTCTCGCCGTTCAGATAAGCATCCACGAAATTGTCGATGATATCCTTTGAAAAAGCTTCCGTCTGATCCAAGACATGATGCGGAATACCGATTTTCTCCGCTACACGGCGAACATCTTTTATATGGGCCGGAACGCCTTCGTAAGGCTGAAGCAAAAGCGTGACGCCGATAACGTCATAACCGGCCTCCTTAAGGAGCATTGCGGTAACGCTGCTATCGACGCCACCCGACATCGCGACGACGATGCGCATCCCCTTCGGGTCTTCGATCATGTCTGGTTGTAGGGAGGCCTGTGAAGGCCCTTCGGAGACAACGTAAAAATCTCGCAGCCGGTATCCGTCACGCCGATGGTATGTTCGAATTGAGCCGAAAGGGACTTGTCCTTCGTGACGGCGGTCCAGCCGTCGGATAGGACTTTGACGTCGTATTTCCCCGCGTTCACCATGGGCTCGATAGTGAAGATCATGCCTTTTTTAAGAACGACGCCTTGCCCCGGCTTTCCAAAATGAACCACTGAAGGCTGGCAATGGAAAACCTTTCCCGTTCCATGGCCGCAAAAATCACGCACGATTGAGAATCCCGCAGCTTCGGCGTGCCGCTGAATGGCATAGCCGACATCGCCAAGCGTCGCCCCGGGCTTGACCTGCTCAATACCGAGCATGAGGCATTCGTAAGTAATGTCTACAAGGCGCTTGGCTTTAAGGCTGATGCGGTCCCCAATGCAGAACATGCGGCTTGCGTCGCCATGCCAACCATCAAGCTTGGGCGTCACGTCGATGTTAACAATGTCGCCTTCCTCAAGTTTTTTGTCTCCTGGAATGCCATGGCAAACAACATGATTGATGGACATGCAAGACGCGCGCGTATATCCGCGATACCCCAGTGTGGCAGATATCGCACCGCGCTCGCGTGTGAAGGTGTCGATCATGTCGTCAAGATCGCCTGTGCGAGCTCCGGGCACTATATAAGGCGTTATATAGTCGAGCAATTCCGCGGCAAGACGCCCCGCCTTGCGCATGGCGGCAAACGCCTCTTCGCCATGAATAGGGATGATGCCTTCATCCGGTTCGGTTTCGTAATTTTCCTGCATGGTTTACATTGAGCTTCCTGGCTTGAAATTGACCGCCACGCCCAGCTTCTCCATCTGATGCATCGTCGTCGCCAAACCCGATTGCGCAGCTGAGGCCATCATCGCCTGCCCATAATCAGTCGGTGCGCGGCTCGAACTCGTTTTTTCCGCCATCAACATGTTGTGCAGAATTCCCGGAAGGCCTCCGTCTTCGATCTTTCCGCTGCGAATGCCTTCGTCCTGACGCGCCTTCGGACCCCAGAAAAGCTCAGTGATGCGCATATCGCCCGAACCCTTTTTCTTCTTCTTGCGCTTTACAAGTCCCGTATCTTCGTCAATTTCTTCCTTTTCGTTAGGATCGTCGTACTTGACGTCCATGTAGTTGACGCCAAGAAAATCCTGAATAGCCGCCGACATAAATGGCAAGTTGACCAGAAGTTCGCGAAACATTTCGGCAGCGTTGAAGATGGCTGCTTCCTCAAGCTTTTTCACTTCGGCCTTCTGCTCGTCGGTCTTCATGCCCTTGCGCGCGGCCACGATCGGGGTCAGGCAATTGTCCTTCAGACGCTTGGCCCAATCCTTCGCCTGATCGCCGCGCTCCATCTCGCCGTTTTCCGAGTACAGTTCGCCCATCGTCCGGAGCCTTTTTACAAGACATTCGGACCAATACCACCAGTCATTAAAAGGCGCTTTTTGCGCATAAGTCTGAGCCATAACTAAAAGCCCTCAATCGGTTAAAATTTTCGAGCGCCCGCTAGCGCGCTTTTCCGCTCATATATCGTGGGCATAAGGTATTAAAATTGGGGCCCATAAAAAAGAGTATTTTGCAAATAAGCAATGTTTTTTGCAAAGAACCTTTCCACAACCAAGTTTTTACAAGAAGCAACACTCTGAAATAATTCGTCATTCCCTTAAAATGGAAATCCGTGGCTGCCTGCAAACCCAGATGATTTTTAAAGCTCAAAATTATCGTTTGGCGCGAGTAAGCGCCCGCCAGCCGATATCGCGACGACAAAAGCCCTCGGGCCAGTCGATCTGGTCAACCGCCTGATAAGCTGTCTTTTGCGCCTCAACGATCGTCGAAGCCAAAGCTGTCACACACAGAACGCGGCCCCCATTAGAGGTCAGATCGCCATTAGCGTTACGCTTTGTCGCCGCATGGTACACCGTGACGCCGGGAACTGCTTCGGCCCGACCGATGCCGCGAATGATGCTGCCTTTTACATAATTGCCGGGATAGCCGTCCGTCGCCATCACAACGCCAAGGGCCGCACCATCCTTGAATTCGACATTGACGTCGCACAGCTTGCCGCGCGCGCAGGCATAAAGAATTTCAAGCAAATCGGATTTCAGCAACGGAATCATAACCTCCGCTTCGGGGTCGCCAAAACGCGCGTTATATTCAATCAGGCGCGGACCAGCCTTCGTCATCATAAGTCCCGCATACAGCATGCCCCTGTATGGACGGCCTATCCTTTTCATTTCTTCTATGGTGGGACGAATGATCTCATTCATTACGCGTTCGCGCATCGCATCGTTAATGATGGGCGCGGGAGAATAAGCGCCCATGCCGCCGGTATTCGGTCCTTTGTCGCCGTCATAGACCGCCTTGTGGTCTTGCGCAGTCGCGAAAAAACGCGCAGAAGTCCCATCGCAAAGAGCGAAAAAACTCGCCTCTTCGCCATCCAGAAAATCTTCGATAACGACCTGAGAGCCCGAACTTCCAAAAACGTTATCGACCATCGCGGCATTGATAGCCGACAAAGCGTCCTCAACGCTCAACGCAATCGTAACGCCTTTCCCTGCGGCAAGACCGTTGGCCTTAATGACGATAGGCGGCTTTTTCGAACTAACATATGTCCGCGCCGCTTCGGCGTCAGTGAAGCGCTTATAGCTGGCGGTCGGAACATGCGCGCGGTCACACACGCTCTTCATAAAGCTTTTTGAGCTTTCAAGTTCGGCGGCTTCTTTCTTCGGACCAAAGCACAGAATACCTGCAGAGTCGAGCTCATCCGCCAAACCAAGAGACAGCGGAATTTCGGGACCGATAATCACAAAGGTTACGCCAAGCTCTTTCGCTTTGGAGACTATTCCTGAAGTATCGTCCACCTTGATCGGCAAGCATTCGGCATCGGCGGCGATCCCTGCGTTGCCGGGCGCGCAAAACAGCTTCTCGCACAAGGGCGACTTCGCAACGGCCTTGCAAATTGCATGTTCACGGCCACCGCTTCCTACAACAAGAACCTTCATTCCAGCCTCCTAAAATGAATCTGTCAATCGACCTAGTTACGTGCATGAGAAATATTAAAATCTTGAATGCCCTTCACGCCTCTGAAGCATTCGCCGAGTTTGACCAGCGTCGCTGCCTTACGCTTGCCGTGTGAAACCGCCACAAAACGCCACTCGGTTTGCGCATCGCGATGTACCACCGAGAAAGACCCGCTCGCAACACCGTATCCTTGTGTGCGAAGCAGACTAAACACTTCCACCTCAGTCAATGCCGAAAATCTGTCGAAAAGCAACGAAATCGATACAGCATGGCGCATTGGCAGAAAAAGCTCAAGGCTCCCGCCCCACATCATGAAAATTGTCGCGATAGCTGCAAGAGCCACTCCCGCCGGAAGAAAACCTATTCCGACCATTACACCTATGGTTGCAACAGTCCAAATCGATGCCGCCGTTGTCAGTCCGCTGATATTCAGGCCATCGCGCATGATAACGCCTGCTCCTAAGAAACCGATGCCTGTCGTAATGCCTTGAATGATGCGGCTTGGATCGATGTTTTTGTAATACTCGGCGTTCTGGCCGGAAAACCACATCTCGGGATGAGAGCCGACAACCACCAGCGCGCAGGCGGACATACATACAAGGCCATACGTGCGCATCCCTGCCGCCCTTCCACGGTATGAGCGTTCATACCCCACAATAAGGCCCAATATCAGGGCTATAATAATAGCGGAAACCGCATGAAAATTGGCAGCAATTTCAGGCGATATCCATTCTGGTAACAGAGCGTCCGCATACATTGGCATCGAAAGATCCTCGAATCGTATTAACCAAGAATCCGCAAAAAAGATTACATTGGCAAGAAGATTTCGATCTCTTCAACCTTATTTGCCTCTTCCGCCGACAGTCATCTGCTCTAACCGCATGGTTGGTTGCCCTAATCCGCATGGAACGCTTTGGCCTGACTTGCCGCAGGTCCCAACCCCAAAATCGAGATGCATATCGTTCCCGATCATGCTGATACGTTTGAGCGCCTCGAACCCGGAGCCTACCAGCGATGCTCCTTTGAGAGGGCGTCCGATCTTTCCATTTTCGATTTCATAAGCCTCGCTGGCCGAAAATACGAATTTTCCTGAGGTTATATCAACCTGCCCGCCGCCGAAATCCGGCGCGTAAATCCCCTTCTTGACCGACGCGATGATCTCATCTTTCGTCATCTTACCGGGCCGCATCAGAGTATTCGTCATGCGCGGAATGGGCGCACATGAAAAACTTTCGCGCCGCCCGTTTCCCGTCGCCTTCATCCCCATCAGCCGCGCGTTGAGCCTGTCCTGCATATACCCCACTAGCCGCCCGTCCTCGATCAGCGTTGTGCATTGCGTCGGCGTCCCCTCGTCGTCGATGGAAAGGGAGCCTCGCCTGCATGAGAGCGTCCCATCGTCCACAATCGTCACGCCCTTGGCTGCGATCTGCTGCCCCATAAGCTCGGAAAACGCCGATGTCTTTTTGCGGTTGAAATCCCCCTCAAGCCCGTGACCAATCGCCTCGTGCAGCAATACGGCGGGCCAGCCCGGACCTACAACGACAGTCATCTCGCCCGCAGGAGCCTCTATGGCCTGAAGATTGACAAGCGCTTTTCGCAGCGCCTCGTCGGCAAGCTTTTGCCATTCCGAAGGCTCGAACCACTGCGCGTATTCGCATCTCCCCCCTGCCCCGATGCCGCCTGCTTCCATCCGGTCGCCCTCGCGCGCCACGACAGAGATATTAAGCCTCACCAAAGGCCGAATGTCCGCCGCGCGCCATCCGCCAGCCCGAATGATCTGCACCGCCTGCCATGTAGCCGACAGCGATACATTGACCTGATGCACGCGAGAATCTTTGGCCCGAATATAAGTGTCAATCCGCTGTAGAAGCTGAATCTTGTCCTCGAAGCTTTTACCCAGAAGCGGATTTGCGTCATCGTAGATATGATGGTTGGTCCCTATCGGCGCTTCGCTCATCGTTCCGCCGTGTCCCGCCTGAACGGCCCGTACCGTCTGCGCCGCGCGCTGGATCGCCTTTTCGTCCATCTCGACCGAGAACGCATACCCCGTTGTCTCTCCCGAAACCGACCTAAGCCCAAAACCCTGCGTGGTGTCGAAGCTGGCATTCTTTAGCTTACCATCGTCCCAACTAAAGCTTTCGGATTGTCGGCACTCGAGAAATAGTTCGCCGTCATCGGCCCCGTGAAGCGCATCGTCCACCGCGCGTTCGACTCCAGCCCTGTTCATCCCAATGCGGGTAAAAAACAGATCGTCCGTTTGAGAAAGAGAAGACATGACTCAAGATCCCATTTTTATCGAAAGAACAAGTATCATATTCACGAAGCTCTTCGTTTGCACGAGGTTCTCATGGGAAGAGTTAAAAAAGAAACGACGAGGATATGGGTTATCCGGATGAATCGCCTTTAGAATTTTATACTTTTGCTATCATAATGGCGGCCAAGGAAAGACGGTGCCTTGCCCTGCGTGCCGGGGAATTGGGACATATGATAAGAAGCATCCGCCTTAGCGCGCTGGCTCCAGTGGGCATCGGGATTCTGATGGTAGAATATGTCCGATGCAGCTTCGGTACGAGCCCAATCTAGAATTTCCTTGCGATGCACAATCTTCCATGCGCCTGCGGGACCAGCGGGACGGCGCTCGAAATGATCAAGGTTGCGCCCTCCCAAGAACACGTCTTCGCGGCCTATTGGCTTTTCAACACGAATGTGCTTTTGAAAATAGGATTCCACAAGCGCCGTGTCGCCTTCAAGGTCAGCATGAACGTTCGCGATCATGTGGTGCGAGGATCGAACGCCTTGATACACGCCCAATACCCAATACACGTATTCTCCACCGGTCCCCTGAAACAGGCCAGGACCAAGATCAAGCGTCGCGTCGTGATGCAGGACCGAGCGAAGAAGATTTTCGTCCATGCGGTCAAGGGCGCGCGCAAACTTATAAAGAACGTCCGCTATTTCGGATCTGTCAATGGCTGCTTGCAATCTCGGGTTCAAGGTTTCTGATTTCCCCGATAATTGAGATACTATGTTCGGTCGCGGAAACCTCATCAGCGAAAGCGCATTCTTGGGCTTCGTTGCTGGTTTTGCCTTTTTTTGTGCGCTGGGCTTTTTTGTCGTCATCAAGCCTCTCTCCCCTGCTTTTTCTCGACCGCGCTCTCTTCCCGGGAAACGGACTTTGCCGCGCAGATTATCCGGTGATCGAAACGATTAGCACAGGCTCTTCCATTTTGCACGAGAAAACATGGGGTTAGCGAATATGTCGCGTAAAAAGGGAAGTCAAACTGCCTGTTTTATGAGCAAATACAACTGGTTCGGGATACCCCATCAGATTTCGAGGTCGCGCTCAAGACTTCTTAACGATTCACGGCGGTACTGGCAATCGGGCATTGCCCGGGCGAGGCATTTCCAGAATCGCGCCGAATGGTTTTTATGGACAACGTGACACAACTCATGCGCGACGACGTAATCCAAAAGCAGGATCGGCGCAAGCATCAAACGCCAGTTAAGACGAATGATGTTATCGGCAGAGCAGCTTCCCCAACGGCATCGCGGGTTCGAAATAAGAAGTCTCCGGTAGCTCACACCCAACTTCTTTGCCCAGACATCAAGGCGCTGCTTCAGTTTTTTCCGCGCGCGCTTTTTAACCCATAACAGCAGCTCAAGCCGGACTTCCTCGCGCTGGTTCTGCTCGGACATTTTTTCGGGCAGATTGATGTCGAAACGATGCGGAAGCAGGCGGCACGAATGCAGAGCCTGAGCGCCGCGCGTAACCTTAAGAACGCACGAATGGCCAAGGTAAGTAAACGTCGAGCCATCGGTGTATCTCTCATCGGCTTTATTTTCTTCGCGGCGGGCGCGCTCGCGCACGATCCAAGAGGCACGTCGTTGAAGGACGCGCTCGATGGATTTCTGCGTCGCCGACATAGGGGCCAGCACACGCAGCGAGTTGTCGTATTCGAAGCGGAACGCGACGGTACGCTTCCGGCTTTTCGAGCAGAAGACTTCATAACGGATCTGCTCTCCCTCAATCGAAACAAAGCCATCAAAGTGCGGCCCCGGGGACTCTTCGGTAAGTTTCATGCTGGCGGCATTTCCGCATAAAAGGATCGACACATTAACAAAAGGCTCCAAGAAACATTTTTGGCTGTTCTAAAGAGGAACCCCTTAACTTCCAATGTCTTTTTATGACATTTTTACAAGGTTGTTTCACTTGGATATGCGTTCGGTCAATTTCAAGTCTTCGGAAGAGAAATACTTTTACGTTCGTCCCCCTTTATTTTTTCCCAGCCGATCTTATGTCACGTAATGACCGGTTCTTTTCACTCTCAATCAAAGGAGGTTCTTATGGCTTTGCGTTCTTTTTTGCCCTCCCGCTTTTCGGATTTCGGAGGGGATCCGTTTACATCCATCAGTCGTGCGATTCAGCGCTCGCTCGAGGACGCCTGGCAAGGCGTACCGTCCACGACAACCGAGGCCGCGGCCATGCCAGTCGCGCTTGATGTCAGTGAGGACGACAAAGCCTATCGCGTTACCGCCGAACTTCCCGGCCTAAGCGAGAAGGACGTTGACGTTTCTTTCGACGACGGCATTTTGACCATCCGCGGCGAGAAGAAGGTCGAACGCGACGAAGAGAAAGACACTTGGCACATCGTCGAGCGGTCCTACGGCAGTTTTCAGCGCCGACTAGCGCTGAGTAACGAGGTTGACCAAGACAAGATCGACGCCAAATTTGAAAAAGGAGTGTTAAACGTCACACTTCCGAAGCTTCCTGAAGCAAAGAAAACAGGAAAGAAGATCGAGGTCAAAACAGCCTAGTGGGCTGTCACTCGGGCAATTAAGAGCTTCGCCGCGGCAGACCTATCCCTGTCTGCTCGGCGAAGCACTTTTTCGTTAAAGCAAGGAAGGCTAGGATGACCGCTTTTCGAATAGGCGTTATCGTCGGGAGTCTTAGAAAAGGGTCGTTCAATCAGAAATTGGCGAACGCGCTCCAAAAGCTCGCGCCGCCGGACCTAGAGCTTTCCCTCCTGAGGATCGACGATTTACCTCTTTATAATCAGGACGACGACATCAATCAGTCCGCGTCCGTGAAACGCCTGAAAAAGGAAATCGTCGAAAGCGACGGAATCATCTTCGTCACTCCCGAATACAACCGATCGATACCCGGCGTTCTCAAAAATGCGCTCGATCACGCGTCGCGTCCTTTCGGAGAAAGCGCATGGGCGAAAAAGCCCGCAGGCGTGATTGGAGTCTCCGTCGGTGCCATCGGCACGGCCTGCGCACAGCAGCACCTAAGGACCATTTTGGCCTACCTCGACATGCCCACCATGGGGCAGCCCGAAGCTTTTTTGCACCTGCGAGAGGGCTTGTTCGACGACGGAAGTATCGGCAATCTCAGCAAGCCATTCGTGCAAAACTGGGTAAACAACTATGTCGTGTGGGTCAAAAAACACGCTTCAAATTAATCTTTGATCTCTTTATACTTTTGGGGTCCGGTCACTTGCCCCCGCAGAACCAGCGGAGAGGGCGCGCCCCATGTTATAAGGAGATATTTTATGCACGATCTTCCTGACACTCATCCGCGCGCCGCTTCGCTGAGACTGAGATACACCATCGCCGAACACGCCAAAACAGGGCTGGTCGCCGAAACCGGGCCGGTTTCTCATGGACGCGGCGAGGCGTTCGATTACATCCTCGGCGAAGCGACCCCTGCCCCGGTTATGGACGATATTCGCGCAGCTGCGGCGCTTCTGCTTTCGGCAAAATGGCCGGTTATCAGCGTAAATGGAAATACCGCCGCGCTGGCGCCCGAAGCGGTTGCCGACCTCGCGAAAGCGATCCCGGCCAAAGTAGAAGTCAACGTCTTTTACGGAAGAACGCACGAGCGCGAAAAAATGATCGCCGAATTCCTCGCGTCTCGCGGATGCGGCGACGTCCTCGGAGTCGATCCTCAGGCGCGCGTGCCGAACCTCGCCTCGTCGCGCGGAAGCGTGGACAAGGACGGAATCGCCAAAGCCGACGTCGTTATCGTCCCTCTTGAAGACGGCGACAGAGCCGAGGCCTTGGTTGCATGGGGGAAAAAGGTTATCTCCATAGATCTCAATCCGATCTCAAGAACGGCCCAAACAGCGACCCTCAACATCTGCGACAACGTCGTTCGCGCGCTGCCCGCTCTGGCCAAAGTGGCAAGAGAACTCAAAGGAAAACAGGACGAGATCGAGAAGCTCATCGCAAGCATCGATAACGCAAAGGCCTCAAAGCGCATATTTGCGTTCATGCGCGAAAGGCTTGCAAGGCTCGAAGAAGAGATGGACCGCAGGAAAAAAGGCTAAGCATGTTATTGGCGCTCGATGTCGGCAATACGAACATAGTTCTGGGGATCTATCGCGGGACTGGGAAAGAGTCTCAGCTTCTTGCGAGCTGGCGTCTAGGAACCGACCGCAGTAGGACCGCCGATGAGTACGGCGCGCTCGTGACCGGCCTGCTGACCTCGGCAGGATTAAACAACGGCGACGTCAAAGATGTGGCTGTTTCCAGCGTTGTGCCGCCGGTTAATCGGGATTTGACAGAATTCTCGAAACGCTACTTCGGCGTCGAGCCATTTTTTGTCTCGGCCAAATGCGCATTAGGAATGACAATCAGATACGACAACCCGGCGGAAGTCGGCGCGGACAGAATTTGCAACGCCGTAGGGGCGTTCGCGAAATACGGCGGGCCACTGATCATCATCGATTACGGCACCGCAACGACCTTTTGCGCGATTGCCGAAAACGGCGACTATTTGGGCGGAGCCATCGCGCCCGGGATCACAATTTCCATGAACGCGCTGTTTTCCCATGCGGCGAGGCTATACCCCGTGGAGTTCAAAACACCTCCGGCGGCTATCGGAAAAAACACCATCAACTCGATGCAAAGCGGCGCGGTCTTCGGATTTGCCGGGCAGACGGACGCTCTTGTGACACGGATGAAGAAGGAACTGGGAAGCAACGCCAAAGTGATCGCCACTGGGGGGCTGTCCGTACTTATTCAGCATGAAAGCTCGACGATCGATGCGGTCGATCAGATGATTACTTTGGACGGGCTGAGGCTGCTTTATGAGCGGCGGAACGCCGCATGACCGTTTTTTGGGAAGGCTTTTCCTTGCGGAAAGCCCTTTTGAACGTCTCAGCTTAGAGAAAGGATTTACAATGGAAAGCGTTGCGTTGGCCGATGAATTTAACGACATATTCTCCGATCGTGTCCTGAATGTGCCGCTGTCGTTTATCCGCGAGATTTTGAAGACCGCACAGGAGCCCGGCATGATCTCTTTTGCCGGAGGCTTGCCCAACAAGGATTTGTTTCCGGTAAAGGCGTTGCGCAAGGCAAGCGGCAAGGTTTTCGATCTTTATGGAGGCGCGCCGCTGCAATACGCCTCAAGCGAAGGATTGGACGACCTCCGCACGTTTATCGCCGAACGGTACCGCAAGCGCGGCGTCACTGGCATTAAGGCCGAAAATATCATGATCACCTGCGGGTCCCAGCAAGCGCTGGACCTGCTTGGAAAGATTTTAGTCAATGAAGGCGATACCGTGGTACTTGAAGAGCCTTCGTATCTCGGAGCCATTCAGGCTCTATCGTTCTATCGGCCAAGATTCAAGATGGTTTCGCTTAACGACGACGGGCTTGACGTCCCGGCTTTAAAGGGAGCCCTAGCAGCGCGCGCCAAACTTATGTATGTCATCCCGAACTTCCAGAACCCTTCGGGCGTGTCATACGCCGACGAAAACCGCCAAGCGGTGGCCGAGGTCGTCCGAAAAACCAAAACATATCTGGTCGAAGACGATCCCTACGGCGAGCTGAGATTCGCCGGAACAGCGAAGGCTTCGTTTATGAATCTTTGTCCCGAGAATACCGTTCTTCTTGGAACGTTTTCAAAGACGCTGACTCCGGGGCTGCGGCTGGGCTGGGTTGTCCTTCCCCCCGAGCTTTATGAGAAAATGTTGATCGCGAAACAGGCGACGGACCTGCACACCAATTCCTTCGCCCAGCGCCTCGTCGCCCAATACCTAAAGGACAACGATTGCGACGCGCACATCGCGAAGATTGTCGCCCAATACGGCGCTCAGAAAAAAGCAATGATGCGCGCCATCGCCAAGCACCTGCCGCCGGAAGTCAAAACCACGAACCCCGAGGGCGGCATGTTTTTATGGGCGACGCTCCCCCGCGGGCTTTCCTCCATGAAGCTCTCGGATCTCGCGATTGAAAACAAGGTCTGCATCGTACCCGGACATCCGTTCTATGTCGGGAAAAAGGATGTCTCCACCTGCCGTTTAAGCTTCTCGTGCGTGAACGAGGATGTCATTTTCGAAGGCATGACGAGGCTGGGCAAGGCGGTTGAGAAATTGATGGCCTCGGCGTAACCGCGATGCTGGTCGATACGCAAAAATTCATAGAGAATCTGGCAACGGCGGGCGTGCCGAACGCCCGTTCGGAAGCGGCCAAGATCTTCGACCTCGTGCGCGGCACCGAAGGAGGAGAATTTTCCTTTGGCGGGCGCATCGAAGTCGAGCCCGCCCAAGTTGAAAAAATCGGCGAGCTGATTGAAAAGCGCGCGCAGCGCATCCCATTCGCGCGACTGACCGAATTTGTGCGTTTCGCCGATGTCGAGATCGAAGCAGGCGAGGGCGTCTATGCGCCGACCGTGGAAAGCGAAAACGTGATCGATCATGCTGCCGCGCTTTTAGAGGGTGTTCCGAAAGCAAGGATTCTGGACCTTGGTTCCGGGTCCGGGTTTCTTCTGCTCGCGCTGCTGCACGCTGTGCCGGGTTCTTCGGGCATCGGCATTGATTGCTCAGAAAAGGCCATAGAGCTGGGACAAAGAAATGCTGTGCGGAATTGCTTGCAAGACCGGGCGGAATTTCGCATAGGAAACTGGGCCGAAAAGATCGACGAGAAATTCGATCTCGTAATCTCGAATCCGCCAAGAGCGGCAACCGGAGACGTGCCCTCTTTAATGCCCGAACTCCGGGAGCACGATCCTCTGGAGAGTCTTGATGGCGGAGATGATGGTTTGAAGTTTTTTAGACAGTTGGCCGTGGATTTCAGAAGGTTAGCGCTCAGAGATGGGTGCGGCGTGTTTCAAGCGGGGCCTATGCAGGCGAAGCCAGTGCAAAGGCTATTTATTAAATGCGGATTTAAGAAGACGCGGATCATCGCGAATTATCTGAACCAGCCCGCAGGAATTGTCGTGATGCTCTAATTATACGCGCCATCGCAAAACCTCCACTGTTCGAGCTGATGCACACAAGAAAGCCGCTTTAAGTCGATCTATAAATCTGAAACAAGATTAAGATTCTTCTAAAACTTTATTTTTATTAACGCGGATTCAACTTCGAAATGCATAAAATTATCCTTTTTCGCCGTCATAACTAGGTTAAAATACTTTCCTAATAAATTGCGGGTAGGCTTACTTTGAATAAGAGGCTTTTCTAAAACCCATTAAATGTTGATGCACACCAACGAACCCATAAAAACCGAAGCCGCGCCAAGCACACAGTCTTCACGCGCGCTCACCCCTCCTATGCGCTTGATGCGCCAGTACGAGCTTGTCGAGCGCGTCAAAGCCTATGATCCCGGCGTCAACGAGGACCTCCTTAACCGCGCCTATGTTTTTTCTATGCAAGCACATGGCACGCAAACCCGCGCATCCGGAGACCTTTTCTTCACGCACCCCCTTGATGTCGCGGGAATTCTCACCGAAATGAAGCTCGACAGCACGACGATCGCGACCGCGCTGTTGCATGACACGGTCGAAGACACGCTGGTCTCCCTCGAAGACATTAACAAGCAGTTCGGCCCGAGCGTCGCGCGGCTGGTTGACGGCGTCACAAAGCTTTCGCGCATCGAACTTCAGACCGATCAGGCTAAGCAGGCGGAAAATTTTCGCAAGCTCGTCGTTGCCATGTCCGAAGACATCCGCGTGCTTCTCATAAAACTCGCGGACCGTCTGCACAATATGCGCACGCTGCAATACCTGAAAAGCGCCGAAAAGCGCCGCCGCATCGCGCGAGAAACGCTCGATATCTATGCACCGCTGGCCCAGCGTATCGGCATCGAGAAAATGCAGGAAGAACTTGAAGATCTTGCGTTTACCGAACTGAATCCTGACGCGCGAGACAGTATCCTTGCGCGCCTTAATTTTCTGCGCAACGAAGGAGGCGCACTTGCTCAGCGCATCCAAAAAGAATTGAAGGAGTTACTCTTCGATAGCGAAATTGAAGCTTCTGTCGAAGGCCGTGAAAAAGCCCCCTACTCGATCTGGCGCAAAATGCAGCGCAAGAATGTAGGCTTCGAGCAGCTTTCCGATATCATGGCCTTCCGCATTATCGTAGAAACGACGGACCAATGCTACCAAGTGCTTGGAACCATTCATAGCCATTACCACGTCATTCCGGGCCGCTTTAAGGATTACATCTCGACGCCAAAGCCCAACCAGTATCAAAGCCTGCATACAGGCATTTTAGGACCCGAACAGCAGCGTATTGAAATTCAGATCCGCACAAAGGAAATGCACGAAATCGCCGAGCTAGGCGTCGCGGCGCACTGGGCGTACAAACACGACGAGGCCCCTCGCACCGACGGCCTGCAATACCGATGGTTGCGCGAACTTCTCGATATCGTCGAACATGCGCAAAAGCCCGAGGAATTCCTTGAAAACACGAAGCTCGAGCTTTTTCAGGACCAAGTCTTCTGCTTCTCGCCGAAGGGCGACCTGATCGCGCTGCCCAACGGCGCGACCCCTGTCGATTTCGCGTACGCCATCCATGGCCGCGTCGGCGATGCCTGCGTAGGCGCGAAAGTCAATGGCCGCATGGTCCCGTTGAGAACCATTTTGCGCAACGGGGACCAAGTCGAAATTGTCACCCAAAAAGGAAGCACTCCTTCCGCAGCGTGGGAACGCTTTGTCGTCACAGGCAAAGCCAAGTCGTGCATCCGCCGTTTTATTCGCACACAACAGAGGACTGAAAATATCCTCATCGGCAAGCAGCTTCTCGAAAAAATCTGCAAGCAGGAAAACGTCGAGTTTTCCGACAAGATATTTGAAACCATAGCGAACAAATTTCAGGCCTCAACGACTGAGGATCTTTACGCGCTTGTCGGCGCCTCAATGCAGCAGCCGCGCGAAGTTTTTAACGCCGCTTATCCCGATCACCGCCCCAAACAGCCCGAAAGAACCGCAGAGAAACTTCTGGCAATTAAGCAAAAGGCAGCAACCTTTGCGAAGAACCTTGCGCCAGCAACGCTCAAGGGATTATTGCCGGGAATGCAAGTTCATTATGCCCGTTGCTGCCATCCGCTTCCGGGCGACAATATCGTTGGAATCGTAGCCACAGGCCGCGGCGTCACCATTCATACGCGAGACTGCGTAACGCTTGAGACATTCATAAAATGTCCCGAGCGCTGGATCGACGTGGGCTGGAATGACGACAAGGGTAAAATTGAGCCGATGGTGGGCCGTCTCGACGTGACCCTCATCAACCAGCCGAACAGCCTTGCGGCAATGACCAGCATCATCGGCAAAAACGACGGCAACATCTTCAACATGAAGATCACGAACCGCACGCCCGAATTTATCGATTTAATCGTGGACGTGGAAGTTCGGGACCTGAGACATTTAACGATAATTGTCGCGGCGCTGCGCGCCCATCCGTCGGTTAATTCGGTAGACCGCACTAAAGGCCGTTAGACACACAATTTATAAAGACAGCAAACCAGCTTCAGTCAATCGGAAAGATGGACGAGCGATCTAAAACGCTTTAATGTAAATCTGTTCCAAAACAACATGGAACTAAACAGCTAAGCTCTTAAAGGACC
>JAQVZU010000076.1 GCA_028708035.1 Alphaproteobacteria bacterium
CGCTGCTACTGACGAAGCGTTTGGACGTTCTTCTCATCTCTCTCGGTGTTCGTTTGGAAAATCGCCCACGCGCTCCGACGAATCATTGATCTCGAAAAAAGTTGAAAGCGCTGAACCTAAAATATAATAGTGCCTAGGCTGGCTTGCTGTATTTCACACCACCGCCGCGATGCTTCTTAGCTGAAGCATCAGCTCAATTGGCGATTGCGGGGCGCGTTGTTTGACGAGGGCGGCGACTCGGTTTTGGATGATGTCGAAGCACTTCCGGAACGCGGACTCGCATTCATCGTCGCTGGCACATGCTAAAGGATCGTCCACGGGCCAATGGACCCGAGTGGGGTCTCCGGGCCACTGAGGACAGTGCCCCCGCGCCTCTTCAGAAAGAGTCACGATAACGTCCACAAGGATTGAGCGTGGGGATTTAAAGAAGTCCATCAATCCCTTTGGCATCAAGCTGTCCGTCTGAATTTCATGCTCGCTCAAAATTTTCAGAGTCCGGGGGCACACTTTTGCCAGAGGCTCCAAACCTGCGCTGAAGGCGACAAACCGCTCGCCGCCCAGATGCCTTAACAGCGCCTCGGCCATGATGCTCCGCGCGGCATTGCCGGTGGAGAGAAAAAGCACCGCTTTGGGCATCGGATTCATTCTTTCTTCACTTTTTCTTACCGGACGGGACGAATCACAAAGACACTTTAGAAGCTGCGGATTCATTCGGTCAATCTTGCATAAATTTTATTTTTTGTTCGTTGCATGAAAGACTCACTTTTTTCGAAAGACTATATGAGGGCTTTTCATAAGCGTTTCATAGGGGTATTAGGAAATCGCGGTTGTTTAATTCCCAAAGCTTTGTCGGCAGGGTGTCATAACCTCAAACAGGATTTTCATCATGTCTCGCTTGCTCACTTTACCCGATGGATCAGTCAAAGAATTTCCCGGTTCCGTAACGGGCTTGGAGCTCGCGACTTCGATTGGCAAAGGGCTGGCCTCGGCTGCGCTAGCGGTAAAAGTCGATGGCGAGCTCCGGGACCTTATGCGGCCCATCGAGAAGGATGCCAAAGTCGAGATTATAACCAGAAAGTCGCCCGAGGCGCTTGAACTGATCCGTCACGACGCGGCGCATATTCTTGCCGAGGCGGTGCAAGAGCTTTTTCCCGGAACGCAAGTCACCATAGGCCCGAACGTCGAGAACGGCTTCTATTACGACTTTGCGCGTGACGAGCCGTTCAGCACGGACGATTTCCCGAAGATCGAAGAGAAAATGCGCGAGATCGTGAAGCGCGATTCGCCCATTGTTTGCGAACGCTGGGATCGCGACGAGGCCATCAAGTTTTTTGAAGCCAAAAATGAAAAATACAAAGCCGAATTGATCCGAGATCTGCCTGCCGATCAGCCGATTACGGTCTATGCGCAAGGTGCGTGGAAGGACCTTTGTCGCGGGCCGCATATGGCCTCGACGGGGAAGACGGGGACGGCGTTTAAGCTGCTAAAGCTTGCGGGCGCTTATTGGCGCGGGGACAGCAAAAACGCGCAGCTTCAGCGCATTTATGGAACGGCGTGGCGTGACGAAAAGGAGCTTCAGGCCTACCTGACCCAGATTGAAGAAGCTGAGAAGCGCGACCATCGCAAGATCGGCAAGGAACTCGACCTTTTCCATATGCAGGACGAGGCGGCGGGGAGCGTTTTTTGGCATCCCAAGGGTTGGGCGCTTTATCGTGCGCTCGAGAATTACGTGCGGCGGCAAATTGAGCGTGCAGGATACGTCGAAGTCCATACGCCGCAGCTTTATGACAGCTCGCTGTTCAAAGCATCGGGGCACTGGGATGTTTATGGCGACAACATGTTTAAGGTTGCGATCAAGTCCGAGGAAAACCCCGAAGAAATTAAGTGGGTGGGCATCAAGCCGATGAACTGTCCCGGACACGTTCAGGTCTTCAAGCAGGGGATCAAGAGCTATCGCGACTTGCCGCTGCGCATGGCCGAGTTCGGTAACTGTCATCGCAATGAAGCTCACGGCGCAATGCACGGATTGATCCGCGTGCGCCAGTTTGTTCAGGACGACGCGCATATCTTCTGCACCGAAGACCAGATTCAAAGCGAAAGCCTTGCGTTCTGTGCGCTGCTCCAGTCGATGTACAAGGATCTTGGGTTCGAAGTCGCCCGGGTGCGCCTTGCCGACCGTCCGGAAAAACGTATTGGCACCGAAGAGTCGTGGGATAAAGCCGAAGCGGCGCTCGCCAATGCTCTTAAAGGCGCGGGACTCAAATATGACATCAACAAGGGCGATGGCGCTTTTTATGGGCCAAAGCTTGAATTTTATCTGCGCGATGCGATTGGTCGCGAGTGGCAATGCGGGACGTTGCAGGTTGACCCTAATATGCCCGAGAGGCTCGATGCGGTATACATTGACGAGACCGGACAGAAGCGCAGGCCGGTCATGCTTCACCGGGCGGTGTTGGGGTCGCTGCATCGGTTCCTTGGCATTCTGATCGAGCACTATGCGGGCAAATTCCCGCTTTGGCTTGCGCCGGTTCAGGCGGTTGTATGCACCATCACAAATGACGCAGAAACATACGCGAAAGAAGTCCTGGCTGCTTTAACGGCAGCGGGGCTCCGCGCGCAGATCGATGTCCGGCCCGAGAAGATCAATGCCAAAATTCGCGACCACAGCTTGCAGAAGGTTCCGCTGATCCTTGTCGTCGGCAAGAAAGAGGCTGAGGCCAAGACCGTGGCCCTAAGGCGGCTCGGCGGAGAGGCTCAGGAAATTTTGAACCTTGGCGAAGCTGCGGCAAAGCTGGCCGAAGAGGCTCTTCCGCCGGATCTTGGGATTCGGGATTCAGGTTTCAGGATTCAGAAGTAATCCAGCTTATCGCATCTTCCGCATAGGCGGTTCCCATTGCCTTGTGCAAGGCAGGAAATAGATCGAGCAGTTCTTCGTCAAGTTTCCATGGCGGATTGATAATGACCATGCCGCTTCCGGAAAGAAAGTCTGTACGCGTCTCGGCCTCATAAATGAAATCTGCGCGAAGAATCTTTTTAATTCCTGTTGCGGCCAGAGCTTCGTGGAATTTCCAGATCGCGGGGCGGTCTTTGATGGGGTACCAGATCATGTAAGTTCCGGTCGGCCAACGGCGATGCGCCTCAACCAAATTTTTCAACAGGACTTCGAATTCGTTCGGTTGCTCATAGGGCGGGTCAATCAAGACGAGTCCGCGCTTCTCAACTGGGGGCAGGAAAGCGCCGAGCGCTTCGTAGCCGTCGCGGCAATGGATTTGAAGGCGGCTGTCGTCTGGCATTTGCAGGCGCAAGACTCTGGCTTCTTCTGGATGAAGCTCGCAGACGATAAGGCGATCCTGTTTTCGCGACAGATGGTAGATGAAAAGGGGCGAGCCTGCGTACACGCGGAAGCCCGATTGGTTCCAAAGAGGGTTGAGCTCCTTCAGGACTCTATAATAGTCCGCAAGGGCAGGGATGGGGGCGGCGGCGAGGAGGCTTTTAATTCCTTCAACCGCTTCGCCCGTCTTTTCCGCGCGCGGATCGGCGAGGTCGTAAAGGCCGGTTCCGGCGTGGGTGTCGAGGACTGCGAAACCCTTTTCCTTTTCCCTCAAGTGCTTAAGGACAAGCATCAAAATCGAGTGCTTGGCGACATCGCAGCGGTTTCCGGCGTGAAAAATATGGCGATAATTCATTTGCTCAGCTCTTTGTTTTGGCCCATTGAGGGAATATAAACGATTGTGCTCTAATGAGAATCGTAAAATAATATGTTCCAAAGGTCTCTCTTTAACTAACGCTCCAAACCAAAAAATGAAAAAACTATTTCGGACCTTCTTTTTCTCGGCAGTCCTCATGGGACTTGCTTTGACCTTGGATGCTTCTTTCGTTTTGGCTCAGACAGAGGATAGTCAGGTAGAACCGCAGCCTGCGTCAGGCGAAGCTCCGCCTAAAACCGATCAGGCAGTGCGAAAACCAAGCTATCGCGTTCACAAGAACAAGCGAAAAAAACACAAAGCAGCCAAGACCAAGAAAAGCGCGCGGGCCACGGCCATGGCAAAAAAGCAGGGCATGACTGTGGAAGAAGTCAGAAAATTTCAGCGCGAGCACGGGCTGAAGGCGGACGGCATTCTTGGCCCAAAAACTCTTAGCGCATTGCTGAAGGCGAAGGCTGAGGCTGTTCCTAAGGAGAACCCAAAGATTCTTGGCGTGCGCACTATTCCTACAATTCCTCAGGAGTATGCGCCAGATCCCAATCCCGAGGTCAATCAGGATCAGGTTCCTTCTCTTCAGGGCGGGTCCAAAATCGCATTTAGCAGGTATGGTCATCTTGATGTTGTCGATAGGGGGGGCGATCCGGACAAACGTTATGCCCTTATGTTGAATGGTCAACAAATTTTGGAGATCAACAGTCAGCCTTCGATTGTAGGCGTCTCAAAGACGTACGAAGTCGGAATGGAAGACGCGATTGTCATTACAGCGTATAACAGCAAGAATCCTGCATTGTGCGCCTATAGAAATTACGTTCTTGTTATTGGCAGCGGGGGCGGGAAGTTGCTCGATCTTAAAAGCTGCACACGGAAATATTCAGCCAGCGTCAATGGTTCTTCGCTTTATATCGTCTTCCCCGACGACGAGGACAACAGAGCCGTTGGCGCAACTTGGAGGCTTGAAGGGCAAAAGCTGACGAAGCTCTAACGCGGAGTCGGCACACACAACGGAGGCGGAAAGTGCGCGCAAAATTGGGAGGGGCTTTTCAAAGGTCGAGGCGCGGAGTAAGCCTGATAGAGACCTCTATTGTTATGTGCATCTTCGTTGGGATCACTGCTGCCGTCTGGGGGGGCATGAAACATGTGTGGGACAAAGAGAAGACCAATCTGGCGAAGGAAGACATCCAACTTATCGTGGATAATGTCAGAAGCCTTTATTCGGGCCGCCAGTTGACCTCTACGGGCGTATGTTCGGCCAAGGCTAGCCTTAAAACCATGGGCGCGGATGTCTTTCCGAAAGATATGGTGTTTGGTGGCTATGTTAAAAATCCGTGGAATCTGGATAAGGCGGCTACGACATCCATTGTTTATATGTGTGAGACCAATCCTGTGAAGATGGTTATTCGTTTTACGAACGTGCCATATAAAGCTTGCATTGCTATGCTTATGAGCACATCCATCGACCTAGCGGGGACCGGACTGCTTCAGATTAATGTCAACAGTGACAGTGTCCCGGCCACGGCGGGTAGCGTCGTCCCATTGCCGACGGCTCAGGCTAAATGCAGTCCTTCCGGCGGGACGATGGATTGGTATTTCAGAGTCAGCGGCTGAAGAGGGCCTTATATGCGAACGAATTCCATGTTTTCGAAAGCCCAAGGCTTTACATTGGTCGAAATGGGAATCGTATTGGGCGTTGCCGGGGTGCTTTTTACAGGTATCTGGTCGATGGCTGGGCGCGTCCGGGCGCAGAGCAGAATCACTGATGCCTTCAATCAGGCGCAGAAGGTAAAGCAGAATATTTTGGACTGGAGACAGGGCGAGCCTTTTTCAGCGACCGGAAATATCACGCAAAGCTTAATAACACTCGGCGTGATTCCCAGCGAATACAAAAATGAAACACCAACCGTTGCCACGTCCCCTTGGAACAAAAGGTTTGTCGTCCGGGTCATGGGAAGCCGAAGCTTCCGCATGAGCTTTTACGATCTTCCGGATATGGAATCGTGTACCAAGCTTATTCTTCAGTTTACAGCCTGCGAAAGAATGCATGTTGCGGGGAAACCTGCTGCAACGACTACAGGGCAGACGGGATGTCCTTACCAGATGATTTCGAGGTCCGGATCTGTATCAAAGACCCCCGGCGATGCACCAGGCGGATGGCAGATTATGGGAATGCCGACGGGAACTTATCTAAGCTATGCACAATACATGTGCGCGCAGAATGTTTATCCTCCCACAGGATCCAACAATTCGGTCGAAGCAGATTATTCTTTCTAGTAAATTCGGGAGCTTTTCCACGTTAATGATCGACGATTAACCTTTCCTGTCTTAAAAGCAAAGCCTGTTTACCTTAACTCCTCCGGCTGATTTACCCATTTACCATATCCGCCTGCTAACCGGCTGTTGTTGCACAAAAGTTACGTGCTTCTTGCATTTTGGTGCTTGTTGGGGGTAATCGTTTCTGCCTTATTGACGTCAAGTGTTATATATAAGGATTGGGGCCCAAGTCGGGCCCTTCTGAATAAAGTGTCACGGGAGAAAAGCTTGAGCAAAAAGCAAAAAGCCAAGCCGACCGCAGAACCGCGCGGAAACGTCCTCGCGCAAATCTGCGAAGTCGAAGCGGAGGACGTCAAGGTCGCGCCTTGCAGTCCTGCGACTCCGTTGCTCGACGAAATCAAGCTTCCCGAAGACCTCCGCCGCCTGAAACCCGAGCAATTGCAACAGGTTGCGGATGAGCTCCGCGCCGAAACCATTGATGCCGTATCCGTGACCGGCGGTCATTTAGGGGCGGGCTTAGGTGTTGTCGAACTCACAGTCGCTCTGCATTACGTTTTCAATACGCCCGAAGACATCGTCATATGGGACGTTAGCCACCAGGCTTATCCCCACAAAATTCTGACAGGTCGCCGTAATCGCATCCGAACGCTCCGCCAGGGCGGCGGGCTGTCCGGGTTTTGCAAGCGCAGCGAAAGCGAATACGATCCTTTCGGCGCGGGACACAGCTCCACCTCGATTTCGGCGGCGTTCGGATTCGCAGTCGGACGCGACTTCAACAACAAGAAAAACAACGTCATAGCGGTTATTGGCGATGGTTCCATCAGCGCGGGGATGGCTTATGAAGCGCTGAACAATGCGGGCGCGTCAAATTCCCGTTTGATTGTGATCTTGAACGACAATGACATGTCCATTGCTCCGCCCGTCGGCGCAATGAGCGCTTATCTGTCCCGCATTGTGTCGTCCAAGGAATACAGAGGACTCCGCTCGGTCGCGAAGGAATTCGCCAAGATTTTCCCGCGCCGCTTGACCGAAGCTGCTCGTAAAGCCGAGCACTATGCGCGCGGCATGGTTACGGGCGGAACGCTGTTCGAGGAATTGGGATTCTACTATATAGGCCCTATTGACGGCCATAATCTTGATCATCTGGTTCCTGTGCTGGAAAACGTGCGTGACGACCCGCAGGGCGGCCCTGTTTTGATCCACGTTGTGACGGAAAAAGGCAAAGGCTATCAACCGGCCGAATCCGCCGCCGACAAATTCCATGCCGTCCAGCCGCGTTTCAATATCGTTAAAACCGCGGAGGAAAAAGCCAAGGAGGCTCCGAAAACAGTCCTTCCGACGTACACAAAAGTATTCGCAAAGGCTTTGCTTGCCGAAGCCGAGCGCGACGACAAAATTTTGGCCGTCACCGCTGCTATGTCGACAGGAACCGGCCTCGATCTATTTGGAGAAAAATTTCCTGATCGCCTGTTTGACGTTGGCATTGCCGAGCAGCACGCGGTGACCTTTTCCGCCGGTTTGGCCTGCGAAGGCTTTAAGCCGTTCTGCGCAATTTATTCAAGCTTTATGCAGCGCGCCTATGACCAGCTCGCACACGATGTCGTTTTGCAAAAGCTTCCGGTTCGTTTTATCCTCGACCGCGCGGGCCTCGTGGGCGGAGACGGACCTACGCACGCAGGATCATTTGACCTTGCCTATCTATCATGCTTGCCCGATATCGTGATTATGGCCCCCTCGGACGAAGCCGAACTGGTCCACATGGTCGCGACCGCGGCCTCGATAAACGACTTTCCCTCGGTCATCCGTTTTCCGCGCGGCGAAGGCGCGGGGTGCCAGATGCCGGAGCGCGGAAACGTCCTTCCCATCGGCAAGGGCCGCATTGTCGAGGAAGGAACCAAGGTCGCGCTCGTCAATCTTGGTGCACGCCTGATGGAATGTCGCAAGGCGGCGGCAATACTCGACTCGCATGGCGTCAGTACCACGATCGCGGATATGCGCTTCGCCAAGCCTCTCGACATGGACCTTGTCCTGCGCTTGGCCGCCGAACACGAAGTTATTATTACTGTTGAAGAGGGATCTGTTGGCGGCTTCGGTAGCCATGTGCTGCACCATTTGGCTAATGCCGGAGCTTTGGACCAAAAAGTCAAAATTCGTTCCATGACTCTTCCCGACCGATTCCAGGAACAGGATAGCCCCTACAAGCAGTATGAAAAAGCCGGACTGAATGCCTCCCATATCGTCGCAAAAGCTTTGGAAGCCTTAGGCGCGGACGAGAAGCAGGTTGCCGCAGCCATAGCATGAGCTTATTCTTGCCGTGAGATCGACAAATTCAGGTTGCAGAAAAGTCAAAGACGCAAAAATAAGGACATCACATGAAGGTATATCCGCGCATTCTGGTTCTTGCAGCGCTTTTGGCGATGATTATTTCCGCCTCGGCGCATGCCGCGCCCACCGGAGCCCAGAACGTTGTCAAAAATTTTTACTCTCAACTCGTGGCGACCATGAAGCAGGGAGAGTCCCTTGGCTTCGATGGCCGTTATAAGAAGCTTGCGTCAGCCGTTCAGGGAGCCTTCAACTTGCCATTGATGACGCGCATGGCCGTAAGCTCAAGTTGGAGCGGCGCTTCGGAAAAGGAGCAGAACGACCTTGTCGCCGCATTTTCGAAATATAGCATCTCGACCTATGCTACTCGCTTCGCTTCCTATGACGGCGAGGAGTTTGTGGTGGTTGGAGAAAAGATCTCTGGAAAAGATGTGGTCGTCGAAACTCTCCTTAAACCCAAGGAAGGCGATCACGTGCAACTTAACTATCTGATGCGCCCGGACGAAGGTGGAAAATACCGCATTGTCGATGTCTACATGAACGGCACGATCAGTGAGTTGGCTACTCGCCGTAGTGAGTTTTCATCGATTGCGCGCCGCGAAGGCATCTCTGCGCTGGTGAACTCGCTTTCGGAAAAATCAAGGCAAATGGCTTCGGCCACGAGCTCGTAAGAGCCTGTTCGTGATCTTTATGCTAATAGATTTAAGCCTTGAATCCCCGTCATTCCCCGAAAAGGGGGATGCCATCGCCGCACGCTTGTTCTCGCGAACAGGCTGCTTATAGCATTATCCCTCTTCCTTAAAAATTGGCGTTCGGTTGTTGTTAAACCGCAATGATTTGCGTATTGGGGGCGCCACTATTTTGACAAAATTTGTCTGGATTGGCTTTTTTATTTGTAATAGAAGGACGACAGAAAAAACCTCTTTAGGAGGGGTTTATGTATGGAAAAGTAAATTCCAAAGGCAAGCTTTTGATCGTCAGGGTTCGAGCCTGTTTAGCATTGGACCTTATTGATATTCCTCCCCCCAGAAATTGGCAAAGATCGATTTTTTAAAGAGAGCCTTCCTATACCGCTAGCATCGGTCTGAAAAAGACTATGCTGGACCCGGAAAATGAGACAATAGCTTAAGTGGAAAAACGCCCCTAAAATAGAGCAAGAAGGGGCAAAGATGTCGAAGATCAGAAGGAAGCA
>JAQVZU010000077.1 GCA_028708035.1 Alphaproteobacteria bacterium
AGCGCCGCGCCTTCGGCCTCCGCGACGAGGAATATCTCAAACTCAAAATCCTGACAATGAGCTTGCCGGAACTGTAAAAATCCCCAAAATTACCAAAATTCACCCACCAACTCTGCAAAAGAGCCAAGAAAACAAATGGGATGCCCGCCTGCGCGGGCATGACGGGGATTATTATGGATATGATGTTACTAGAAAATCGAGGCGGTTATTGCGGAACTCCCCCTCCCCTGACCCCTCCCACGAGGGGAGGGGAAGACTCCTCGGTCATTTCTCGACCATTGAGCTGACGCAGACCACTAGCCTTGCGGTTCGGAAGCCTTTTGTCGTTAATGGTTTCTTCGCCGGGATGCCCTCGGCGCCATTTTGTGCGGCGCGAGCAGGATATTACTTCTGTCCGTAAAAACGATAAAAACGCAGCCCCTGTTCCATCGCCGACATGCGGTGCGCCCAAGTCTTGATGCGTTTCTCGATGGCTTTCTTCGTTTCCGCATCGGGCTTTGCACTGGACTCCAGATATTTTTCGAAGCGTATAAGTCCGCGCTTGACTTCGGCCATATACATTTCTGTTTGGTCGTCATGAACGCGGAGGCTTATGCCGTTCTTTGCCCAGAGTTCGGCCATTTCTACCAGGCTGCACGGGTCGGCGCCTTCTTCAAATGCTTTCCACGCCATGATGGCGGGTTGGTTTTTGAATTCGGGGTTTAAAATGTAATCAGTGAATGAAATCTGTGCGACTGATTTGCAGCATTTTACAATTGTCTCAATAAATTTTTTTTTGTCGGGCACTCGATAAAATGTTTCGCGCGCGAGGATGCAATTGTATTTATGCGTATCTACAAAATTCATCGGATCGTAAGCGGTAATAGAATCTTTTTTCCTTTTGCCAGCCGCGGTCGACATCTTCATGCCGCGCGCTGCGATATCCGGGTCGGGTTCGAGTCCTGTGACGTAAACGCCAAAATGCTGAGTTGCGCGTCTCATACGCGCCCCGAGCCCTGCCGAAAGATCGAGGACGCTCATGTCCTTCGTGAGGTTTAGTGGCTTGATAAGGAGATCGCTGATCTCGTCATCAGCCGGAGTAACGCGGCCTTTGCCCCACATCTTTTCGGATATTTCGCCAGGTGCGGCGTGCCAGTGAGGAGGCGGCGGAGGCGAAGAAGCGACTTCTTCTTGGGGAGGGCTGTCGACGACTTGGATCGTATACTCATCATGTACGCTTGCAGACACCGGCGTACTCCACGTCCCGTCCTTCCAGAAATCCTGGGCGATGCCAACAATGTGCTGGCGTAAGATGGCGAACGTGCGTCGCGCTTTTTGAACGGAGAGGGAATGTGGCATCTGGTTTTAACTGGAGCGGAAAAACACAGTTTAGCACAAAAAATATGGTTAAAAAGCCTTGATATCGATGAACGATCCCCACTAGGAGGGAATGGTTTATGCATTCCCTTGTGTGTTGGAAAGCATGGCGGGGAGGACGCCGATTTTCGCCATGGCCCGATCCCATTTTGAATCAAGGTTCTGGTCGAATAAGATTTCCTCGTCCAGATCGGCTGTGAGCCAACCGTTGTTTTTTAGTTCCTCTTCGAGTTGTCCTTCGCTCCAGCCTGCGTAGCCCAAAACCATCATGGCTCGGGCAGGACCTTTGCCGTTCGCAATGTCCTCGATAATCTGCACAGTCGCCGTTATCGCAACCGAGTCGTCGATGCGCATCGTTCCTTCGCGCAAGTATTCGCTTGAGTGCAGAACAAAGCCTCGGCTCATTTCAACCGGCCCGCCGTATTGGACCGAGATTTCGGGCGTGTTGAACGAAGGCGAAATATTTAGTTGCTCAAGCAGCATCGGAAAATCGGCGTCGCCGAAAAGGCGGTTAACAACCAGCCCCATCGCGCCGCCTTGATTATGCGAACAAACATAGATGACCGAACGCGCAAATCGCGGGTCAGCCATTCCGGGCATGGCGACAAGGAGCTTTCCGGTTAACCAGCCCGGCATAACAGGGGGTGTTTCCTGTTTAGCGCCCGGCTTTTCGATTTTCCGCATATTCGAGAAAAGTTGTTGTTTCATATTGCCGTCCGGTAAGTTCCGTCTTGCCTATTTTCCCCTAACTTGCGATTCTTTGATAGCTTTATTTGCTGTCGCGGGATTAGTCGGAACGACATAATTTTGCGCCGCGAAACAATCGCATGAGAAATCTTCCATGTTTCGACTTCTTTTCTTGATCTTTTTTTTATTTCCTGTTCAAGCCCTTGCCCTTTCAAGCGAAT
Organism: Alphaproteobacteria bacterium; assembly: GCA_028708035.1. Classification (GTDB taxonomy): domain Bacteria; phylum Pseudomonadota; class Alphaproteobacteria; order UBA9219; family UBA9219; genus CAIXLI01. Next base: position 2,265 of record JAQVZU010000077.1, read on the forward strand.
GGAAGCAGGACAATGCCGCATCGGCCCGCCTTGTTTCCGGGGTTGAGGCCGTGGGAAGCGGAGAAATAGTTCCATTGGGCCTCGAGATCAAGCTGGCCGAGGGATGGCATACATATTGGCGATCTCCGGGGCAGGCAGGGTTGCCGCCGACTCTGGAATGGCAAAAAGAAGGGGCAAGTAATCTTCAATCGGCAAAGGTGCTATATCCTACGCCTCGCCGCAGCACTGTTTTTGGTTTGGAAACAATAGGTTACAGCGATAGCGTGCTTTTTCCAATCGATGCGGCGCTGCTGAAGAAAGGGAAAGCTCTTAACGCCGCTGTTAGCGTTGATCTCATTTTGTGCCGTTCTATTTGCGTTCCGGCGCATTTCGACCTGTCGCTGGCCGTGCCGGAGGGGGAGGCGCGTGAAGGAATTGAGGCTCTTCTGCTGAAACAGGGCCGACGGCAACTTCCTTCCGATTCCGATGGTGCGGGCGTTTTTCTTAAAAAAGTTTCAAGCGATGGCGAGGGTTTGCTGTTTTTAATCAAGGCGCATAACGGAATCGTGAAGCCGGATATTTTTATCGAGAATGACCAACATGTCGAGTTCAGCGCGCCCGAAGTGAAGATTGATTCGGACGGGGCTTCTGCCGTGCTTAAGGTTAAACCGGTTTCGGATATCCCAGAAGGCGTAAGCCTTTCGGCGCTTCCGCTCAGGCTCACGATTTTGAACGACGGCAAGGCGGCTGAGATAAGGACAACCGGCAATTCGGAGATGTCTCCGGCTGCATTTTTGCCGGAAAAACCGACATTCGGCGTCGTTTTGCTTTTGGCTCTTTTGGGCGGGTTTATTTTGAACTTCATGCCGTGCGTTTTGCCGGTGCTTTCGCTGAAGATCGTCGGCGCGCTCAAGCACCTTGGTGGCCAGAAAGCTCATATCAGAAACAGCTTTTTTACGACGGCCGGGGGGATCATTTTCTCATTCCTGGTTCTTGCGACCGTTATGGCGGTGCTTAAGCAGTTTGAGATACGGCTCGGTTGGGGCGTGCAGTTTCAGCAACCCGGATTCTTGATGTTTCTTATAATGTTGCTTGTTCTCTTTGCGGCTAATCTTTGGGGGTTTTTCGAGCTTTCGCTTCCGGCTTTTCTCGCCGATAGGATGAACGGTAAATACCGCTCCGGACTTGCGGGGGATTTTGTCACGGGAGCGTTCGCGACCCTTCTTGCCACCCCTTGCTCTGCGCCGTTTCTTGGGACCGCGGTCGGGTTTGCTTTGGCGGCGGGCACGAAAGAGATCTTTGGTACATTTGCGGCGCTTGGGGTGGGGATGGCGCTTCCATATTTAGCGGTGGCGTTGTTTCCGGAATCGGCTGCGGCATTGCCGAGGCCGGGGGCGTGGATGCTTTGGCTGCGGCGGTTTCTTGGGGGTGCGTTGGCGCTGACAGCGGTTTGGCTCATCTGGATCATGTCAGCCCAAGTGGGGCTGTATGCGGCCTTGATTTTCGGCGGAATGATGGCCCTTCTTGCTCTTTTTCTCGCCTTCAACAGGAGGATGTCAAAAGCTCTGTCAATGAGCGGAATCCTTCTTATTTGTGGCGCGGCGGTGGGCGCAGTCATCGGCGGAGAGGCTGGGCCTTCGCAGAAAAACGAAGTTGGGCGCTTGTGGGAAGCCTACACTCCCTCGACGTTAAACGCTAACCTTGCGGAGGGAAAAACCGTTTTTCTCGACGTAACTGCGGATTGGTGTTTGACCTGCAAGGCAAACAAGCTTGTCGCTTTTTCCAGCGGGGATGTGGTCCGAAGGCTTTTCCATGGCAAGGTCGTCGCCATGCAAGCGGACTGGACGAATCCGGATCCTGTGGTTTCCGAGCTGCTTCGCAAATATGGCCGGTACGGCATTCCATTCGATGTCGTCTATGGTCCGGGGGCTCCGCAGGGCATTGTGCTGCCGGAGCTTTTGACGCCAGGGATCGTGGTCGAAGCTTTAGAGAACGCCTCAAAAGCCGATTAATTTTATCGTGCGCGGAAGGTTAGGGCGAGGCGCGCGACTGTGCCGTCGCCGCACGAAAATCTTACGATATCCTCAACATCAGCCTTCGCAGACGGGAAGATTGGATTCCATCCACCGCCTTCCGTCGTTTGAGCCTCGATGCTAATAAGGCCTGTTTCGTTCGTGTTTATTTCCATTATATACAACGTTAGGCGGCGGCAGACATGAACGGGATAATTGCTTTCGATTCGCCACGTCGAGTTTGTGCCTGCGACCGCCATGATCGGACTACGCCACGGATTGGTTTGCTTCGGCGATTGCAGCTGCCCTACGCGATTTAAAGCTTCGAGGATGTCCTCTCCGGGATTGAAGTTGAAGGCTTGTTGGTCGTTTGCATAAGAGCGGACCCTCTTAACCAGCGACAGGATTTGCGAGGCCGCTTCAGAAAAGCGCAGATTCTCTTTGATCGACGTTCCTGATAAAACAAGCGCTCCTAAAATAATCAGAACCACGGGGATGATTACTAAAAAGTGAGATTGCGTCAGGTTATTCTGTTGAGGCATGGGCGAAAAAGGATTGAATTTTGTAAAATGGAGCGTAACGGCTATACTTATCCAACAAGTGTTAATGGTCTTTTAACCTATGACAGACTTAAGCCTTCTTCCTCCGTTGCGCGACGTGATCGCGCGCTTCGATTTACGGGCAAAAAAAACTTTGGGGCAGCATTTTCTGTGCGATTTGACGCTGACGCGCCGTATTGTTGAAGCCGCAGGGGATTTGTCCGGATGCACTGTTTTCGAGATCGGGCCGGGACCGGGGGGGCTGACGCGAGCCTTGGCCGAATCGAAGGCTTCCAAGATTATAGCTATTGAGAAAGATCCCCGGTTTATCCCAGCGCTCGAAGAAATCGTTCGTGCGTCGAAGGGCGCGGTGGAGATCATTGAAGGCGATGCGATGAAAGTGGAAGTGGAATCGCTTGCGCCAGCGCCGCGCGCGATTGTGTCGAATCTTCCATACAATATTGGCACAGAGCTTTTGTTGAAATGGCTGCCTAAGATTGGGCAATTCAGAAGCTTGACGCTGATGTTTCAGGCCGAGGTGGTGGATCGTATCTGTGCCGCGCCGGGAAGCAAGGCTTATGGACGGCTTTCGATAATCTCTCAGTTTTGCTGCGATGTTCAGCGCATGCTTGAGGTTCCGGCGTCTGTTTTTACGCCCCCGCCGAAGGTAAATTCAGCCGTTGTTCATTTAATCCCGAGGAATAACCGGCCAGCGGACATTCCGCTTTCCGTCATCGAAAAGGTTACGGCGGCCGCCTTTGGACAACGCCGGAAAATGCTGCGGTCAAGCTTGAAAGCCTTCGGAGGGGAAAATCTTTTAAGGCACGCGGAGATAGAACCGACAGAAAGGGCGGAGAATCTTTCCTTGTTTCAGTTTGAGGCGATTGCCCGGCTGTGGGCTCAAGGATAAAAACGGGACAGAGCGGCGAGAATCTTATGCGCGTTTTCGTAAACAGGGGCATCGTCCAAAAGCACCGTTACATCGGCTTGTGCGTAGATGGGTTCGCGTTGGCGAAGAATCAGGTCGAGCTTTTCCTTCGGGTTGTTTCCAGCGAGAAGAGGGCGGTTCCCTTGATACATGACTCGTTTTAAAAGAATATCGCGATCCACTTTGAGCCATATGGAAATAGCTTTTTTTCGGATCTCTTCGCGCGTTTGCGCATCTATAAAGGCGCCTCCGCCAAGGGAAAGAACACATAAACGTTCATCAAGTAAATGTGCGACCGTTTCGCGCTCTATCCGCCGAAACTCCGGTTCACCCCGTTCGGCGAAGATTCTAGGTATCGAGAGGCCCATGGCTTTTTCAATTTCAGCATCCGAGTCGTAAAATGGGATGGAAACAATATTCGCAAGCGCTCGGCCCACGCTTGTCTTGCCCGCGCCCATCATGCCCAGAAGCGCGATCGATTTTTTTAATGAAAAATTTTCCAAGTTTGACGTGCTCATGCCATAATTCGATGCGAAAATCACACTTCAATTAAATATATCCAGAAAAAGCGGGAGTCGAATAGTGAATTCTCAATCCATTGTTGCCGTGGTCGCCGGTTGTTTGCTATTAGTTATAGCCGGTGGAGCTTTGTGGCTGTCAAAGGCCCAAATCATGCCGCCCACGCAAAAAGTGGAATTGGTTGTTCCTGATGAGAGGCTTCCCAGGTAGGATAATCCTTTCTTCACTGATCCTGATGGTATCGGTTCGGGGTGCGTTTGCGCAGATAACGACGGAGTCTAATTTACGCGAGGCTCACTTTGTTTCCGCGCCTCCCGCAAGGCCAGCGGATGCAATGCCCAGGCCAATCGTTCCCCAGCAGCCAAAAGCGCCGCCGGTTGTTATCGATCCGGTTGTAAGCTCCTTATTGCCGAGCGTGAGTTCCGAAACGGTGGGACTGAAGGACAGCGAAGGCTTTGGGGCGGACATGTGGAAGGGCACGAACAGAGCCGTTGCGGAGAGGCTTCTGTCGATGGTTGCTCCTACGGGGTCGCCCGTTCTCAATGGGCTTGTTTTGCGGCTTTTAAGGACATCGGCAGTGCCGCCCGAGGGGGACAACTCTTCGTCGAGACTGACTTCGGCCCGGGTCGAAAAGCTTGCTTTGTTCGGCGACACGGCTGGAGCATGGCGGCTTGCGCGCCAAGCAGATTCCAAGTTCGTGGACGGAGCGGCGTTTCTGGCCGCTGCCGAGAAAGCTTATCTCGCCGGGGATGAGAGCGTTTGCGCTAAGGTCTCAGAGTATCCAAAAAATCATCCGGGAGCGAACTGGCAAAATTTCACCATCGTTTGCCGATTGCGTGCGAAGGACCAGAAGGCCGCTCAGGTGGCGCTCGACATTCTGCGGTCCGAGGAAAACCACGACAGCGTTTTTGTCCATATTGCGGACAGAAATATTCTGGGCGGCGCAAAGACTTTGCCTCAGCCGCTTTCGCCGCTGACGCTCGAGTCGATCGGGTTGTTGCAACTTGCAAATTTGCCTGTGCCGGATGCGGTTTTCGCGCGCAATGACGCCGGGGCGCGCGCGCTGATGAGATTGCCAGCGCAGAAGGATGCGACGCGGCTTGCCTTTGCCGAAAGGGCCGCGGAGCGCGGGTTGATTGCGCCGATGGAGTTGGCCGACGCTTATCGCGCAAGCGTTTTTTCAGTTGAGGCCGTTGCGTCGGCCCAGAGTTCCAACGAGACGGGGGCGCGGCTACGCGCGCTGCTTTTCAAAGCTGCGGAGGCTCAAGCCGATCCTGACGCGAAATTTGCGTTGGCTGCGAGGTTCGTTCAGTCTTCTTCGGCTTCGTTTTTGAACGGGGCCGGAGGAGTGGTCGCCGCGATGCTTGGGGATTTCGAGATAACGAGCGCGATGGCGAAGAATGCCGCAGCGCTCGCGCACATTTACATGCTTGCGGAAAGCCCGATGGCGCGCGACTGGTTTGACTTGGCGAAGGTTAGTAGCCCCCTTTGCGATAACGAGATTCAAGCGCTTTGGCCGCAATTCGCACTGGCGGGGCTGGAAACCGAGGGCGCTTATGCGGCGGGATTTTCGAAATGGTTTGCGTCCGCTGTGAAAAACGCCGATGAGGCGACGTTACGCGACATGATCGCGCCGACACTGCTTGTTTTTGAGGCGGCGGGACTTAATGTTCCCAATGCTGCTTGGGATAGGGTTATTGCCGCAGCGCATACCGAGAAAAAGATGTCGATATCGCCCCTTCTGTTTGAACGCATGCTCGCGGCGGCGGCATCCAGCAAGCATGCCGAGACGGTTTTAATGGCGGCGATAGTCGCAGGAAATGGAGAGCCTTCGCTGACCAAGTCGCTTGGGATTATTTCTTCGTTGCGCGAGGCTGGGCACGAAAAGGAAGCAGCGACTTTTGCGCGGCATGCCGTAGCGACATTTTATAAAGACAGATAAGGAGGAAGAATGTCCACCAAGAAGGTTTATCTCGCTGAGCCGCAGACTTTGTCGGGGGAAGCGACTGTTGTGGATCTTATCAATGGAGAGAGACTTATCGTTCGGTTGGACAAAACATGGTTTCATGCTCAAGGAGGAGGACAAAAAGGGGACAAAGGCCGGATAGGTTCCGTCGTGGTTCTTGATGCGCGGCATGCCGAGGAAGGCGAAGTCGATCATTTTGTAAACTCGTTCGACGGTCTATCTGTCGGTCAGGTTTGTTCTTTGTCCGTTGACGCGGCTTCCCGGAGGGTAAATGCCGTTTACCACTCGGCGGGACATCTTTTGGCCGCTGTTGCTGAAAAGGAGTTTCCTGAAATAAAAGCAGTTCAGGGTCATCACTGGCCTGGAGAGGCGCGCGTCGAGTTCGAAGGATCTTTCTCGCCCGAGTTTGCCGGACGGCTTTCGTCTTCCTTGCCTCTGGCGCTGAAGAAAGCGATTTCGGAGCAGTGGCCAGTCCATGTCCTTGGAAATCCGTATGCCGATCGCAGCGTTCAGTTTGGGTCCGCCGCTCCCATTCCCTGCGGGGGAACTCATGTGGCTCATTTAGGGCAAATTAAAGAGATCGTGATAAAGGCTATTAAGAAAAAAGGAGCCCGGTTGCGCGTCAGCTATGAGGCTGAGGCTAATGGAGTGGCTTTTTAGAATTTTTTGCATATAGAGAGCCGGAAAGAGCATGATCGATTCATTCCTCGATATGATGCTGGCCGAGCGCAATGCCTCGGCAAATACTCGCGCGGCTTATGCGCGGGATCTCGGGGATGCGGCTAATTACCTGCTTCGGAAAAAGATCAACCTTGTCGACGCCAATGAAGAAGATTTACGCGGTTATTTGCATGCATTGGGAAATAAGGCGGCGAGGACTCAGGCGCGGCGGCTTTCGGCGCTTCGGCAGTTTTTCAGGTTTCTTTGTTCGGAAAATTTGCGCAAGGAAGATCCCACGCGCACCATTGAAGCGCCCAAGCTTGGAAAGCCTTTGCCGAAGTGCCTTACCGAGCCGGAGGTCCGGAGGCTGCTTCAAGCCGTGGGGAATTTTCCGGGCGACGAGGGCGTGAGGTTGCGCGCTATGTTCGAGCTTCTTTACGCATCGAGGCTTCG
>JAQVZU010000078.1:0-1687 GCA_028708035.1 Alphaproteobacteria bacterium
GCGCAAGCGAGGAGGGTGGCCTGAGACGACTGCCGCCCCCAACAGCGTGATTGCGCGAAAAATGGTTCGGAACGCCTTTGGCCTTCCGCCGAGTTCCGAAGAAAGGATCTATCGCATCGGTATTGCTCTGCATGCTTATGCCGATACATGGGCGCATCAAAATTTTATCGGCGCAGCCTCGCGCCTTAACAGCATCCCTACGGCATCTGATGAAATCGATCTCGAAAACCTGATAAACACGGGCCATGGAGCGTTCGGCCACCAGCCCGACGTGCCTAATCTGGTCTGGACCGACAGCAGGCTTGTCGATTCTACAGTGAACAACAAACAACGTTTTTTGGACGCCGCAAGCCACATTTTCGCGTTTTGTATCAAAGATCGCGACCCTCAGCTTTCCGATGAGGCTCTGCGCGAACGTATCAAGGAAGCGATAACCGAAATAGGCCAGGACATCGGTCCCGACACATCGACGTTCAAATCGTTTTCGAGCGACAAGCGCCTCCGGAATTACCGCAATCGCGCGCTGACGCAAGCCTATGGCGGAACGCCGCTTCCGGAATATAACTGCGAGACGCTCGCTTGGGCGCAAGAGGCTGTTCGCGAATCATGGACGGATCTGTCGACGGAGATTGTCGAAAGCTTTTGCGAATGCACGCACGGCCTTTTTCAAGTGGCTCCAATCGAATGCCGTTGGCGCGATAAGGATTATAAGAGAACAGACTGGTATAAATTCCTTGAAGCCATCAAAACCCATCAGGCGATTGCCTCGGCAATCCTGCGGGAAAACGGAATCGGCTAGCAAGGACATTCACGCGATAGGCTATCTCTCAGCCGAATAACTCCACGCCAAATGGTCAGGGACTTATCCCTTCAGGCTTTTTTGGACGACCTCGGAGGCGTTGGCGGACAGCTTGGCTTTTGAAAGGCGGACGAGTTGGGCTTGCATCAGCTTTTGCCTTCCGTGAGTGTAGTCGCGCCAGCGCGAGAAGTTCTTGGCGAGACTTGCGGCGCTGTGCGGGTTCATCGGGTCGATTTTCAATATCATGTCCGCGATGAACTTGTACCCCGAGCCGTCTTTTGCATGGAAGCCGAGGCCGTTGGCCCCAAAGACTCCGATCAGCGCCGAAATGCGGTTCGGATTCTTGAACGTGAAAGCGGGGTGCGAAAGCAGCTTGCGGACCGTTTTCAGGACATCCGCGCGTTTGGAAGCGGCTTGGACCATGAGCCATTTGTCCATCACGGTCGGGATTTTGCGCCATTTCTTGTCGAACGCGGCGAAAGCTTTGTCGCGGAGCGGCGTGTCGAGGTCGGCGAGAACGGCGAGTGCGGCGATCCGGTCCGTCATGTTTTTCGATGTCGTGGCCTGTTTGTAAAGAAGCTTCACGGTCTTTGGATCGCCTGTTTGCGCCAAGTACGACAGGCACAGATTTCTAAGCGCGCGGCGTCCCATGGTTTCGCCGTCGGCCTTGGTGTCTTTGACGGTTTTCGAGAGGCGGTCGCATTCGGAAGCAAAAGAATCTCTCAGGCGGAAAGCGATATGCTTCACCAATTCTTTGCGGGCGGCGTAAAGCGCTTCGATGTCGATCAGTTCCCCACGCGCCTGCTTGGCGAGGCCGAGTTCGTTTTCGCCGGGCAGCGACAGGACCATGGCTTTGAAATCCGGGTCCAGCCTTTTGTCGCGCAAGGC
>JAQVZU010000078.1:1697-9259 GCA_028708035.1 Alphaproteobacteria bacterium
CGCCGCGACGAAAGTTTCGTCGTCCACCGAGTAGCCCAAGAGGCGTTGTGTCGCGAGCTTGAACCCGGCTTCCCAACGGCAGAAGGGGTCGGTATCTTTCGCGAGGAGGAACAGGAGTTCGTCGTCCGTGCACGGGTAGTTGAGGCGGACCGGGGCCGAAAATCCGCGCAGCAGCGAGAGAACCGGCTTGGTTTTTATATTTTCGAAAACATAAGTTTCCTTCGGCTCCTTCAGCGAAAGGACTCGCGTGCCGATCAGGTCTTTTCCGGCGCGATCCAGGAGGCCTACGGCAAGAGGAATATGCATCGGCTTCTTGACGGGCTGGCCTGGCGTGCGTTTGCAGGACTGGCTGACTGTGAGAGTCAGGCGCTTGGCGTCCGGGTCGTAATCGCTGGCGACGTCGAGGACCGGCGTTCCGGCCTGTTTGTACCACAAAAGGAATTGACTCAGGTCGATCTTGTTCGCGTCGCTCATCGCCTTGACGAAGTCTTCGCAGGTCACGGCTTGGCCATCGTGGCGCTTGACGTACAGAGCCATGCCTTTGTCGAAGCCTTTGCGGCTCACAAGCGTTTGGATCATGCGCAGGACTTCCGCGCCTTTGTCGTAGACCGTGACGGTGTAGAAGTTATCGATCGCCTGATAGCGGTCCGGGCGGACGGGGTGCGCCATGGCGCTTGTGTCCTCGGCGAACTGGCGGCGGCGCAGGTCGCGCACGTTGTCGAGACGTTCGACCGGGATCGAATGGGCGTCGCCCATGTATTCCTGTTCGCGGAAAACCGTCAGGCCTTCCTTGAGGCTGAGCTGGAACCAGTCGCGGCACGTGATGCGGTCGCCAGTCCAGTTGTGGAAGTATTCGTGGGCGACGACGCGCTCGATGAATGAGATGGTGGCGTCCGTCGCGGTGTCGGTCCGGCCCAGAACGCAGGTGTCGTTGAAGATGTTCAGACCTTTGTTCTCCATCGCGCCCATGTTGAAGAACGGCGTGGCGACCATCATGAAGCGGTCAAGGTCGTATTCGAGGCCGAAGCGCTCTTCGTCCCATTTCATCGCTTTTTTAATGGCGGAAAGCGCGAAGTCGGTTTCTTTGACCCGGCCCGGTTCGACGTAAATTTCAATCAGCACGCGGCGGCCGGATTTGGTTTTGAAGTGAGAGGTGCGTTTGTCGAGTTTGCCCGCGACCATGGCGAAGAGGTAGCAAGGCTTGGGGAAGGGGTCCTCCCAAGTCGCGAAATGACGGCCTTTGTCTTCGCAGCCGCTTTTGATGAGATTGCCGTTGGCAAGAAGCGTCGGGTATTTCTTTTGATCCGCATGCAGCGTGACGCGGAAGTTCGCCATTACATCGGGGCGGTCCGGATAATACGTTATGCGGCGGAAGCCTTCGGGCTCGCATTGCGTCGAAAGCATCGGGCCGGAGGCGTAAAAACCAGAAAGCGCGGTGTTCTTATACGGGTTATGCGTGCTGACGATTTCGACCATCGCTTTTTCAGGCATTTTCGGGATCGTCAGGCCTTCGGGGGTTAGCTTGTATTCGGTTTTCTTCAGCGCGCGACCGTCCACCGTGACGCCAAGAAGCTTTTGGTCCTCGCCATTCAGGAACAGCGGGGCTTTGGCATTCTTTGATTCCGGATTGCGCCTGATCTTAAGTTGAGCCGTGACTTTCACGTGATTGGGTCGGATGTCTACATCCAGATCGACTTTATCAATCAGAAAAGCGGGGACTTCGTAATCAGCCAGAAGGATTTCTTTGTTTTTCATGGTTAATAACTCTTTTTACCAATATGGGGTCTCATTCCACAACCGCAAGATAACGGGTTGTTTTGTGCTCGAAAATGTTAAATTTTGGTTATTTAAAACATATCCAATTGCATCCGCGCTTCGTCAGTCATACGCGATTTGTCCCAAGGCGGGTTCCAGACGAGATCAACGGTAACCTCGCCAGCGTCATCGAGGGATTGGACGGCTTGTTGGGCGAAGAGGGGCATTTGCTCGGCGATGGGGCAGGCCGGAGAGGTCAGGGTCATCTGGATCTTGACGTCGTATTGGCCGTCCTTTTCGGGGGCGATGTTGATGTCATAGATCAGGCCCAGGTCGTAAATGTTGACCGGAATCTCGGGATCGTACACTGTTTTAAGCTGCTCAACGACGCGGTCGGCGAAGGAGGCGGGTTTGATGCGCTGTTTGAGAGATGTGGATGCGTTGTTCATGATCGTTCTGTCGAGGCTTTCTTTTCGTTCTTCAGGGCCGCTTGAAGCGTGTGCCATGCGAGGGTCGCGCATTTGACGCGAATGGGATAGTCGCGAACGCCCGCAAGAGCTTTGATGCGGTCGATGGCGTCTTCGTCAATGCCTGTTTCGTCGGTAGGTTGGCCCGTGCAAGAGTTGTGCATGTAAGCGAAGATTTTTTCGGCTTCTTCGGTCGTTTTGCCTTTCAGCATCTCGGTCATCATCGAGGCCGAGGCGACCGAGATAGCGCAGCCCGAGCCTTGAAAGGCGATATTCGAAATAACGCCTTCATCGATCATGACATAGAGAGTGATTTTGTCTCCGCACAAAGGGTTATGGCCAAGGCCTTCGTTCGTTGCGCCTTCGAGGACGCAAAAATTGCGCGGGTGCTTTCCGTGGTCGAGGATTAAATCTTGATAAAGGTCGCGCAGGTCATCGCTCATCCGAAGATCTCCCGAACTTTTTTGACGGCGGCGACCAAGGCGTCAATGTCCGCCTTCGATGTATAAAGGCCGAAGGAAGCTCGAGCCGTCGCCGTAAGGCCTAAATGCTCCATCAGCGGCTGCGCACAATGGTGGCCCGCTCGGATCGCGACGCCATGACGATCTAGGACCGTCCCAATGTCATGTGGGTGCGCTTGTTTCATAATAAAAGACACGATGCCGGATTTTTTCTTCGCATTGCCGATTATGCGGAGGCCTTCGATAGGCGAAAGCTTTTCGGTGGCGTAGGCAAGGATTGTGTCCTCGTAAGCGGCGATGTTTTGCATGCCGAGGCTCAAAACGTATTTTATTGCCGCGCCAAGGCCGATGACCTCGGTGATCGGCGGCGTTCCGGCTTCGAAGCGGTGAGGAGGGGCTTTAAACGTTGTCTTGGCGAAGGTGACGGATTCAATCATGTCTCCGCCGCCTTGATAGGGCGGCATTGGGTCCAACAAATACTTCTTGCCATAGAGGACGCCGATTCCGGTGGGGCCGTAGAGCTTGTGGCCCGAAAAGAAGAAAAAATCCGCATTGATGTCGCGGACATCGACCGGCATGTGGCTGATGGATTGCGCACCATCGATGAGGGCAAGGGCTCCAGCTTCATGTGCGAGCTTTGCGATTTCTTTGGCGGGAAGGATGGTGCCGAGGACGTTCGAAACCTGCGCGAAGGCGATAAGCTTTGTTTTCGGCGTTATCGCAGCCTTAACGTCTTCGAGGCGAACCTCGCCTTCGGGGGTGACGGGCACAACGCGCAGCACGACGCCAATCTGGTCTCGTAGAATTTGCCAAGGGACAATATTGGCGTGGTGCTCAAGCGCGGTCAGGACGATTTCGTCTCCCGCTTTCAGAAATGTGCGGCCCCATGTCTGCGCGACGAGATTCGCCGCTTCGGTTGCGCCGTGCGTGAAAACGATTTCCTCTTCGTATTCCGCGTTGATGAATTTCTGGATCAAGGGGCGGACGGCTTCGTATTGATTAGTCGCGCGCTGGCTTAGCTCGTGCACGCCCCGGTGAATGTTGGCGTAATCGCGCTCCATGAAACGCGACATTGCATCGATTACGGCTCTTGGTTTTTGAGCGCTGGCTCCCGTGTCGAGATAGGCGAGCGGATGCCCGTGGATCTCCTGCGACAGAACGGGGAAGTCCTTGCGGATTTCTTCGACGTTATAGGTCATGCCATGCCTCGATTTCGCGGCGGAAAATTTCACGCCATTCGTTCGGCTGCAACGCGTCAAGCATTTCGGAGATAAAACCTTCTACCAAAACGGCCTGCGCTTCCTTTTCGTTCAGCCCGCGCGAGCGCAAGTAAAACATCGCGTTTTCATCAAGATCGCCTATTGAACTGCCGTGACTGCATTTCACGTCGTCGGCATAGATTTCAAGCTCTGGCTTCGCGTCCATTTCAGCTTTGTCGGACAGAAGAAGCGCTCGGCTAAGTTGATAGCTATCGGTTTTCTGCGCGCCGGGGCTTACCGCGATTTTGCCCTGGAAGACGCCGCGCGAGGCGTCATCAAGGACACTCCGGTAGTTTTGGCGGCTGGTGCAGCGAGGCGCTTTGTGCGCGACGCGCGCGGTTATGTCGGCGTGGTCATGGCCGCGTAGCAGCATGATGCCGTTGAGGGAGGTTTGGGATTCCTCGCCTTCAAGTGCTACGTCCAGCTCATGGCGGGCGGGGGCGCTTCCGCGAAGGAGGGAAAAGTTGCTGTAATAACAACCGGTTTGGGCGCGAACTTTATGTAACGCAAGATGTGGGCCGCCTGCCGCGATTTTGCCGTGGACGAGCTTGGCGCGGGGGCGGAGAGTCACGTCCATATCGACCGTAACAGGGATGGGCGTGGGGCGATAGTTCTCAAGAAGGGTCAGACGGCCATTGTCGCCGATGTCGATGGAGAACTTGAGCGGGATTTCTTCGCTGGATTCTTGATCGGTCTCGAAGACCAGTTCTATGGGTTGCGAGACGAGGCAGGTTTTTTCGCCTAGCGTCAGCGAATAACCGGAAGCAAGATCTCCCATAAGAATGCACGAGGGGACGGAACCAAATGTCGAGAGCTTCGGTTGGAAAACGCCGTTTTTGAAAAGGAGGCGGGCTGAAGAATTTTCTGCGGCAGAACCCAATGGGATCCCCGCCTTCGCGGGGATGACGGTTTTTTTTGAGGCGAGCAGCGCCTCGAGATCCGTGTAGCGCCAACCTTCCTTTTCGCGTTTGCTGCGTTCGATGAAAGCGGCGAGGGTCATGCCACGAATCTCCTCTCGCGCAGGATTGCGCCCAGTTCGTCGAGCGAATGAACAAGGTGGTGCGGCTTCGCTTTGCGGAGATTTTCTTCGGTCGTAAGGCCGCCCGTGATCGCGATGCTGCAAAGGCCCGCAGCGTGGCCTATTTCGATTTCCTCAACGGTGTCGCCGACAATGGCCGCTGAGGAAAGATCGACCGCGTTATTTTTTGCGTATGTTTGCAAACGCTCAATTTTCGTCGTGCCTCGGAACTGGATCGAGCGGTCGCGGTAAGCCAGAACTTCATCGAAATACTGGCGGATTTCGCGCAGCTTCAAAAGCCTCACGATCTGGTTCGCGATGTGGTTGCTCACGATAACGTTGCCGACGCCGCTGGTTTTCAGGTTTTGCAAAAGGTTGGCTGCGCCTTTGCGCAACGGGACGCTGTCGGCGCGAGGCTCATAATTGTCGTGGAAGAGGTCGCGCTCTTCGTCGAGGGCTTGCGGAATATCTTTTTCGGCGACGCCCGCCATGCGATAGAGGTCGTGCAGCGAAGTCGAGGGGATTTGGCGGAATTGCTCCATCGTGAGCGGCGAGGGGGCCCATTTGGCGAGCGAAATATTGACGCAGTCGAGAATGATTTGCGCGTCGTCGAGGAGCGTGCAGTTCCAATCCCAAAAAATATGCTTCTTATTCACGTTCATGCCGCTTCTCCTGAAAATTCGATATAGCCCTTTTGTTCCAGTTCTTTCGCGAGTTCCGGGCCGCCGCTTTTGCGGATTTTGCCGTACGCCAGGACATGGACAGCATCGGGCGCGATGTAGTCCAGAAGGCGCTGGTAATGGGTAATAATCAGCATCGTTCGCTTTGGTGAGCGCATCGCATTGACGCCGTCCGCGATGATTTTGAGAGCGTCGATGTCGAGGCCGCTGTCGGTTTCGTCCAGAATGCACAGCGTGGGCTCAAGAACCGCCATTTGAAGGATTTCATTGCGCTTCTTTTCGCCGCCTGAGAAGCCGACGTTGACCGCGCGTTTAAGCATGTCTTCTGAAAGCCCGATGGCTTTGGCTTTAGCGCGAAGGAGTTTCAGCATTTGCATCGCGTCGAGTTCGGATTCTCCGCGCGCCTTGCGGACGGCGTTGAGGGACGCCTTGAGGAACGTCATGTTGCTGACGCCGGGGATTTCGACGGGATATTGCATCGCAAGGAAAACTCCTGCCGCGGCGCGCTGTTCGGGGGACATGCCGAGAAGCTCTTCGCCGTTCCACTCGATGCTGCCTTCGGTGACGGTATAGCCTTCGCGGCCCGAGAGGACATAGGAAAGCGTACTTTTTCCGGAGCCGTTCGGGCCCATGATGGCGTGGACTTGCCCTGCCGGAACTGTCAGGTCAATGCCTTTCAGGATTTCTTTTCCGGCGATCGAGGCATGGAGGTTGTGGATTTCAAGCATATGTCGTTATTCTTCTCCGTTTCTTGACGAAAGAGTTCCCTCCCCCTTGCGGGGAGGGTCAGGGAGGGGGGAGCGCCGTTTTCCCTCTGTTTCATGTTTTTGCACTAACCTCGTGGCTCGATTCACAATGTCCATTGCCACGCTCTCCGGGTTTCCCGTTACATCGCCATTAAAATAACGAACAACAACAAATCCAAGCTCCTCAAGCCTTTTGTCTCTTGCTGCATCGTACTCTGTTGAATGCGCATGTGTATCGCCATCGAGTTCAACAAGCAGTCGGGCTTTCATGCAAGCGAAGTCGGTAATGTAGGGATGAATGACTTGCTGTCTTCGGAATTTCAATCCTTCCGCGGCGGCGGCTTCTCGCAGAAAAGGCCAAAGTTTCTGCTCCACGGGGGAGGCGTTGTTTCTCAATGCGCGCGCCCGGCGATAGTCTGTCGATGTGTTTTTGTGGTTGGTTAGCCGCATCAGTTTTGCGCATCCTTCGAGATTGTCCTTGCGGCGCTCCCCCCTCCCTGACCCTCCCCGCGAGGGGGAGGGGAAGTGCCGTTCTGTGCAATCATCCCTAGGTGAGCGACAGAAAATCCCAAGCTTTCTCGCTGCAGCCTAGTGGTCTGCGTTAGCTCAATGGTCGAGAAATGGCCGAGGAGTCTTCCCCTCCCCCTCGCGGGGAGGGTCAGGGAGGGGGGAGTTCCGCAAGAAAAGCATTCTCGTATTTTTAGCTGACGCAGTCCACTAGTCGTATGTGTGATTTTGCCAAACATTCTCATCCCACGCTTCCTTCGAGGCTGATGCCGACGAGTTTTTGGGCTTCGACGGCGAATTCCATGGGAAGCTCTTGCAGCACTTCTTTGCAGAAGCCGTTCACGATTAGCGACATCGCTTCTTCTGTGCTTAGGCCGCGCTGGCGGCAGTAAAAGAGTTGATCGTCGCTGACTTTCGAGGTTGTGGCTTCGTGTTCCACGCGTGATTTCGGCTGGCGTGATTCGATGTAGGGGACCGTGTGCGCGCCGCATTTGTCGCCGATAAGCAAGCTGTCGCACTGCGTTTTGTTTCTCGCGCCTTTGGCGGTACGCAGAATCCTTACTAGGCCTCGGTATGTATTTTGCGCCTGGCCCGCGCTGATGCCTTTTGAGACAATTGTCGAACGCGTGTTCTTGCCGATGTGGATCATCTTTGTACCGGTATCGGCTT
>JAQVZU010000079.1 GCA_028708035.1 Alphaproteobacteria bacterium
AAGTTCCTCCGCTCAGACTTCTTCGACCTCTACGCCCGGTTGGGCGAGGCGTTTACGCACCGAGCAGGCGGCCCGCGCCAGCGCGGATTCCGTCAGCCAAGCCATCAAGGACGGCGACCGTCCGGTTCAGGGCGAAAGCCCCTCACTTCACCAGAAGGATTAAAACATGCTTTTTCGCAGACCCACACAACGCTACGGACAAACGCCTGAACCTGTAACGCCATACCAAAAAGCCGAACAGCTTTGGGACGAGCGCATTGGTTCCGCGAGAGTCCAAGCCAAAAACTGGCGGCTCATGGCCTTCGGGTGCTTCTCCTTGGCCGTAGGATTGTCAGGAACGCTGGTCTGGCAATCCATGCAGAGCCGCGTCGTCCCCTTTGTCGTTGAGGTGGACAAATTCGGCGAAGCACACGCGGTTGCGCCAGCGGTTCAGGATTATCAGCCTGCGGATGCGCAGGTGGCGTGGCATTTGGCGCGGTTCATTACGAACGTGAGGTCGATTTCCACCGATCCGGTTCTCGTGCGTCAAGATTGGCTTTCGGCCTATGACTTTGCGACCGATAAGGCGGCGCTCTTCCTCAACGACTACGCCAAGAAGAACGATCCGTTCGCCCAGATAGGGACGCGCAGCATTTCCGTCCAGGTGACAAGCGTTGTCCGTGCCTCCGACACGTCCTTCCAAGTCAAATGGGTCGAGCAGACGTTCGAGCGGGGCACCCTCGTCCAAACAGGGCATTGGACAGCGATCCTGACTGTCTCCATTCAGCCGCCGCGCACGGCGGAACAGCTCCGCAAAAATCCACTCGGCCTTTTCGTCAAAGCCATCGACTGGTCGCGCGAACTCGATGCCGTCGCCCCCCAACAAACGAAGGAGTCCAACCAATGAGAAAGAATTTGCTCTTGATCTCTATTTCCACGCTCGCGCTTGCCGCCTGCGCTAACAGGCATCCGGCAGACTTCAAGCCCGCCACCATTGAGCCGGAACCGGTAAAGCCTGTCCAGATCATCGAGATTCCCCAGGCTTTGCCGTTGCCCGGGCAGCTTCAGCCGCTACCAACCGCGGAAAAGCCGGATTTAAGTCCGCCGACCGTCCGAGTGGAAGAAGCGAACAAGGCAGCAACCAAGGAGCCAACTAAATACGGATACATCAACGCCATTCAGGTCTATCCGTTTACGGAAGGCGCTCTTTATCAGCTTTATGGCGCACCCGAACGGGTGACAGACATTGCTTTGCAGCCAAGCGAAAAGCTCACATCGGTTTCCGCAGGCGACACCGTGCGCTGGATTGTCGGCGACACGACGAGCGGTTCGGGCGACGGCCAGCAGACCCATGTTCTGGTCAAGCCTTTTGCACCGGGCCTCAAGACCAACCTTGTCATCACGACCGACCGGCGATCCTACCACTTGCAGATGGAAAGCACGGCCAAAACTTCTATGGCCGCGATCTCGTGGACATATCCGCAAGACCAACTGACGGTCATGCGCCGCCAAAACGCGGATGCAGAGTCTGCTCAGTCAATAGCCTCGAACCTGTCGCTCGATAGCCTGCATTTCCACTATGAAGTTTCCGGCGACAGCCCCGCATGGAGACCTTTGCGGGCCTTTGACGACGGCCAGAAGGTCTACATCGAGCTTCCGCGCAACATAGGGCAGGGCGAAGCGCCGCCGCTTTTCCTTGTGGGCGCAGACGGCGGCAATGAACTCGTGAACTACCGCACGCGCGGCAACTACTACATCGTTGACCGGCTTTTCTCTGCCGCCGAACTCAGGCTCGGCAGCGATCCTCAGCAAATCGTCCGCATCACTCGCACCGACGCGGAGGCGCGCTAATGACCGAGAAGATAGAC
The DNA here is from genome assembly GCA_028708035.1 of Alphaproteobacteria bacterium. GTDB lineage: Bacteria > Pseudomonadota > Alphaproteobacteria > UBA9219 > UBA9219 > CAIXLI01. Next base: position 1,848 of record JAQVZU010000079.1, read on the forward strand.
CCAAGCAAGCTTGAATTGCGCTCCGCGCCGCCGCATCGCGTGGTGCGATTCCGCAAAAGCCTTCTTATCGGCGCGGCTGTCGTCGGCATTTGCGCCGTGTTCGGCGTTACCATGCTTGCGCTTAAAAAGCCGAACCTAAAGCTGCCCTCGGATACCCAGGAACTCTATAATAATGACAGAAAGCCGACACCGGAAAGTCTCGCAACGCTACCGGGCGATTACACGCAAGTCCGGCCCAAGACTACCGAGCTTGGTCCGCCCTTGCCCGGCGATCTTGGACGCCCAATTCTTGCCCAAGAGCGTGCGCGTGGTGTGGCGCCGGGGGAGACACTCCAAGACCAGCAGCTTGCCCAGCAGTCGATTCAGGCAAAGCAAGCAGGGGTGTTTTTCCGCGTCGAGAACAAGCCTCGGCAGGGGGCTTCTTCTCAAGCTTCGGACAAATCGGAAACGGCAGCGCCGGACAGCAAACGTTTGGCGCTCGATCCTGACCACGACCAGAATAACCAGCAGCGCAAGCTGGATTTCATGCACCAGCGCGACACGGGCAGCATCTATAACCCGCACGCGTTGCAATCTCCAGCATCACCTTATCAGGTCATAGCTGGCAGCATCATTGCCGCGAGCCTCATCACGGGAATTAACTCCGATCTTCCCGGCCTCGTCGTCGCGCAGGTCACCGAGAATATCTACGACACGGTCACAGGCCGCACTTTGCTCATCCCGCAAGGATCGCGGCTGATCGGTTCCTACGATAGCGTCGTCGCCTTCGGCCAATCCCGCGCCTTGCTCGTCTGGCAGCGCATCGTTATGCCCGACGGCACTTCGGTCCAGATCGACAATCTTCCGGCAACGGATACCGAAGGCTATGCAGGCCTTGAGGACGAGGTTGATTATCACACGGGGACGCTGCTTAAAGGCATCGCGCTTTCGACGATGCTCGGAGTCGGAACCGAACTTAGCTTCGGTTCGAACGAAAGCGATCTTCTCCGCGCGATCCGAGAGTCCACGCAGCAGAACGCGGCCCAAGCCGGTCAGCGCATCACGGAGAAGAACCTGAATATTCAGCCGACAATAACCATTCGCCCCGGCTGGCCCGTGCGCGTCATCGTCCACAAGGATCTGATCCTAAAACCCTACAAAGGAACTTGAGCCATGCTGAAGCTTGCCAAGCTGCCCGACCGCACAACAACCAAGATCACGTTCTCCGCAAGCGCCAAGCTGAACGAAGACCTTCATGGATACGCCGTTCTCTACCGCAACACCTACGGAGAAACGGCATCCGTGTCTGAACTCATTCCGCTCATGCTGGAGACCTTCCTTAAAGGCGACCCTGCCTTTGCCAAAGCCCAAAAGGCCGGGACGCTGGAGCAGGGGGCTGGAAAAGAGGCGAGCACCGGGAGGGTTAGCCGCGCTCGCAGTCCCCACGCGGCAAGCAGCACTGCATCAGCAGCAAATTTCCAAACCCAAACAAAGGGAGAATAGCCCATGCATATTGGCAATTTTACTCTAGCCAAAGAAGGCGGCTGGATTGGCTTCATTCACACGATGACTATCAGAGCCAAAGTTCGCCTTGTCCCCAACGACGACGGAGGCGACAAAGCTCCGGCCTTCCGCGTCCTTCACGGCAACTTCCGCATAGGAGACGCCTGGGAAGCCAAAACGCCGGGCAGCTCGCCCAAAAACTACCTCCGCGTCCGCATCGACGACCCGTGCCTTGGCGAGCCTCTTTTCGCCGCCCTGTTCCCCTCGGACAACGGCAACATGGCGCAGCTTATTTGGAACAGACGAAGAGAAGGATGAGCGATTATAAAAACCATTAATCGAGGGGAATAAAATGACGGATGCATTCCTGAGCCGACAAGAGGCATCAAGGTATGTTTTAGAAAAATATGGCGAGCCATGCTCTGTGAGTCCTAAAACACTTGCAAAGCTCGCCGTCGTTGGTGGCGGACCCGTTTTTCAAAAGTTTGGCCGTCGTGTTGCCTATACCCATGAGGCTTTAGATGCGTGGGCTGAAAGCCGATTGAGCGCTCCACGCCGCAGCACAAGTGAACCCATTCACTGCAATCAATCCCCTTAAAAAAATAGCGTTCCCTTTCCAAGGGGACGCGACCGTTCTCGAAAAAACTTCAAGACGATTTTCACGTTGGCGCGTGGATAAAACGTAAGCTTTCCGCTGCCTTTAAGGTGCGGTTAAAAGCAAAGCCGAATCAATTTCTTTGATTTTCTGGAAAATCCCGCAGTCGTTTTGAAGCCCCCGCGACTTCCGTTTTGTTGATGACATGGTGATGACATGGGATTTTTTGTCTTTTCGGGAAGTCTGCTAACCTATTGAAATATTTGGTGGAGCCAAGGGGGATCGAACCCCTGACCTCAACAATGCCATTGTTGCGCTCTCCCAGCTGAGCTATGGCCCCACATGAGGTCTGAAGAGCCGCAAAATGGACGAAACCTCAGGGAAGGGCAAGAGATTTTTTAGTTTTTTTTCAAGGACTGATTTTTGTCTCAATAGGGCTAAAGAAAAACCCGCCATAGGCGGGCAAATTGATCGACGAAGGCAGAATATCACTGCATTAAATCCAACTGCACATCGACCAAAAAGCGAATGGCGTCTTCAAAGGAGGCTCTCGGAAGCTCATTGACGCCATTGATTCCGAAATGAGTCATGAAAACATCCCGAACAACCGCTTCGGTGACTTTCCTGTCATAAGCAGTATAAGCAACAAGCGCATTGATCGAGGTTTGCTCGAGGGAAGAGACCGTTTCCATATCAGATGAATGAGCGCGGACCATGTTCTATATCCTTAATTCCCGTTAATGATTATGCGGCCAACGGAGTTTCTCTTTCTTGAAGAGCTTCTTCCGCCATTACCCTGTTCCAACGGAACTCAAGCTGAACAGGGTACTCATAACGGATGCCCTCTGTTCGCTCAATAGTTTCAAGAATAGCTTGAACGCCGACTTCGCCGTGGCGGTCTAAATAAGTTTTAAAATCAATCATTTAAAACTCCCTTGGCCTTAAAATGCCGTCCAAAAAATCCCTCAAGTATTTTTATACAATAGTGCAAAAAGAGATTTTTGTCTATTACTATTTGACAGAACATTACTTTCATCAAATAATAAGAGATATAAGTTATGGTATTAATGATGGTAGCACCCTCCGCCAAAGAGGTAGCAAATGATTACAGGCAGACAAATCCGTGCCGCAAGAGCTCTGTTAGATATGAGCCAAGAGGAACTCGCGAAAGCAGCGGGCCTCACCAAGCAAGCAATAAGTAAGATCGAAGACGGCTCTGTCCAACCGCGAGAAGGAACGTTGGCGGACATCCGGCGCGTATTTGATGAAAAAGGGATTGAGTTCACAGAAAATACCGGCGTCCGCTTCCGTCCCGAAGATATCCGCATTCTCAACGGTCGCGAAGGATTGATCGCGCTGATGGAAGATATCTATGAGACGTGTCGAAAAGGGGACGTGAAAAATATTGTGCTAGCTGGTGCGCCCGAAGACGATTTTGAAAGAGTTCTCGGTTCCTATGATGCCGAGTACCTCACAAAAATGAGTTCGATCTCCGGCCTTAAGATGCGCACGTTGATCCGTGAAGGCGATACGAATGTGGTCTCCAGCGCGTACACTGAATACAGGTGGGCCCCCAAAGATCAGTTCCAGCCTGTCCCGTTTTATGCCTATGGCGACAAGCTGGCAATCATCGTGTTCCACGCCGATCCTGCGCCAAGAATCTACATGATCCAATCGAAAATTATCTCCGACGCCTACCGCCAGCAGTTCGAGAGCATGTGGGAGTCCGCTAAGCCTGTAAAGATCAAATAAAGGGGCAGAGGGCATGGACATACATCGCCTCGTCATAGTTGATCCGTCCGGAAATCCCACGGCTCTTGTTTTCGATCCGATACCGCCTGCAATGACGCGCAAGGCCGGTCAATTAATTCAGGATGAATATCCCTCTGTGGAGCAAGTTGTCTTTGTCCAGAAGAGAGGCGGGATGCCTCATGCTCAACTGGCGGGTGGGGAATTCTGCGCGAATGCCGCGCGTGCCGTAGGATATGTCTTGTCCGGCGGCATGGTGACTGAACAAAGAGTGACCGTTTCCGGCGCATCCGCTCCGATGACAATTCACACCTCTCGGAATCGCGCGAAACTGGATCTGCACATGTGCATGCGCGAGGAATGCCGCGTTTTAGGGGAGACTCCTGTACCGGTCCTGCATTTAGAAGGCATCTCGTTCGGTATCCTCATGCCGCAAAACCCTCGTTTCGATATTTTAAGATACGGCAACAGCTTCGACGAGATTCGCGTTAGGTCAGCGATGAAGGAGTTGGGGCTTATGTCGTTCCTTTGCTGCGGCCTTTTATTTGTGGAAGATCTGGGACAAGATAAGGTCAAGCTCACTCCTTTTGTCTATATCCGCGACATTGAGACATTTTTTGCCGAAACGGCCTGCGCGAGCGGATCCATAGCCGCAGCGACTTTCTTGGGTCGAAATCTCTCGATTCTTCAGCCAAGCGGCAAGTATCTTGACGTTGAGGTAAACCGCAAAGAGAACAGGCTGGCGGCCTCGGTCGATGGAGAAATTATAATCAAGTGGGACGGTCCTGCACTAAAGCTTGGTACAGCATGGAGCCAGTTCTCCGAACGACGTGCAGATGCAATAGCCGGTTGACTCCCGAAGGCGTCATTATCAAGCAGATCGCACCGGAACTGCGCTTATGGGGTCTTATCTCCTCGCAAAGAAGACTTGGCGCGAAGCGACAAGTATATATTGATCCTTCCCCAGCTTTTGTCTAACCTCCAGCCGTTTTCAGATGCCTCTTTTTTCTCGTGCTCAAAATGGAAATCCAGCGCCGCACTGCTCTCGGAATATACGCCATGGCCGCTATTGGCCTTGCAGACCAACTCACCAAATGGATGGTCCTTGAGCACGTCAATGTGCACCACATAATTAAGGTCAATGATTTCCTTAACATCGTCCTCGTGTGGAATAAAGGCGTCACTTTTGGGTTGCTTAGCCATATCGGCAACGGGAAAACGATCCCTTACGTATTTATCGTGATAGCCACCGTCATCACGATTCTTCTTGGCCGTTGGCTTTGGCGTACCGCATCAACCCCAACGGCGCTTTCGCTGGGCTTTATCATGGGAGGTGCTATTGGAAACGCGATTGATCGCGTTCGCTATGGCATGGTCGTAGACTTCATAGATTTCCATTACGGAGAGAAGTTTCACTGGTACGCCTTCAACCTGGCCGACGCTGCAATAGTCTCCGGAGTTGTCATTCTGTTGATCGACGACCTCCTTCGGGCGAAATGACGTTCTTGCTTTTCCAAATCGTTAGCGATTCTATTTGATCCCCGGCACATCTGGATTTATTTTCTTCCCGAATAACGTCCTCATGGGTTTCTCATGTCTTTGTCCCGTCGCATCATTCTGCTTGGCCTAACGCTTCCGCTTCTAAGCGCTTGCGGTGAAGTTCGTCAGGAGCTTGGTTTTGGACGAAATGTCCCTGATGAGTTCGCGGTCGTGGATCGAGCGCCGCTTTCGATACCGCCTGACTATACGCTCCGCCCGCCGCGTCCCGGAGCCTCGCGCCCGCAAGACATCGGCACTGACCGCCAGGCCAGTGAAGTCGTTTTTGGCAGCAAAAAGGGGAAAGCGACATCAAAAGTTTCCTCGGCTTCGGAACAAGCAATTCTTGAAGCTTCTGGCGCGGACAAGGCGGATCCCAATATCCGCGAGACTGTGGACCGCGAAACCTCGCAAAAAGTTGTTGCCGATGAGCATCTCGTGCAAAAGCTTCTTAACTGGAACAGCAAGCCTGAGCCCCCGGCCACTGCGGTTGACCCTGTCGCGGAAGCTGATCGGATCAAAAAGGCCAAGGAAAACAACGAACCGATTACGACAGGCGCAACGCCTGTAATCGAGAAAGAAAAAACAGGTTGGCTAGGCTTATGATTCGAGATGCGGTCATCCTTTTTGCAGTGGGCCTTTGGGCCGCTTCGATAGGAACTGCGCGAGCCGCTGTTTTCTATCCCTCGCACTTCACGCTCTCCAACGGCCTCGAGGTCGTCGTCGTACCGAACCGCCTTGCGCCCGTCGTCAGCCAAATGGTTTGGTACAAAGTCGGCTCGGCGGACGAAGTTCGCGGCAAGACTGGCCTCGCGCACTATCTTGAGCATTTAATGTTCCGAGGCACCGAAACCATCCCTGCCGGGCAGTTCAGCAAGCTCATAGCCGAGCAGGGTGGCCGTGATAATGCGTTCACTGCGCATGATTATACCGCCTATTACGAAGAAGTCGAAGCGAGCCGCCTTCCGATGATTATGCAGATGGAAGCGGACCGCATGAACAACCTTCGCCTTACTAAGGAAACCGCAGGCCCTGAACTCCGGGTAATCTTGGACGAACGCCAGCAGCGTACCGACAACGCCCCGGAAGGCCGTTTTGTCGAAAAATTCGATAATAAGATGTCGCCCCGCCATTCTTATGGACGCCCAGTCATCGGTTGGAAAAAGGATATTGAAAGGCTGACCGTTTCCGATGCGCGCAAATTCTACAATACGTATTACGCGCCCAATAATGCCATCGTGGTCATTTCGGGCAACGTCAAGGTCGAAGAGGTCATGAGCCTTGCCGCCGCGACCTATGGCCGCCTTCCGAAAAAAAATCTTCCGCTCCGCCGCACATTGCCGCCTCTGCCTAGGGGGCAACTCGCAGACTTCACAATGGTTGACCCGCGTGTCGAGCAGCCCGAAGTCTTGTGGCGTTTTGCCGCGCCTGCATATACGACGCAAAAGGACGATATGGCTTACGCTTACGAAGTTGCCGCGGAAGTTCTCGATGGAGGTGAAGTCGGCCTTATGTATAAAAGGCTTGTGCAAGAAATGGGCGTAGCCAGCGCGATTCGGATCGGCTACGACCCCGACGCGCGCGGTGAAACGTATTTCACAATAACAGCATCGCCGCGCGACAAAAAAACCGCTGCCGAGCTAAAAAAAGCCATGAGAAAAACGCTAAAAACTATTGCAAATAGAGGCGTAAGCCCCGAAGCGGTCGAGGACGCGAAACAACGCCTCCAACGTGCGGCGATTTTCGCGCGTGAAGGGCTGAAAATGCCAGGATACGCCTTCGGCATGGCGCTCACGACCAGCCATGCGGTTTCCGATGTCGAAGCATGGCCAGAGCGCATTAGCGCGGTAACGCCCCTTCAGGTCAACGCGGCCCTGCGTGAACTTGCCGAAACGAAGCGCCAACTTATGGGATCTCTGCTTCCCGCCGTTTATGCTCAGAAGCATATCCGCCGGACCAAAGGGGTTGCCGCGAAAT
>JAQVZU010000080.1 GCA_028708035.1 Alphaproteobacteria bacterium
GCAGGATTTGCTGCGCTACAAGGGCATTCTCGATTTAATGGGCAGCGAGAACAAGCTTGTGCTTCAGGGCGTTCATATGATGATGGACGGGACTAACAGGATGCCGTGGACTAATGGCGAGCGCCGCGCGAGCCGCTTGGTATTTATCGGGCGCAATTTGGACGAGCGTGGATTGCGAGAAGGGTTTGCTGCTTGCGCGGCATAATTACATCGTCGGGGTCGGCGCGGTTGGGACTCCTGGCCTGTTCTTCCATTTGTTCGTTTGCTGTTGGCCGTTGTGATGAAGCTGGCTGTTGCTGTCTTGAGGGCGGGGCTGCTCTGGTACGATCCCGGTTTTAAGGGTTTGGCGGGCAACGCGAGGATTCTCCACTTTCTGTGAAAAACCGGTTTCCTGTTTTCTGCCTTCAGGTTCTACTTCCTGCTTTAGCGTGGGCGTTTCAGGCGCGGGCGTTTCAGGCGCGGGCGTTTGGAGGGCGGATTGCGCGGACATGGTTCCATAATGATGTCTTCTCATTTTCTCGCCCTCTAATACAATTTAATAACATTATACAATCATTTCCAAGCAACTAATATTCAATTTAGTGTTTCAAAAGCGTTTTCTGAGATTAGCTTAAAATGGCATTAAGATTAATAAATAATGGACTGAAGGCTTTTGTCAGGGCTGGAGCGGTTGTTTTTCGTGTTCATAAGTTGCAACTTGGAGGGGTGCGGACTACCCAAGGAGTTTGCCGCGTGCTGCGCTTAAGCAGTGGGCGCGTGTTGTTGTCCTTTGCCTCTACGGCTTTATGACTTTTCTCTTCTAGCCTCTGTTTCATTGTCCCAAAGAAAGAATTTGCTTTCGGATGCTTTCCAAGGGTGATTTTTGCCATATCCCGGGCCGCCGACTTCATATTGCCTTGGTATATTCCATAGATTCCGCCAACAGCGATGCCGACTTTCAGTGTCATCAGAACAGGAATGTGCGAAGCAGCTGTATAAATGTCGGACAGCCCATCCATGACCAGGTCCGAAGCGATCGATGAATGAGGAATCTTGCTAAGCTCACTTAAAATTGGCTCTGAAGCGGTATGGGCGGACGAAAGCGTATGGGCTCCGGCAGTGACAATATGATCGAGAAAAGAACCCGTTGGAATTTTATCAGGGATATCGAACCCTGCCTGAACTGAACCTGTCGATGCGCTGGCGGAATTATGGGCATTTTTTAAGCTTGCAAGTTTTCCTGGGTTACGACGGGCATAATCTTCAAGCTGATCGAGATTGCGGCGAACGCAGTCGGCAAGCGGATCGAGCGCGCTTCCACCCAGATCTTTCTGGGCGTGGATTTTATGCGCCGATTCATTTCCAAGATTGCTTATAAAGCCCCCAAGCTTGTCCATTAAGGAACTCTCTGCGGGGCTTGTCTCTTCAAGCGATACATTGAACGACTCGGCATAGGTCTTCAGAAGATGCGTTTCGACCCCTCCGCCTGCTTTAAGAGTATCAACCGCATCCATCTTCGTTCCGATAAACTCAACGGATCCGACATGCGCGCCGTTATTAGGAACGAAATTTCCGATAGGATCGTTCACGTTTACATAATTGACAATGTTGCCCGTCGCGTTCCCCTCAAGATTTGGCACTCCCGGCGCTCCGAAGGTTGCGCCTCCGGAGATAAAAGAACATTTTTGCGCGACGAATTGTGCTTCTTCACCGCCAAGAGAATGTCCGGTAATGGTGAAGCTGGCGCAATCCGGATGCTTTTCGGCTACGTCCATGGCAAAGGAAACGCTGCCGTTGTTCGCGTCAAAGTCCTGCCCTTGCATGATCGCTTTATCGGCATTGATCTCCGCGCCAAAAAAATTTGTATCCGATAGCGCCTTGTCTGGATTGGTGCCTTCATAAGCTAGGACAATCCTGCCTGAGTCATCTTGGTAAGCGACGGCATGCATGCCCGTCGTTTCATTGATTTGCTCGGAGATAACTTGCCAGCCGTCCGGCGTTTCTCCCGTGTAGGCAGCGGAACTGAGTCGAAGGAAGTCTTCGACAGTCGGCGTTTCTGCGCTAACGGCACTTGAATTTGCGTTTAAGAGAGTTTTGTCAATAGAGCTCATTAAGAATCATCTTTGTCTATAAGAAAATAAAATTTTGTCTCTCCATTATCTTATAGCAAGTTTTCATTTTCCTTAAAACAAAACGTTCTGATTTATCGAAAATGGCTAATTTTCGACAGGGCTATGATTAATAAAGGGTTGCGATTAAGATAGGCCATGCGTTTTGAAGCTTCTTTAAATCCAGATCTTGTCATTTTTGATTGCGACGGCGTGTTAATCGATAGCGAAGTCGTGGCGAACGCGCCGATTGTTCAGGCTTTGGCGAAGCTTGGCGCCCGGGCGACTCTTGATGACATTCTTAAAGAATGTGTCGGGATCAGCAGGCCTTTGGCGACCGCGAAGATCGAAGCGAGGTTCGGGGTCAGGGTGCCGGGAGATTTCTGGGACGAAGTGCATGCGGAGGCGGTCAAGGCTTGGTTAACGGACCTTAAGGCTGTCGATGGCGTGGAAGCGGTTGTCGCTTCTTTGCCGCGAAAATGCGTGGCTTCGGGCAGTGGGCCTCAGACGTTGCGAAAAACACTCGGGCAGGTGGGGCTATGGGATTATTTCGATCCGCACATTTTTAGCGCGCATCAGGTTCAGCGCGGAAAGCCCGCCCCCGATTTATTTCTTTTCGCGGCGGAGCAAATGGGAGTGGACCCGGTCCGGTGCATCGTGATTGAGGATAGCGTTCCGGGGGTGCGCGCGGGGAGGGCGGCGAATATGCGCGTGCTTGGTTTCGCCGGAGCCAGCCATTGCCGGGAAGGGCACGCCGAGGCGCTGCTGAGAGAAGGGGCCAACCGGGTTTTCAAGACGATGGACGAGCTTGGCAAAGCTTTGCTTACTTAAATTCAAAGTTCTGTGCTGTTACGCCGTTGTTAAAAATAGTAGTCCATCTTGAACCCACTGTGGCTTCCGGCCTAACGACACCGTCTTTGAGATCGTTGTTGCTAAAGATTGTGCTGTCATTTTCGGCTGTGACGTTTTCGATGCCGTTGCCGAATCCGATGCTGACCCTGCTCTTGATCCATGCTCGCTCGAAAAAGTTATTCGACTGGCACGACGAGGCTTCGCCAAAAGAGGTATTCTTCATGGACGTCCAGCCAGAACCATCCGTATTTATTTGGGCGTCCTTATGGATGGAGGCGTTCAAAAAATTGCCTTTTTCTCCCTGAATTTTGGCGCCTTCTCCGACTTCGCAGCCGACCATATGCAATTTGTCGCAATAAACACGGGCTCCTTTGTGAATTACGCAATCTTTGAAATAGGAATCAACGGTGTCGATTTGAGCGCCTTTTTCGACTGTGACGTTGCCGCCAAAGGTAATGTTGCTTCCGTAAAGATCGCCTGCGATAGAGTTGTTCCCACCTTGAACGGTTACATCCGACAAGCACCCGGAGATTGCCACAACTGCTGCGCCTGATCCAAGCAACAGCAGTGTGCGCATGTTCAAAAATTCGCCCATGCCAACTAACGCCGTGTTTTTCAGGTTTTCAAAGCTTGAGAAGGCGAATTCTTTATTCTGAAAGACCTTAGCCGCCGCGCTGACAGGAAGAGACACTACGTTATAGATACCGGGAAGAAATACCTCGCCCAGTATACCTGCGGTGTGGGCTGCAACCGATGGGGCATACCCCTTTCTTCTTTTTATGCCCCCAGTGACTACCGCTTTGGCTTCATTAAAGTTCAGGGCAAACTTGGCTTTGGTGTTACGAAACGATTCCATTGTGTATCCGTTCTTATACGAATTGCATAAAAAATCTCGAGCGAGATTATGTCACTTTTAGATATGTACAAAATAGTTTCTTATAAGATAGGGCGTTTTCTGTTTTTTTGAGACAGAGAGGACATTAAGCCCTACTCTTAATGAGGTAAGTAAAGACACTCTGCTGAGAGAAGGCGCGGAGGAGGTGTTTACAACAATGAGAGAACTTGGGAAGGAACTGGGGGTAAGATGAGCGGCAAGGCGATTCACATTTTTGCCCACCGGGGGTGTGGCGTGACGGACAATGGTCCGCAGGGTGCGCTTGATGCCAAAGGAACTGCGCTTTGCAGCCTTCCGCCTGAGAATTCGGAAGAGGCGATAGAGACGGCTTTCAGGAAAGGGTACCCTGTCGAGATCGATGTGACAATGACCTTGGATGGGCACGTCATTGTGACGCACACCAACGATCTCTCTTTCCATAATGTTGAGGCCAGACGCGCAAGAGAAGAGCGCGAAAAGGGGAAGGGGGCCAAGGAGAACGATTGGTATGTGAGCCGGAAGACCTTTGAGGAGATGCGGCAATTGCGGACGGGGCTTGGCGGAAGGACGGCTCCATTTTTAACCTATGACAGATTTATTGGGCTTATGCGTAAGTATCCAAGCGCGGTTGTTAATGTCGAGATCAAAGGCACCATACAGGGCGAGCTTATGGCGGAGCCGAAAGAGCCATCGTTGGTTGAGATGCTCGCAAAACGTACTCCCAACAATATGCTTGATCGAATTATCTGGTCTTCATTTGCTGTTTCAAACCTTCATCGCTTGAGGCTGGAGTTTAAGAAAAAATCCGGCAAGCCGAGAAAAAATATGCCCCACGTCCATGTCGCGCAGCTTTTTGCCGAACCGGATCGCCTAAAAGCGCATGGGGGCGAGGAAGACCGTGTTTATCCGGACACTGATGATTCGTATATGCAGTTTACAGAAGAAAACGTCGCGCGCGTGAACAGGAAGGATGTCAAAGCCGTTCATCCTTCCATCGACAGCCTGATGACGGAGGAAGGGGCGGCGGCTGTCCGGTATTGCGCGAAAAACGGGATAACCATCCGGACTTGGGCTCTTAACGAAAAAAATCCCGGAAAGGAGACCGAGGCAAGCGCTTTAGCGCAGCGGCGGATTGAGCGTATTTTGGAGTATAGGGAGACATTTCCCGAGCTTCAGATCGACATCATTACCGACTATCCGGAAGAGGTGGAGAAGGTGGTTGCATCCTGGACTATGCCGACAGCGGACGCGGATGTGAAGCGTTTGCCATATGTGAAGAACGGGCTGCAATCGGGCCCGTCTTAGCCGTCGGCGTGACAAAATCTTCTTGATGCAATGGGGGTAGAAATATTTTCTACCGGGTTGTGAAAATTGTTTATTAACCTTAAGGTCTTATGGGGTTGTGTTATGGGGAAACATGAAGTCAGCGGCTTTTAATCAATGGTCTTTCGATGCGCCGGTGCTTTCGCTTTGCGTTAACCGGAACAGGGATTGGGTCGCCGTGGCTCTTGCGGATGGGACGATGCAGGCGCTTCCCGCGAGCGACGAGGCGGTCAAGCCCACAAGCATTAAAGTGCATGATGGGGTTTCTCTTTGCCTGCGACCGGATGCCGATGCGCATGCGCTTCTTTCGGGCGGGGATGACGGAAAGGTCGTGATTATTGATCCCAATCTTGGGGAGACGAGTCTGCTTGTCGAGCATAAGGGGAAGTGGATCGATAATGTTGCGTCGTCGGCAGATGGAGCCTTTCGCGCCTATAGCCTAGGCAAACAAGTTCATGTGATGGATGAAGAAGGCAAGGAGCGGTTCGACCCGCCTTTGTCGCTGCCGAGCAGTCCGGGGGCGCTTGCGTTTAGCCCCAACGGGAAGCGGCTGGCGGTGAGCCATTACAACGGGGTGACGCTTTGGTGGCTCAATTCCAAGAAGGCCGAGCCAACGGTTCTCGAATGGAAAGGGTCGCATCTGGGGCTGGTTTGGAGTCCGGATGGGAAGGCCGTTATAAGTTCCATGCAGGAGAACGCGCTGCATGGGTGGAAGCTTTCGGACGGCAACAAAGAGATGCAGATGCAAGGCTATGCGGCCAAGGTCAAGTCCATGGCGTTTACAGCCCGGGGGCGGTATTTGGCGACTTCGGGGGCCGAGCAGGTCGTTTGCTGGCCATTTATGCAAGGAGGGCCGTGGGGAAAGCCGCCTCTTTTGCTGGGCGGGGCCGAAGGGAGGCTGGTGACAACCGTCGCGCCGCATCCTGAAGAGGACATGGTTGCGGCCGGATATAGCGATGGAATGATTATTCTGGGGCCGCTCGACGGGCGGATGGAGATCATGATTAATCCTCCTGCGGGGGCCGCCATCAACGGGCTTGCGTGGAACGGCGCGGGAGACTGCTTGTTTGCGTCGTCCGAATCCGGCACAGTGCTTCTTTTTACGGCCAAGAGCGTCAGAGATGCCGTTATTCATGCAGGCTGAAGAAATTCTCGCAAAACTTGTCGCGTTCGATACGACTTCGTGGAACTCAAACCGCGCGTGCGCCGAATGGATTCACGATTATCTGAAAGGTTTCGGCGTCGAAAGCGAGATCGTTCTCGATGAGAGCGGCGAAAAGGCGTGCTTATGGGCTACGGTCGGACAAGCGGGGAAGCCGGGCGTTATGCTGGCAGGGCATACCGATGTTGTTCCGGTGGAGGGGCAGAAGTGGGCGTCCGATCCGTTTGCGTTGAATAAGCGCGAAGGAAAGCTTTATGGGCGCGGCGCGGTGGACATGAAAGGTTTTATCGCCTGCGCGCTGGCGTTCGTGCCCGAGTTCCTTGAGGCGAAAACAGGCGGATGCTTTCATCTCGCGTTTACCTGCGATGAAGAAACCTCGATGGTGGGGGCTCAGCGGTTGGCCTCGGCGCTTAAGGCGAAGGGCGTCAAGCCGGAGTGGATTTGGCTTGGGGAACCGACAGGCTTCAGGATAATCGACGAGCATAAAGGATGCGCCGCTTTCGTGACCGAGCTGACGGGCGTTTCGGCGCATTCGAGCTTGCCGGACAAGGGGCTGAACGCGATCGAGATGATGGCGGAGTTTATCGAGATTATTACGAAGGTTCAGGCGCGGCGGAAGCAAGAAGCCTTCAGTCCTTCCAAGTTCGACGTGCCCTACACGACGATCAATCCGGCGATTATCAAAGGGGGCACGGCAGAAAATATTATTGCCGAAAAGTGCGAGTTGCTGTGGCAGGTGCGCGTTTATCCCAACGAATCTGCCGAGGACGTGCGGGCGGAGGTTGAGGCCTTGGCGGCTCAGCGATTTGCTCAGCGCTTTACGGCGTTTGCGCCAAAAGCTAAAATGGCTACCTCAAAGACTTTTGACATTCCGCCGTTTCAGGGACGCGACGGAAACCGGGGAACTGAAGCGCTTCGGAAGGTTGTAAAGGACGTTCGCGTTGTGGCTGCCGGGTTTGCGACAGAGGCGGGGTTTTTTCAGGAAATGGGGACGGATGTCGTTGTTTTTGGGCCCGGCTTTATCGATCAGGCGCATCAACCCGATGAGTTTATTGACAAAAAGCAACTTTCGTCTTGCGTTGACTTATTAAGGCAGGTTCTTTTATCTTCCTCTGCCCGCGATGGTGCGGGCTAATTTAAGGGAGCATTTCATGATCAGCGTAACCGTTCCGCCGAATTATAAGCCCTCGGAAAAAGAGCCATACATGAACCCGGTCATGCTCGAGTATTTCCGGCATAAGCTCCTTAAGTGGAAAGCTGACATTGTTCGCGAGGCCGACGTGACGTTACAGGAGCTTCAGGACGACGGCGGCATGCAAGAGCCTGACATTACCGACCGCGCCTCCGCCGAGACGGAAGTCGCTCTTGAGTTGCGGACTCGCGACAGGCAGCGTAAGCTGATCTCCAAGATCGACGAAGCCTTGGAACGCATCGAGCGTAACGAGTACGGCTACTGCGAGGAAACCGGCGAGCCCATCGGCATCAAGCGCCTCGACGCGAGACCGATAGCCACGCTAACTATCGACGCGCAGGAGCGGCACGAACGCAAGGAGCGCACACAGCGCGACGAGCGGGAATAAACTCACGAGGGCAAAATGAGAAAACCGGTTTTGGTCTTAGGAGCGGCGGCAGTTTTTTTTGTCGTGGTGTCCGAGGCCGCTCGCGCATCCGATGGCTTCGCTCCCTCGATGTACGGCGTCACTGATGTTTCGATTGAAAACGTCAAGTTTAACGATCCGAAAGCGTCGGATAAATGCGGACTTACCAAAGACGGCATTGCGACGGTTCTCAAAAGCGCCTTTGTGGACAAACAAGTGCCTGTTGTCGTTGCTTCGACCACGCGCATGCAGGTAATGGGCACTGCGAGAATTAAGCTTATTCCCGAAATTTCAACGCATTTAGACGAGATTATGGGGTGCTTATCTTGGGTAACGCTTTCTGCTCAAAGCCGGGAAAATCTTCAAATTCCACCCATTGCCCCTCCGCGCGAAGTGACCGTTCTTTACTGGAACCATGCCGCGCGCGTGTTTAGCGGCATTTCTGCGCATCCCGCAAAGGTCGCCGAGGTGCTGAATAACGCAGCGGGGCAGTTCTCGCAGCAGTTTGTCGCCGACCAGCGCATTAAATATCATGTTCAATAAAGGCGCGCCTTGGCGAAGGATTCCATAAATAGCGGCGCCCGGGCGTTCTTTTTGGTCATTCCGGAAGGGATTGCGGGCGTCCGTACGGACAAGGCGATTGCGACGCTTGTGGCGCTTCAGGAGCCCTCTTTTTCGCGCGCTCGTGTGCAGGCGCTTCTGGAGCGAGGATTTCTGAGCCTCGAAGGAAAACCTGCGACGGATGCGAGCCGCAGGGTCAAGGTGGGGGAGGCTTATACGCTCGTCGCGCCGCCGCCGGAAAAAGCCGAGCCCGAAGCCGAAGAGATCGACCTTGATATCGTCTATGAGGATGACGATGTGATTGTGATCGACAAACCTGTCGGACTCGTCGTGCATCCGGCTCCGGGGAATCGGGAGCATACGCTTGTGAATGCGCTGCTTGCGCATTGCGGCGAGAGCCTTTCGGGGATTGGGGGCGTGGCGAGGCCGGGGATCGTGCATCGGCTGGACAAGGACACGAGTGGGCTGATGGTCGTCGCGAAAAACGATATGGCGCATCAGGCTTTGGCGCGGCAGTTTGCGGACAGAAGCTTGAGCCGGACGTATCAGGCTGTTGTTTGGGGTGTGCCAGTTCCGCCAATAGGCGTTATCGACGCGCCGATAGGGCGCAGCGCGAAGGACAGGAAGAAGATGGCCGTGACCTCGAAGGGCAGGGGGGCCGTGACGCGCTACAAGGTGATCGAGGATTATGGGTGCGCGGCGCTCGTGGAATGCA
>JAQVZU010000081.1 GCA_028708035.1 Alphaproteobacteria bacterium
CCTTGTTGTCAAGCCAAGGACTTCGGCGATTAAACCATTTCAAGAGGCAGAACTCTCGAATCTGGAGGACTCCCCTCCATGCGCAGATTAAACATATGCCTGAAAGCATCCTCAAGATCTAAAGTATAGTATGCGATGTGAAAGAGCGGACTCGTGGATCGATGGGCTTCCAGCTTTTTTTTCAGTTCGGAAAGTTTGTCAGGGCGCATGGCAAGATCCAATGCACGGGCCTCATATTCCTCAAGTGAATAGGTAATCAACTCCGGCAGCCCCATCGCATGAAGCAAGCTCCCCGCGACACGCCCGACAAAAGACTCCCCAACGCACGTGAGAATGGGCAGTCCTGCCCAAAGCGCATCGCTGGCCGTCGTATGCGCACAAATGGGCAGCGTATCCAGAAAAAGATCGGCAAGACGGTGCCGAGCTAAATGCAGTGGCAAATCCAATCCCTCGGCAAAAACAAGGCGCTCCGAATCGACACCGCGGGCTTCAGCTTCGCGACGAAGGTTCTTTTCGACCACCGGCGTTGTCGCTAAAAGCCATAAAACGCTCTCGGGTACGGCTTTAAGGAGTCGCATCCAAATATCGAAGATAGTTGGTGAAAGCTTATAAGAGCCATTAAAGCAACAAAAAACGAAGCCCTCGGAAGGAAGTTTGCATTCATGCCTTTGAATAATCCTCGAGGAGATCTGGCGTTTCGAGTCGTTCGGTTGATAGCAATGCGGAAGATGAACAAGCTTCTCCGTAAAGAAAGGCTGATGTTCCGCAGGAGCAACGAATGGATCAGCAATGAGATAATCAATGTAATCGGCCCCCATAGTTGCGGGGAAACCGACATAGGCGACTTGAACCGGGGCGGGACGAAAGAGCGCGATATCGCATCGAGCTTCGCCCGTGTAGCCCTTCAGATCGACCAGAATATCGATATGGTCGTTATAGATAGCTTGTGCCGCATCGAGCCCAGACGTTGCAAAGATATCGACGAAATGATCGAATGACTTGATCAACCGCTGCCGGATATCGCTGCCGTCATCGAAGCCATAAGAGTAGGCATAAATCTCAAATTCCGCGCGGTTGTGTCTTTCGAAAAGCTCAGCCATCAGATAGGCCGTTGCATGTTTCCGGAAATCGGCAGAGAGATAGCCGATCCGGATTTTTCCCGGCATTCTTGGCCGCGAATGATCAAAGGTTTGCACGCGCGAGGCTCTAGACGCCCAACTGCGGGCACACAAAAGCTGTTGCGCGGGAGAGGATGGAACATTAAGAAAAATAAAAGGCTCCACGTGCTCCGCAAGCTCTAGGACACGTTTATTGTCGGCCTCATAGTTCTTCCAATCGCAAAGGTGCCGCCGGAGATTGGCCATTTCAATCTCAGCCTTAATATTACCGGGAGCGCGCGCAAATCCTTCCTCATACGTACGCAAGGATTCTTCTATCATTCCCCTCTTACGATACGTAGTCGCAAGATTGCCGTAGGCGTCGATATATTCTGGCCTGAGTTCGACGGCTTTGCGGTAGACTTCCGTAGCCTCCTCCAACCGTCGCATATCGCAAAGCGGCTGTCCCATGTTGTTGAGGGCCTCCGGAAAATTAGGCCTCAGTTCAACGGCTTTTCGGTAAGCCGCAAGCGCCTCCTCGCGTTTTCCAAGCGCAACGAGGACCAAACCTATGTTACAAAAAGCTTCGGGAAAATTAGGCTGGACCTCTGTCGCGCGACGGTAAGCATTGAGCGCCTCGGTATTCCTGCCCTTGCGTTGAAATGCGCATCCAAGGTTGTACCAAACCAAAGCAGAACCGGGCTTCAATCTAACCGCTTCGCTGGCAGCCTGAATCGCTTCATCGAACCTTTCGCCGCTCAGAAGCGCCGCCGCAAGATTGTTATAACCATCAGCATTTTGAGGCCTTAGCGCGATGGCTTGCCGATGAAGAGCGATTGCTTCGTCAAAACGGCCCATCGCCGAAAGTGTAATACCCAAATTCCCCATTGCATCGGCAGCCCCTGGGCGAACGGCAAGCGATTTTCGAATGAGCTGCTCGGAGCGAGGAAAATCTCCACGCTGACACATGAGAACGCCAAAATAATGAAGGGCGATCGGCTCATTCGGATTTTCCTGAAGAACTTCATTGTAAAGCCGAGAGGCTTCGTCTCTCTCCCCCTTGAGATGCGCATCGACGGCTTGCTGGAGTTTCATCATAATATTTCCTTATCGGTTAGCGTTCATAATGCGGTTCATCAGAAAACGCCATGTCTCAAGATCTAACTGGCCTGTCCAGTGGGTTGTCAAGCGATCACCATCTTCGCGGCTATGCACATTCGATGCAGGAGGCGCATCAAATCGGCCCTGCGTATCGAAAAGCCAATTGAGTCGTCGAAGACCCAAATAAGGGATTCCCCTGGACAAAGCGCGCGCCTCCCCCGCTAACCTTGCGTCGCTCATGAGAACTCCGGTCATAGCTAGCCAGGCCAGTTCCTCGGGATCGAAGAATGTATGGTTTTGCTCACGAGCACAACGAATCTGATAAGGACGGAGGAAGAAATCCCTCGCTTTTTCCCGCTCTGAATGCAGCAAAGCGATGACGCCAAGAAGCATATACGGCTCAGCAATATGCCCCACCCACTCAAGCATGCTGTTAAGCGCAAGTCCTGTTCCTTGAAGATCTTCGCCTGCAATGATATTCCGCCATGCGGCCTTCATCGCCGCCGAAAATTCGCTGTCCTTGATTTCGGCGTCGGAGACCGCAGGGATGTCGTCGCCACCTCGAACCGCCTCGAACGGCCCAAAAACACCCCGCTGCTGGACCATTTCGCCTGGCTTCAACAAACGCCAACAGTCAAGCCAATCGCGTATCCAATGCCATCTGTCTCTGGCGAACCGGTTGCGCACAAGATCGCGCCCTTTAACGCGTATAGACTCATACAAGTCGGGGCTCGCGGCGACATGCGCAATCTTCTGATACAGCTCTATGCCGGACCCCATAATGCAGTTTTCCAGATCACGGAAGCCATAGTACAGAATATCCGGTGTCGCTGGCGTAACCAGTACGGTCCCGCAGGCGGGAATTTCCAGATGCTTGCGCACAAGGTAATCAAGCCGCGTCGTGTCAGAGAGAGAAAACCTGCTGCGATTAATCATCTTCGCGTATTCGGCTCCTGAGATCGGAAATCTGTGAGCTTCGGTCGTCGATGTGTAACTGGGGTGCGTATAAACCAGTGTTGGAAAATAATTATATATCTCGTGAACGAGCGACGTGCGCCAATGATAGAAAGACGGAGCCGCGCCCCATCCAAAAATACTGACAGGAACGATTTTTTCCAGACCGTAGTCTTTGAATATTTCAGGATCAATGTATTGGGGAGCGGGGAAAATACGCCCCATAAGATCAGGCGACTGGCGCATAAAAGCTGCACCGGCAAGGCAAAAAACGTTGTTTATTCTGAAATCATCCATCAGTTTAAGCAACGAGACGCGAGATGTATCGTGTGGGTCCTGATTGTTCGTAAAGGCAATGCGAGGAATGTCGGGACGCGCAGCACGATTGGAAATTTCTAGAGGAACCGGACGCGTACCTCCGGGAGCATCAAAAATGACGAGGTCCGGATTGATCTTGTCGCAGACTTCGCCGTAATCGAAATTATCTTCGATCACGGTGAGCTTGAAATCTCCCGAGAACATTGTAACGATCTCATCTTCAAGCCTATGCAGCCAGTCGATGCCGGACAGCCCCGATTTTTGGCGCACGAAAAGCGCGCGATATTTTTGAGGCGTGATGTCCGTCTCATATTTTTCCGCAGTCAATTCGTTCTCCCCTCAAAAACCATGATCTCTTACGTTCCTCCGACGTTCGGAACGAAGAAGGTATAACATGCACAACGGAATTTCTTCTGCAACGCTGTAAAAGATAACCGTAAAAAACGAATCGGCGCGAGACGATTCGAAAGAACCTGTATCTTTTTCATACCGATTTTATAAGTGTTTTTGCAAAACCCATTTATATCTGTAGAGTTTGGAGTTGATTCCCTTTAATCTTTTGAGGGATCAATTTCCCGAAAAGCTTTTGCGAGGGCTGGAAATTCATGATTGGCATAGCGATTTGCGGATATGGCTATTGGGGGCCAAATCTTTTGCGCAATTTTATGAGGAGCGATCTTTTTTCCGTCGTTGGCGTCGCCGACAGACGCGAACAAAAGCGCGCGATAATCGCCAAAAGTTTCCCCGAATTGACTATATACAACGACGCCCTTGAGGCTATCGACGATCCTCGCGTCGAGGCCGTCGCCATCGCTACGCCCGTTGCCGCACATTACGGGATTGCCGCAAAAGCGTTACGCAAAGGCAAGCATGTCCTTGTGGAAAAGCCATTTTGCGTCAGTGTTGACGAAGCTGAGGACCTCGTCTCCATCGCGGAGAATTCAGGCGCGACGCTGATGGTCGATCATACGTTCCTGTTCCATCCAGCGGTACACAAACTGGGCGAGATGGTTAAAGCGGGCGCTTTAGGAAGCATTTCCTATTACGACTGCCTGCGAGTCAATCTCGGTCTTTTTCAGCCTGACGTTAACGTGCTTTGGGACTTGGCTCCGCATGATCTTTCCGTCATCGATTTTTTATTCAACGAAGAGCCAATCCACGTCCAAGCCAACGGTTATTGTCATCTTAATCCGCAACTGCCGGATATCGCTTATGTAACCTTGCACTTTCCGTCGCGCATGGTCGCGCATCTCAACCTGAGCTGGATGTCGCCAGTCAAAGTGCGGCGAACCGCGATCGGCGGTACGAACAAGATGGTTGTGTGGGATGATTTGGATCGCGACGAACCCATCCGCATTTATGATTCGGGAATCAGTATTCACGCTCAGGAAGACCGTCAGGTTATTATTCCCGGCTATCGCATTGGCGACGTGCACGCGCCGAGGCTTCCTAATGAAGAGCCGCTCGCAAACGTTGCCCGGCATTTTGGACGCGTTATCCGCAAGGAAGAAAACTCGCTTATGGACGGCAAAAAGGGGCTGCGCGTCGTGCGTATTCTGGAATGGGCGCAAAGGTCCTTGGATGCGAGTCTAGCCGATATCGGCGCCCATTATAAAACAGAACAGTTGCATAGCCGTCACGCTCAGGTGGCATCGGTATAGGAAGCAAAGGCTCTTTCATGCCCGTAAGCGAAAATGTCATCCAGGAAGAAGGCGTAAAGATTTTTCATCCTTCTCTTGTCAATCTCTATGGATGCCGCATCGGGAAAGATTCCCGGATTGGTTCTTTTGTCGAAGTCCAGTCCGGCGTCGTCGTAGGCAAACGATGCAAGATACAATCGCATAGCTTTTTATGCGAAGGCGTTACTCTCGAAGACGAGGTATTCATCGGCCATGGCGTAATGTTTACCAACGACTTGTTCCCCCGCTCCACCAATGCCGACGGCAGCATACAAAACGCTTCGGATTGGCAATGTCTGCCTACGCGCGTCAAACGTAGGGCCTCCATCGGCAGCAACGCCACCATTCTCTGCGGCATTACTATCGGCGAGGAAGCCCTGATTGGCGCAGGAGCCGTCGTTACGCACGACGTTCCCGATTACGCTATCATCGCAGGCAATCCGGCAAAGATCATAGGCGATGCGCGCAACCATCTTAAAAAAGAAGGCTCTAAATGATTGACCCCACAAGAGTTCCTTTCGCTAACCTGTCGCTTCAGTGGAAGCAAATCAAAGATGCGGCATTGCCCGACATTGAAAAACTTTTCGACCAAAGCGCATTTTGTCTTGGTCCTTGGGTCGCTTCATTTGAAAAAGCGGTTTCGGAATATCTGGGAGTCAAGCATGCAATCGCGGTCAATTCGGGAACATCGGCGCTGCATCTGGCAACGACCGCCGCGGGCATCGGACCGGGAGATAAGGTCCTGGTTCCCGCACAAACCTTCATTGCAACGATCTGGGGCGTTCTGTATCGCGGCGCAACGCCGATTTTGTGCGATGTAGAGGAATCAACCGCGACCATCGACCCCGCCGAGATCGAGAAACGGATCGAGCCTGGCGTAAAAGCGATCATTCCGGTTCACCTCTTCGGGCAACCCGCAAAGATGAAAGAGATTATGGCGATAGCGAAGAAACATAATCTTAAAGTTATTGAGGATGTCGCGCAAGCTATTGGAGGCACCTATGAAGGCCGCAAGTTAAGTGGAATTGGTGATTTCGGATGCATCAGCTTCTATCCGGGCAAAAACCTCGGCGGCGCGGGCGAAGGCGGGTTGGTCACGACAAACGACGATAAGTTGGCGGAACATGTGCGTTCGCTGCGCGACCACGGATCGCGCGAGAAATACAAACATGTGGAGGTCGGCTATAATTACCGCATGGAAGGCCTTCAGGGGCTTGTGCTGGGACACAAACTTCCTTTGCTAAACGCATGGACCGATGAGCGGCAGGCGATTGCCAAAAGGTATCAGGAAGCGTTCAAGGGCTTGCCCATCGACGTGCCTCAGATCGTCAACGGCGATCACGTGTGGCATCTTTTCGTTATTCGCACACCGCATCGCGATAAGTTACGCGAGCATCTGAACGTCAAAGGCATCGACACGGGCCTGCATTATCCCATTCCGATCCACCGACAACCCGCGCTTGAAAGCTTCGCTATTGATCGCGGCAACTATCCCCAAGCCGATCGCTGGGCGAGCCAAGGACTGACGCTTCCGGTGTTTGTCGGAATGACGCAGGAGCAGCAGACTCGCGTAATTGAGGGCGTGCGGTCGTTCTTTAATGAATGACGGCTCTCTGATCGGGATCATCGAAGAAGAAGGATCTGGAATTAAATGGAAACATACGCGCCGCAATACTGGATGCCTTTATGGGGGCACTGTTCAAACCGAGAACTTCGAGCCAATGATATCTACAGGCAATTAAGATATGATCCCAACAGTTGGGTTTTTATCAACCCATGGGGAGCGGGCGATATTTATCCCATGGTTTCGTTGATGGGTGACTTCATCAAGTACCACTGCACAAACAACGAGAGGATCGTTTTACTGGTACGAAAGCAGTATGAAGAAATTCCGTTCATGTTTTCTCAATTTTCTGACAGGCTAACCACAATTTCGGTTCCTCAGGAATACATGGACGCCACGGTGCAGGATTTCGGTTTGCAACAAACTTTTACCAAAGGCGACCCCATCTTGTTCGTGCCGACACATTGGGGACAAGGAAATCTGCAGAGGATTTTTTTTCTGCGCGGCATCTCTGCCACTGAAATCTTCAAGTTTATGCTGCACGTCCCGTTCGACGCCACTTTGGCAAAGCCTATTCTTCCCGAAGCTTTCGTGGCGCGCGCCGAAGCAAAGCTAAGACAAAGTTTCGACCCGGCACAAAAGTCTGTCCTTCTTAGCCCGTCATCGGTCACCTTGAAGCCCTTTCCTACAGCGTTCTGGACGATGATTGCGCAGCATCTTAAGGAAATGGGCTATCGAGTATTTAGCGATACGGCAAATGGACGCATCCCCCCGATCGAAGGAACCATCGACCTTCGGTTTACTTTCGGAGAAGCGGTCCCCGTCGCTAATGCGATTGGCCGAGTGATTTGCCATCAAACCGGACTGGCTTATGTGTTGTCATACTCGGCCTGCAAGATGACAAGCCTTTACTTGGGGCCTCTGCCGTCTCCTTTATACCACGCGCCATTCTCAGCCATAAGCCTGAAAAACAACGGCTTCAAGGATGATGAGGAGACCATTGAGATTCCAGATTCCGCAAGCGTTGAAGAAGCCGTGGAATTTGCAATGGCCGCGCTTCGTCCCGCTTACGCCTGAATCATTTTAATGTCCGGCGTCCCTTCGAAGCGGAAGCTTCCGAAGTGCGCGAGGCGGCTTTGCGGATCCAGCCAAATCTTCCCGCCAATATCGCGCCAGCGGCGGCAGAAAGTGAAGTCTTCACTGAGATAAATATTAGTCTTTGGCTCGATTATGCAATCGAACAAAGCATATTGGTTCTCACTGCGGACCTTCGGAATTGGATAGACCTGCGCCGCATCGAATTTTGTTTGCGGATAAGCGCGGATCATCGCCTCAAGACATGAGCGGCGTAAAAGCATGAAACCTGTTCCGGCGTATACTCCAGTGACGAAGCCGTTACGGATTTCACGGTCTTTTTCCGGGCAAGGAAGGCCCACAAAGTGCAACCCGGTTTGGGCAAGCTTTTCAATGTCCATATCGGGAGACATTTTCTCCTTGGCCTTGGACCAGTCATAGTTTTTGACCGGATACATGCCCGCCACGCAATCATGACCAAACTTCAACATGCGATGGACGTCTTCGGGATAAAAAGAAATATCCGCGTCAATGAACATCAGATGCGTTGCGTTAGGCATATCCAGAAACGCCGAAACAAGCTTATTACGGCTGCGCGTTATAAGAGAGTCTCCGCCAAGAAGCGCGAGGCTTACGTCAAAGTCGTTCCGCGACGCATAGCCCATCAGCTGGATCACGGATTCCATATAGCCTTGAAAAACCTGTCCGCCATAGCATGGAGTGCCGATAAGAATGAAAGGTTTCATTTCCCGATACTAATCAAGTGAAGGTAAGAAGAAATTTATACAAATTCATGATTTGGAATGAAAGGACTTCTCCCCTCCATGCAAAACGCTCAACTTTCATTAAATAGTTGGGTTGCATAAAAACAATATGCGGGATTAAGTAAACAGGCTTCTTAACAGGATGATTCAACAGACTCTTTACCAGTTATTAAGCTCTCTCAACGAGGATGCACTCCATGTCCCGCTCCATAAAAAAAGCCTCAAATGCGCCCGCAGCCTTCAGCCTGCCTGTTGATCGCATTCTGATCGGCGACAGCATCCGTCTTATGAACGAACTCCCCCCACAATCCGTTGATGCTGTATTCGCGGACCCGCCATACAATCTGCAACTAGGTGGTGACCTACTGCGCCCGGATCATTCGCAGGTCGATGCGGTCGATGACGATTGGGATAAATTTGCTGATTTCGCGGCTTACGACCAGTTCACTTGCGAATGGCTTTCGGCTGCAAAGCGTGTGTTGAAGCCTAACGGCTGCCTTTGGGTGATTGGCAGTTATCATAATATATTCCGCGTCGGGGCGATTTTGCAGAATTTGGGTTTTTGGATTCTTAATGACATCGTATGGTGCAAAAG
>JAQVZU010000010.1 GCA_028708035.1 Alphaproteobacteria bacterium
AGCGCCGCGCCTTCGGCCTCCGCGACGAGGAATATCTCAAACTCAAAATCCTGACAATGAGCTTGCCGGAACTGTAAAAATCCCCAAAATTACCAAAATTCACCCACCAACTCTGCAAAAGAGCCAACAAAAAGAACCGCTTAGGGTTAAAATATATTAGCCCTAACAACAGGGATTAAGGCGCTGGCCTAAATTCGATCTATTAGCTATCGCCCAATACCTACCTCAGGAGGATTACCTCATAGCTTCTGAAGGTTTTAAGTTTATGGGTTAAGATGCCGCTCGACTATTAAAGCTGCCTTGCGATCTCTTCGACTTCGAAGCACTCAATGCTGTCACCGGGCTGGAGGTTGTCGTAGTTCTCGAAGGCCATGCCGCATTCGAAACCTTCGCGGACTTCCTTGACTTCGTCCTTCATGCGCTTGAGCGTCTTGAGCGAGCCTTCGTGGATCACGACATTGTCACGCAACAGGCGCACCTTCGCGCCGCGCTTAACGATGCCTTCAGTGACCTTGCAGCCCGCAACTTTGCCGACTTTGCTGATGTTGAACACCTGAAGGATTTCGGCGTTGCCAAGGAACTTCTCGCGCAACGTCGGAGCCAGCATGCCCGAAAGGGCCTGCTTCACATCGTCGATTACGTTGTAGATGATCGAGTAATAACGCAACTCGACCGCATCGCGCTTGGCCATTTCGCGGGCTTGCGCATTGGCGCGGACGTTGAAGCCGATAATCATCGCGTTGGACGCTTTTGCAAGAGTCACGTCCGACTCGGTAATGCCCCCGACGGCAGCGTCCAGAACATGCACCTTCACTTCGGTGTTTTCGTCCGTCAGCTTCACGAGCGCATTCTTGATCGCTTCGACAGAGCCGTGCACGTCACCCTTGATGAGGACGGCAAGTTCCTTGATCTGGCCAGCCTTGATGTTCTGCATCATTTG
This sequence comes from Alphaproteobacteria bacterium, assembly GCA_028708035.1. Lineage (GTDB taxonomy): Bacteria > Pseudomonadota > Alphaproteobacteria > UBA9219 > UBA9219 > CAIXLI01. Next base: position 941 of record JAQVZU010000010.1, read on the forward strand.
CTCAAAATTGCCGCGCGGCGTCGAGGCAGCGGCCGCTTTCGCGCGTTTACGGCGCAGGCGGAATTCGGCAATTTCGCGAGCCTTGGCTTCATCGGGAACGACCAGTAATTCGTCGCCCGCGCTTGGCGTGCTGTTGAGACCCAAGACTTCGACCGGCATCGACGGCACTGCGGAAACCACGTTCTTTCCATGGTCGTCGATGAGCGCCCGGACCTTGCCCCATTCGCTGCCCGCCACGAAAATGTCGCCCACTTTGAGCGTTCCGCGCTTGACCAACACCGTCGCGACCGAGCCCCTGCCCTTTTCGAGCTTGGCTTCAACAACGGCGCCTTCCGCCGTGCGGTCGGGGTTCGCCTTAAGATCGAGTATTTCAGCTTGCAGCAGAATGGCATCAAGAAGCTTGTCGAGGCCCATCTTCGTCTTGGCCGAAATTTCGACCGAAAGCACTTCGCCGCCCATTTCTTCGACTTGCACGTCATGCTGGAGCAACTCTTGGCGCACGCGACTGGGGTTTGCGCTGGGAAGATCCATCTTGTTGATAGCGACGACAATCGGGACTTCCGCCGCTTTCGCGTGGCGGATCGCTTCGATGGTTTGCGGCTTGATGCCGTCGTCAGCGGCGACGACCAGAACCACAATGTCTGTGATCTGCGCGCCGCGCGATCGCATTTCTGTAAACGCCGCGTGGCCCGGAGTATCGATGAACGTTACGCGGTCAAAGCCATGGGACTGTTCGGGCAGAACGACCTGATACGCACCGATGTGTTGCGTGATGCCTCCCGCCTCACCCGCCACGACGTCCGCATGACGCAGCGCGTCAAGCAATGATGTTTTGCCGTGATCTACATGGCCCATAACAGTGACCACAGGAGGACGGGCTTTCAGGTTTTCGGACGTGTCTTCAATTCCACCGAGACCGGCTTCGATATCGGATTCCTGCACCCGGTGCACGCGATGGCCGAACTCGGTCGCAACCAGTTCCGCCGTGTCGGCATCGATTGTCTGCGTAATCGTCGCCATGACGCCGAGCTTCATAAGAATCTTGATGACATCAACCCCACGCTCGGCCATGCGGTTCGCAAGTTCCTGAACCGAGATGGCTTCGGGAATCGTCACATCGCGCGTGACTTTCGTCGGCTCGGCATGAGTTTGCTCCATTGCTTCGCGGCGGTGGCGCTCGGCGCGACGGCGCATTGACGCCACCGAACGGCGGCGGCCCGTGCCTTCATCGTCGGAAAGCGCCTGAGAGACATTAACTTTGTGGCTACTGCGGCGTTCATCGCCCATGCCCCGGCGCGGAACGAGCGTGGCTCTGCCGGGTTTGCGGCGCGTGCCTTCGTCCTCCTCCTCGCGAGCGACGGGCGTGCGGCCTGGACGGCCCGACAGACTTTCGCCGGGACGCGCCGTGGCGCTGCGGCCCCGATCTTCGGCGGTCGAGGCTGTGCCCCGGCGCGAGGCTTGCAGGTCGCGCTGGCGAGTTTCGTCTTCCTGTTTCTTGCGGGCGCTTTCGGCTTTTTCCTGCTCCTGGATGCGGCGCATTTCCTCAAGCTCGCGTTGGCGAAGCGCGTCGCGGCCCAATGGCGTGGAAGGCGTTTCCGGCTCGGGGGGACGGACGACTTCGGCTTGGAAATATTCCGGTTCGGCGCGAGGGGTTTCGGTCGCAGCGCCACGGAGCGCGCGAGCGCGCGCTTCGCGTTCCTCGCTTGTTAGCGTGTGCAAAACCGCGCTGGTCGAGCGGCCGCTTTTGCTGACGCTTGTTCCTGTTTTCGGTTGGACGCTCTTCACAGCGTCGCTTTCTCCGCGCTTGATCGGCTTCTTCGCTTCGACCACGACCGCTTTTGATCGGCCATGCGAAAAGCTCTGGCGCACCGTTTCGGACGCTCCGCCGGACGTAACTGGCTTTTTCAGCTCCAGCTTGGGCCGATTGCCGAGGCTCAATACCGTTTTTTTCTTTTCTTCCGTCATCTTGTTCTTCGTTCCTTCCCTCAATCGACCATCATAAGTCGGAGGCGGTTGATTTCCATCTTTAATTTTTCAGCTAATCTGTGGGGTCCGAGCCCCGCGTACACAATCTGGCCAAACCCAAAAGCCGCGCCTAATTCCTCTCGGGAGAAAATACCACATTCCGGCGCCAATTTCCCGTTATCGAGCAATCGAGAGGCATCGGCTGCATGTAGATATAAGGTGATTTTTCCGCAACGCAATGCCGCCTCGGTCTGAGTTTCGCCAAGAACCGCTATTCCCGCTCCTTTGGCGAGGCCCATAAAATCAAGGCATCTCTTGCGCAGCAGCTTTGTCACGTCCTCCGCAAGCGTGGCGGACGGACGCGCGGAAGCTTGCGCGGCTTTGGCGAACAGGTTCTTTTTGGCGGCAGCGCCAATAGCGTCACGCGAGGCCGTCACCCACAGGCCGTGGCCCGGCAGGTTTTCGGGCAAGTCGGGAACGACCGCGCTTTCAGGCCCAATGACAAAGCGGATCAGTTCCGCGCGCGGCTTTAGCTCGCCCGTCACAAGGCAACGGCGCGCGCCGTCGGGAGCCGTTGCTCCCGAGGCGGACCTGTCGTTCCGAGTTCGCTTTAAAGTCGCTTTCATTGGTCCTTTCGTACCTCATTTACGACTGAGGAGCTTCGGCTTCGGAGAACCAATGGGCTCGAGCAGCCATGATGATCTCGTTAGCTTTGCTTTCCGTCAATTCATCGGGACCTACGATCTCACGAAGTTCGTCGCTCGCAAGGTCGGCCACGTCGTCAAGGGTTTTGACGCCTTTTTCACCCAGCTTAACCGCCATTTCGCCCGTCAGGCCTTCGAGAGACACGACTTCATCAGCCACACCGATTTCCTTGCGCTGAGCTTCCAGCTTCGCCGCATTTTCTGCAAGCCAGTTGCGAGCGCGCTCCTGAAGCTCTCCGGCGACCTCGGCATCGAAGCCTTCGATCTCGGCCAGTTCGTCAACGGGCGTGTCTGCAATCTGCTCAACCTTTGTGAAGCCTTCGGTCACAAGAAGATGGGCGATCACGTCATCCACGGCCAGAGCCTCAGTGAACAACGCCGTGCGTGTCGAAAGTTCCTGCTGGCGGCGATCGGATTCTTCCTTCTCGGTCAAAATGTCGATGTCCCAGCCGGTCAGCATAGATGCCAAGCGAACGTTTTGTCCGCGGCGACCTATGGCGAGGGAAAGCTGTTCATCGGGAACGACAACATCCATGCGGTTGTTTTCCTCGTCGAGCACGACCTTGGCGACTTCCGCCGGGGCCAACGCATTGACCACGAACGTCGCGGGATCGGACGACCACGGAATAATGTCGATTTTTTCGCCTTGCAGTTCGCCGACAACCGCCTGAACGCGGCTGCCGCGCATGCCGACGCACGCGCCGACCGGATCGATGCTGCTGTCGTTCGACACCACGGCGATCTTCGCGCGGCTTCCGGGATCGCGCGCGACAGCCTTGATTTCAATCACGCCGTCATAAATTTCCGGAACCTCCTGCGTAAATAACTTCGCCATGAACAATGGATGCGTACGCGACAAGAAAATCTGCGGGCCGCGCTGCTCTTCGCGCACGTCGCAAATATAAGCGCGAACACGGTCGCCATTTTTAAAATGCTCGCGCGGCAAGCTTTCATCGCGTCGGAGCATCGCCTCGGCGCGGCCAAGGTCGATAGTAATGTTTCCGTATTCCACGCGCTTGACGATGCCACTGACGACTTCGCCCATGCGGTCCTTAAATTCCTCGAACTGGCGATGGCGCTCGGCCTCGCGCACCTTCTGCACGATAACCTGCTTTGCCGTCTGCGCCGCGATGCGGCCCATTTCAATTGGGGGAAGGTCGTCAACAATGTAATCGCCTACCTGAGCATCGGGTTTCGTCTTTTTCGCGGCCTTCACCGAGATTTGGGTAAATTCATTTTCAATCGGGTCGGCAACTTGAAGCCAGCGCTGCAACTTCACTTCGCCCGTCTTGCGATCGATTTCCGCACGGATGTCGTTCTCGTGCCCATATTTGGCGCGCCCCGCCTTCTGGATGGCTTGCTCCATCGCATTCAATACTTCGTCGCGCTCGATTCCTTTTTCGCGGGACACGACTTCGGCAACCTGCAGCAATTCCATTTTACCTCTCCTCTCTTTACCTTAACCTTCTTGGCCGCTTGCAGCGGCTTTCAACAACTCGTCAGTCAACACCAGCTTGGCGCGGTCAATATTCTCAAAGGAAATGTTCACAACAGACTTATCGGCGATAAGTTCTATCTCCTCTCCCGAGATTTTCCCAATCTGGCCCTGAAAGCGACGTTGGCCGCTAACCGGGATTTTCACTTCCACCTTTGCGAGGTAGCCTTTGAAACGCTCAAAATCCTTAAGCTTCACCAGCGGACGGTCAATGCCGGGAGAACTGACTTCAAGGCCGTAGCGCTCAGTCAACTCGGGATCGGCTTCGATAAGCGGCGAGACTTTTTCGCTAATCGAGGCGCAATCATCCACCGTCATACCCTTGCCGTCCTTGCGCTCGGCCATAATCTGGAGCGTCGCGTATTTTGCGTCTCCGGTGATCTGCACGCGCACGAGGTCATAGCCCGAGGCTTCGAGGTCGCCCGAGATCAGACCCGCTATCTTCTTTTCTACCGCCTTCGACATTCGCGTTCTTACTGCCCATCCCCGCAAGAAAAAAAACATTGGCACAAGCAACAAAAAAGGCGGGCTTTTGGCCCACCTCCCCTCTTGTCCCTATGACAAGGAAAGAGATTAGCGTTCCAGACCAAAAATGCAAGGGAAAATCTTGGTTTTGCAAAGGAACGACAGCCTCAAGCTTTAAAAGCTGGGAGAAGAGGAGGCCTCGCCAACAAAAAGATATGCAAAAAAAGTGCCAAGATGTAAAATCTCAATGATTCGTTAAGGTTCTCCTCTTAGCCTCCCCCTTATGACTCTCTCTCAGCGCCTCGACACCCGGCAAAGCCAAACCCTTATTATGACGCCTCAATTGCAGCAGGCAATCAAGCTGCTGCAATTGACCAATCTTGAGCTTGGCGATTATGTCGAGCAGGAACTTGAAAAAAACCCTCTTTTGGAACGCACGGAATTTTCCGGACTTACGGCGGTGGAGGCAAATTCTGCACCGGAGGGGGAGGTAAAAGCTTCCCCTTCCGAACCGGAGTTTGGCAGCGAGTATGTTCCGAGCGATGGGGATGACAGTTGGAGCGACGGGCTTGGGAGTTTTCGTTCTCAAGGGACGGGCTCGTCCAACGATGACGACTTTCTTGCCGCCAACAACGTCGCTGTAAAACCGAGCCTGAGGACACACCTCTTTGAGCAGATCAATGTCGATTTCCAAAAACCTGCCGAACGTATGGTGGCGGCCTCGCTTGTGGAGCTTTTGGACGAAGCGGGGTACCTTCCGGCGGGCCTCGATTTCCTATGCGGTCGGCTGAGGGTTTCACAGGCGGATCTCGAGTCTGTCATCGGGCGGCTCCAACGGTTCGATCCATGCGGTATCTTCGCGCGGTCGCTTCATGAATGCCTGGCGCTTCAGCTCCATGAAAAGGGACGGTTGGACCCCGCCATGGGGCTGCTTCTGCAACATCTGGATTTGCTGGCAAGACGCGAAAACACAGCGCTTATGCGCATCTGTAATGTAAGCGCAGAAGACCTCACCGATATGATCGCTGAAATCCGCCGTCTTAACCCAAAACCCGCGACTGCATTCGGGGCTGAACTGGTTCAGCCTATTGTTCCCGATGTTTTTTTGCGTTCGCAACCCGGCGCTGGCTGGCACGTGGAACTGAATACGGATACCCTGCCCCGCGTTCTTGCCAACGAACGTTATTATTCAAGAATTCAAGCGGTGGCTTCGACGAAGGCCGAGAAAGAGTTCATCGCCGATCATTGGCAACAGGCTAACTGGCTAATCAAGGCCATGCATCAACGTGCCGTGACCATTCTTAAAGTCTCGACCGAGATCGTCAGGCAGCAAAACGCCTTCTTCACCAAGGGAGTCCACCACCTTAAGCCTTTAATCCTTAGGGATATTGCCGAAGCCGTGGATATGCATGAGTCCACCGTAAGTCGGGTGACCCAGCACAAGTACATCGCAACTCCACGCGGCATTTTTGAACTCAAGTATTTCTTCACAACGGCGCTCGCGCGAAGCGACGGTGGGGCGGATATGTCCTCGGAAGCGGTAAGAGCTCGCATCCGTGCGTTAATAGACGCTGAGGACCCCATGTCGATCCTTTCGGACGATCACCTCTCGATGCGTCTCCGTGGCGAAGGCATAGACATTGCGCGAAGAACCGTCGCCAAGTACCGGGAATCAATGAGAATTCAGACTTCGTCCCAGCGGCGGAGGGAGAAGAAAGCACAACATCGGACTTAGGTTCTTTTTAATTCAACAGCTTATTGCCCAAGCCTGAACAAACAGATGAGCAACGCTCCACGAGACAGTGCGGGCTTTCGGAAAAGAACGTGGGTTTACTTGGTAACTGTCGAAGGCGTAGTCGCCGAGACCTTTAAGGGTTGCGGCTGCGAAGAATCCTTCTTCTTTATCAGGCTCGCGTATTCTTCATATATATGCGCCTGGCCACTTTTGAACTGGGCGAGCTGAGCTCCTTCAAGAACGCGGCCCACCGGCATCTTGATACTCAGCGGATTGACCTGACGACCGTTTTGGTGGACTTCGAAGTGCAAATGGGGCCCTGTCGAACGGCCTGAACTGCCGACGTAAGCGATAACCTCGCCCTGATTGACGCGCGCGCCTCGATACAGGCGCGTGTTGAAGCGGCTCATGTGCCCGTACGCCGTTTCCATACCATTCGAGTGCTTGATAAGGATATAACGGCCAAAACCGCCTTTAAAGCCGATTTTCTCGACGATGCCTGAACCGGCAGCAAAAATAGGTGTGCCCGTCGACGCGCCGAAATCGACTCCTTTATGCATTTTGCTGTATCCGAGTAAAGGATGCATGCGCATGCCAAAACCTGATGTTACGTGGGCAGCAGCAACGGGCGTGCGCAAAAGGGCCCGACGGACGCTGCGGCCAGCGGCGTCAAAATAATCAACTGTCTTGTCGATGAAGGTGACGCGATAGATCGGCTTGACCTCGCCACCGATGCGCATAGCAGCATATATAATCGCGCCCTCGCCTACTGGCTTACCATGAACCGTCTTAGGCTGATCGTAGAGGATTTCAAACGTATCGCCAGGATGGATGTCACGCTGGAAATCAATGCTGTGCGCATAGACGCGGATCATCGCAGCCATAACCGCGCGGGGCACTCCTGCACGATCTCCCGCTTCAAAGACGCTGGAACGGATTTTCCCCTCTGAGGCAAGGCGCTCGCGGATAATGGGGATCATCTTGATGTTTGCAACATACGCACCGTCTGCTTGGCGCGTTACTGTTATTTCCTTAGTGTCTTCGGGTTGGAAAACGGCGCTGGTGAAGGTTTCGTCCGTCGGGGTGCGACTGAATGTTAACGTTACATCCTGCCCAGCGCGAAGCTTTTGCATATTGAACACTTTGGCCACAGCATTCATGGCCGCCATCGCGTCGGCGTCCGCCACGCCAGCATCGCCAAGCATTTCGGAAAAGTTCTGGCCCTCCGCAACTTCCGCCTCGCGAGTCACGGATTCAGGTGGTACAATCACCTGAGCCACTGCTTTATTTACTTTAGCGACGGCTTGCCCAGGCACAGATGTTTCGACGGCGCGGACCGCGTTTTGAACCGCAGGCACCGCGCTAGCCGTAAGGACGGCAGCCTGACGCTTCCAGTAATGTCCGCTAAGCCCCACGCTGAGGGCTAAAGCACTTACCGCAAGCATCCGAAAAACTGACACGGTGCACAAAGAATCCGCGCGCACCAAACCTAGTGGAGATTTCAGCAAGACGTACCTTTTGCTGGTTTCCGTTAATATCTTGGCGCGAAGGGTGTCGGTAAGAAGCCTTTCTGTCAATGTCCATTTTGCTGCCTTTTGGCGAATTCTGTTGCCTTTTTTAGGTAAGGAGTGCGTCGTTTTTGGTATTTGCTTTTGAAATAAATGAATTTTTTGTTAATAGCACAATCAGGAAAGGAAAAAGATGATGAGTAATAATGTTTCTAAATACTATTAATTTGCAAAATAATCTTTCCTTTTGGAAACCAGTCTTCTGGAATTTTTTCGTTTGCACCGCCATAATGCAATCAAAATTTTGAAGAAATTTAGTGAGAAGATACTCATGGTAAGGCTTTTGATACTATGGTTGACTTCCCTGTCCAGCAATCCTTTACTGCGGCTTCGTATTCTCTATTTTCCGGACATGACCTAATGACCGAAACTGATAAATCTACAACAATGCAAGAGCCCTCGAAGGCTGAAAACAATAAAGAGACCTTGCGCATGATCATCCTTGCGCTGCTAATTGCGCTTGTCGTCCGGACTTTTGCCTACGAGCCCTTCAACATCCCTTCAGGATCCATGATCCCCAATCTCCTCGTCGGAGATTTCCTGTTTGTGTCAAAATTCTCGTATGGATATGGGTCGCGAGGGACATTCTTAGGGTTTATTCCATTTTCGGGGCGTATCGGGGGCAGCCCACCAAAACGGGGAGATATTATTGTCTTCAAGTGGCCGAAAGATCCTTCCGTGGACTATATAAAACGGCTGATTGGGCTTCCGGGGGATACTATCCAGGTAAGAAAAGGCCTTCTTTATATCAACGGGAGTCCCGTCGAACGCGAAAGGATGCCTTCTCTTGCCGAAGAAGAGTACACTATCCCACCTCCCGATGCCGTAGACTATACGGAACATTTGCCCCAAAACGGGTCACATATTATCCGGGAGATGGGCGATAACATGCCGTTGGATAACACCGACGTGTTTATCGTTCCTCCGCACCATTACTTCTTTATGGGCGACAACAGGGATAACTCTCAGGATAGCCGCACAAAAAATGTCGGCTTCGTTCCTGAAGAGAACCTTGTGGGGAAAGCCGAACTTCTATTCTTCTCAATCGACGAACATACGCGCTTCTGGGAATTCTGGACTTGGCCTTGGTCCGTCAGGTGGTCGAGGCTTTTTATGAAGATCAATTAACGATGGCGCTTGTTCAAGAAAAACCGAACCCTACCGCATTGGCCGAAAAACTTGGCCATACTTTTGCATCTCTACGTCTGTTGGAAGACGCGCTTACGCATCCCTCCCTTGCGGGGGCGCGTCAGAGAAAAAAAGGCGCGCCCTACGAAAGGCTGGAATTTTTGGGCGACCGGGTCTTGGGGCTTGCCATTGCCGAATGGCTTTATGAGACCTACCCCAACGCAAACGAAGGCGAGATGGCCAAACGCCATGCAGCCTTGGTGAACCGCGACGCCTTGCGCGCGGTGGCAATCGACATTGGACTCGCGAAATTCGTGCGATTGGCGCATGGCGAAGACGCACAGGCCGCAAGGAAGAACCTCGCCACCCTGCCCGACGCGATGGAGGCGGTGATCGGCGCTTTATACCTGGATGGCGGGTTCGAAGCGGCTCGCAAGTTCATTCATGCTTACTGGCAGCGCGATATTGCCGTTTCCGAAGCTCCGGCGGACCCGAAAACCACGCTTCAGGAATGGGCGCAGGGACAAAGCCTTCCTTTGCCGACCTATCGCGTAATCGAAAACTCGGGTCCTGCGCATGCGCCTAAATTTGTCGTCGAGGCAAGCGTAAAAGGATTTCCGCCCATGGAGGCCGAGGGGAATTCGAAACGCGCGGCTCAAAAGGCTGCGGCAGCAAAGCTTCTTGAAATTGTGTTTAAGAAATAACCATGACCGCAAAGAAAAAAGAGCCTTCGAAGAAACAGTCCGTAAAGAAGTCGTCGCGGGCAGGATTTGTCGCCATTCTTGGCGCGCCGAATGCGGGGAAGTCTACGCTTCTGAACAGGCTGGTGGGACATAAGGTCTCGATCGTCAGCCCCAAAGCCCAGACCACACGCATTCGCACGCTTGGGATTATGACCGAGGACGAAGTCCAGATCGGATTTATCGATACGCCGGGTATCTTCGAGCCAAAGCGGCGGCTTGATCGTTCGATGATTCAAGCCGCATGGAACAGCCTTGAGGATGCCGACGCCATTGTTTTGATTGTCGATGCGTCGGGGCGCAACGCCTTTGAGAACGTCGAACCGATTGTCAAGGAATTCAAGAACAGGAAACGCTCCGTTATTCTCGCTCTCAACAAGGTCGATGCAATGGCTCCGGCACGACTTTTGCCTCTGGCGAAGTCGTTCAACGACACGGGCGTTTTTTCTGACATCTTTATGATCTCGGCGCTTACCGGTGACGGCGTTGACGATGTGAAAGACAATCTCAAGAAGCTTATGCCCGAAAGCCCATGGTTCTTTGCGGAGGATCAGGTCAGCGATCTTCCATCGGGGGTTCTTGCCTCTGAAATGACGCGTGAACAGCTTTATTTCCAGCTCCAGCAGGAACTTCCCTATGCTGCCGCCGTGGTTCCTGAAAGTCTTGAGGAAAAGCGCGACGGTTCGCTGGTCGTTCGTCAGACGATTCTGGTCATGCGGGAAAGCCACCGGCCGATTGTTCTGGGAAAAGGCGGCGCGCGCATTAAATCCATCGGAGAAAAAGCCCGCGTCGCTCTTGCAAAGCTGTTCGACCGAAAAGTTCACCTTTTCCTCGAGGTCAAAGTCGATGAGAAATGGCAGGAGAATCCGGATTTCTATAAGACCTTCGGGCTGGAGTTCGGGAAAAAGTAACATCCTTAAAACCGTCGCCATCGGCTTTTTGCTATGGTGGGGCTTGGGCGTATCGGCTCAAGCTTCAAGCGCGCCTATCGGCATGATCAGCTATGCCAGATCTCCGCGCGCGGCCCCGCCCCTCGTCTTCCACGATGCCGACGGAGGCCAACGCGCTCTTGCGGATTACAAAGGGCGGTATGTGCTTTTGCATGTTTGGGCGACGTGGTGCGCGCATTGCGTAAAAGAGCTTCCATCGCTCGATTTATTACAGGGAAGATTCGATCCGCAAACGCTTGTCGTTCTGCCCGTTTCCGAAGATCACGACGATGCAAGCGTGCAAGTCTTTTACAATTCGCTGAAAATTTCACGCCTCCCGGTCTTGATGGATGCGGCAGGACGTGCTCCATCGGCATACAAACTGAGCGGAGTTCCTTCAAGCATACTGATTGACCCGGCAGGAAAAGAAGTGGCGCGTATTGAAGGCGCGACGGATTGGAATTCCCCCGAGGCAGAGGATTTTTTACGAACGGCAATGAAAAGATAGGGTACGCTATTTAACCCTTATATTTCCGCACCGCGACGGAAGCGTTGAGTCCACCGAAGGCGAAGGAGTTGTTGAGAGCGACATCGATATTTATGGGCTTCGCTTGGTTCGGAACGCAGTCGATGTCGCATTCGGGGTCCGGCTCCTGATAATTGATCGTCGGAGGTGCGACGTTTTCGCGGACCGCAAGGATGGTCGCGAGCATTTCCAAAGCTCCTGCTGCGCCAAGCGCATGGCCAAAGAGCGATTTGCTGGACGATACAGGGATTTTTGTGGCTCTTTCGCCTAAAGCTACTTTAAGAGCCGCCGTTTCGGTCACATCATTGATGCGAGTGCCCGTGCCGTGCGCGTTGATGTAATCGATATCGTTCGGGGATAAACCCGCGTCGCGCAAGCAGTTAGCGACAGCCCGTGACGCTCCGCCAACATCGGGCGTCGTGATGTCCTTGGCGTCGGAACTCATGCCAAAACCCGCAAATTCTGCATAGATTTTTGCGCCGCGTTTTTTCGCGGCTTCCTCCGTCTCAAGAACGAACATCGCGGCGCCCTCGCCTATGACCATTCCCGCGCGGCCCAGCGAAAACGGGCGGCATGTGTCGGGAGACATCACGCGCAAGGCTTCCCAGCCTTTCAGCGTGCCAAAAGTCAGGCAGGATTCCGCTCCGCCTGTTATGGCGCGATCAAACAACCCTGAGCGAAGCATAGATACTGTCACGCCCATCGCATGAATTGCGGACGCGCATGCGCTTGCTACCGTAAAGCCGGGTCCCGTCAGGCCAAGGGTCATGCTGATATGGCTTGCCGCCGCGTTGACCATGAGGCGCGGAATTGTAAAAGGGTGGACGCGGCCCGAACTACCCTCATCAAGCAATTTGTGATAGGAGTCTTCAAGCGTATTCTGACCGCCAACGCCTGTGCCTATGATCGTCGCGGTGCGTTCGGCTTCTTCGGAATTGAGAGTCAGTCCGGAATCCACAAATGCTTGGCGGGCAGCGCCCACCGCGAGTTGAGAGAAACGGTCGAGAAGCGCAGCTTTTTTCGGTTCGATGACATCTTCGATCCTGAAGCCTTTGACCTCGGCGGCGGGAAAGAGCACATCCTGTCCGCGAAAAGGAAACGAGAGAAAACCTATCCCGCCCCTGCCCTCGAACAGATTGGATTTATACGCTTCGACAGTGTTGCCTATCGGAGAAACGACTCCGAGGCCGGTGATGACTATGCGCTGCATTACGGCTCGACAAATTAATAAATACTGCCATCTTATAACTTGGCGAAAACGAAAAAGAAACTATCGCGTTTTTTGCGCGGCGTTTCCTTTAGATTGCAGTCAAATTAGTATCTCGACGAGTTCGACTTCTTCATTCGGTCTATGACGTAGCCCGTTCCCGTACCGACCACGCCGCCGATCGCAGCGCCGCATGCCACACAACCGCCCGTCATGACTGTCCCTGCAGCGCCGATAGCTGTGCCTGCAGCAGCGCCTGTCAGCATGCGCTGTTCCGTCGATGTTAGATCCGAGCATCCCGTCAATCCCACCAAGCCAAGCACCAAAGCGGTTTTTCCAAAATTCTTTATAGTAAACATAGGGTTCTCCTCACCACCTCAAACTCAGATCATATATAACAGTGCATCAAGGAGTGTAAAGAATTTGTGAATATTAAGAGGCTTTTTTAAGGCAAATCAGGCTTGTGCCTCGCGCAAAGAGTATAAAAGAAACCTTATGTAACTCGTGAGGCGCGAACGTAACAAACGGTAAGAATGCTTGTCTTTTGTTACCTTTGCCCGGGGCGTAGATCTACGATGCGAAGCTGGTTATTTGCATTTTATCACGTTTCAGGAAAAGCGCCTATGTTCGATGCCGCTCAACGAGTTTGCACTGAAAGTCCATTGCCGCCGACGCTCTTTGGCCGCACGCGCTCGTCGATGCAAAAAACTCTTGCGAAGGCAGTCGAGTGTTCAGGTGTGGGTGTTCATACGGGCAGCCCTGTCAATTTGCGCTTGTGCCCCGCCGATGAAAATACCGGGATCGTTTTCGTTCGCACCGACCTTATGAACGGCGCGCGCAGAATCAGGGCGCGATGGGATAATGTTGTCGATACACGTATGTGCACGGTTATTGGCAACGACCACGGAGGCAAAGTCGGCACCATTGAGCATTTGATGTCCGCGATCTCCGCTTGGGGCATTGATAACGTTACGGTCGAGATCGATGGGCCTGAAGTTCCTGTCATGGACGGCAGCGCGGATGCGTTCGTGTTTCTGATCGAAGTGGCGGGGATCATCGAACAAAGCGCGCCTAAGCGCGAAATTGAAATTTTAAAACCTGTCGAAGTGCAGCATAAGGGGAAGATGGCGCGTCTCACTCCCTGCAGTGCGGTACGGTACAGCGTAACCATCGACTTTGACCGCGCTCCGATCAAGAAGCAAAGCTATGATGTTTTTCTATCGGCGGATTCTTTTAAAGCCGAAGTCTGCCGGGCACGAACGTTTGGCTTCTTTGAAGAAGTCGATCAATTGCAGAAGCTTGGGCTTGCGCGCGGCGGGTCGCTCGATAATTCGATCATCATCAAGGGCGAAGAGATTTTGAACGAAGGGGGGCTTCGCTACAGCGATGAGTTCGTCCGACATAAGCTTCTCGACGCCATCGGCGATATGGCTTTAACTGGAATGAACATTCGCGGGCATTTCCAAGGACACTGCACCGGCCACGCGCTGAACAACAAGCTCTTGAAGGCTTTGTTCGATGCGCCCGAGGCTTGGCGCATAAGCGAAGCGCTTCCCGAATCTTCAGAAGCTCTTGCTCAATAAACGGGAATCCATGCTATAAAGCGGTGAAACAACAGCCTCGGTTGAATCCATGCGCTTTTCTTTTTTCACTTTTTCTTTTAAACCCCTGTCCGTTCTTGTTCTTTTGGGAGCGCTTTCTGCTTGCGCCGCGCCGGACAAAGAAGCCGACCTTCCGCCGGACGAGCCTGTTGATGTTTTGTATAACCGTGGCGCCGACGCTCTGGAACGCGGCGAATACAAAGCTGCCGCCAAAGCGTTCTCCGAGGTGGACAGACAACATCCCTACTCGCAATGGGCGACGCGCGCGCAGCTTATGGAAGCCTATGCGTATCATGCCAATATGGATTACGACGACGCGATCAATACGCTGACGAAATTCATCGAACTCCATCCGGGGAACAAAGATATCGCCTATGCTTATTATTTAAAGGCTCTATGCAACTATGAGCGCATTTCGGATGTACGGCGCGACCAGACCGCCGCTAAAGAGGCGTTGAAGGGCTTGCAGGATATCTTGGCGCGGTTTCCCGAAACCGAGTTCTCAAGAGACTCTGCGCTTAAAATTGCGCTAATCAACGATCACCTCGCAGGCGCGGAGATGGAGGTTGGGCGCTATTACCTCAGGCAGAATCTTTATATCGCTGCCGTGGGACGTTTTAAGACCGTGATTGACAAATACCAGACGACAAGCCATGTCCCCGAGGCGTTAGAACGCTTGGTAGAATGTTATTCCGCTTTGGGCATGGTGGCTGAGGCAAAAAAGAATGCCGCTGTCCTGGGGCATAATTTTCCCGGAAGCCAGTGGTATCAGGACGCTTACACTCTTATGAAAAGCAAGGGCGTGCCTTTGGAAGGCAAAGAATAGGCAAAAAAAGAAATGCCGACATAAAAGTCGGCACCCCTTCATAGCACCTAAGCGCGGGATTAGTTGGTCGGAGCAACTTCGGTGGCAACCGAGTTGAAGGTATCGGACAGGTTTCCGCCCAAAGTTCTTAGCGCGCCGATAATGACGACCGCTATGAGGGCCGCGATCAGACCGTATTCAATGGCCGTCGCTCCCTTTTCGCTTCTTAGAAACTTACGCATTCGTGTCCTCCTTAAAGAGAAATTCTTGAACCCTTTTGGTTCGGGATGATTACAGGATAAAAGACAACGTTTAAGGAAGTATGAACGCCTTTGATATTTGCGAGACAAAACAATGGGATATTATGTAAATAAACTCCATACAGATTGATTCGATTTTTGAACTATCGACAACACCTTGATTTGCATTTCTATTCCTCTCCGCCGTCAAGCATTTGCCGCCGGGCCTCGCTAAGCGCAATCGCCGCGCTGATAGCGACATTAAGAGAGCGCATGGGCGATTTGATAGGGATGACAAGGCGCGCATCGGCTCTTTTATGGACAAAATCAGGAACGCCCGCACTCTCTCGCCCCACCATCACCACATCGTTGGAAAGAAACGAAAATTCGGCGTAGTCCACCGCCGCCTTTGTGGTCAAAAGGACAAGTCTTCTCGGCTTGATTTGCGGCTCGAAACTTTCCCATGAAGCGTAGCGCACAAAATCCAGATGGTCGATGTAGTCCATCGCCGCACGCCTGAGGCGAGCGTCATCGAGAGGAAAGCCGCATGGTTCGACAATGTCCATGCCGACGCCGAGGCATGCGCAAAGGCGCATCATCGTTCCGGCGTTCGAAGGCATGTCGGGTTGGAAAAGGGCCAGGCGCACGATTATCCGATCAGTATTCTCGTTCGATGGTAAAATTGACGACATCAAGCAATGCGTCCTTGATGGGCGATTCCGGAAAGACGCCAAGAGCATCCCGCGCGATTGCGCCATAGTGGCGAGCGCGGCCTATGGAATCCCGCAGAGCCCCATGCCTCAAAAGCAAGTTTTGAGCATAGGTGAAATCGCCTTCGCGCGGATTGCTGTCGTCCAGCGCGCGCTTCCAGAACGCGCGTTCTGCTTCGTTGCCCCTGTGGATCGCAAGAATCACAGGCAGCGTAACCTTGCCTTCGCGAAGATCGGTTCCGACGGTTTTGCCGAGCCTTTCCTGCTTGGCCGAGTAGTCAAGAACGTCGTCAACGATCTGGAATGCGATGCCAAGGTTTAGGCCGAAAGTGCGCAAGGCTTCTTCTTCGGAGGACGTCCTTCCGGCGACGACCGCGCCGATGCGGCAGGCCGCGGCGAAAAGCTCTGCCGTTTTGTCGCGCACGACTTCGAGATAAGCCTGCTCGCTCGTTCCGCTGTCATTGGAAGTAAGGAGCTGATGTACTTCGCCTTCTGAAATGACCGCCGAGGCGTGAGCCAGTATCCGGAGCACATCGATAGAACCATCCTCAACCATAAGCTCGAACGCGCGGCTGAAAAGGAAATCTCCGACAAGCACGCTTGCCTCGTTGCCGAAGAGCGCGTTTGCGGATGCGTTGCCGCGGCGGAGTTCGCTTTCGTCCACCACGTCGTCGTGCAAAAGTGTCGCGGTGTGGATGAATTCGACGCTCGCGGCCAGTTTGCGGTGCCGCTGGCCTTGATAGCCGCAGAGCCTTGTCGAGGCCAGTGTTAGGAGCGGACGGAGCCGTTTGCCTCCCGAGGCAATAATGTGCCCTGCGAGGCGCGGGATCATTTCAACCCGGCTTTCCATGCGCTGGACGATCAACTGATTGACGGCGGCGATGTCCTCTGCGACCAAGGCTGTCAGGTTTTCGAGCGCGGACGTTTCTTTGCGCTTGGAGAGCGCTTCGAGGGGGATAACGGTTGCCATGGTGCTTCCTGAACTTATTCCTTCTTGCCGAAGAGCGCTTCGATGTCGCTTCGGTGGGCCTGTTTTTGCACGATCATCGCAGTGGCGCGCGCGATTTCCTCTTCGAGCGATGCGATGTAGTCCTCAAGCTCGCGGATAGACATGGCTTGCAAATCGCGCGGCTTTGGTTTTGTGGTTTGGGGTTCAAGCTCGTCGGGGTTAATCATCGCTGAGAAAGTCCTTTTTGCAGGAAAGCGCTTTGCTGCTTTTGCCAGGGCTGCGCCAATCGAGGCTGTCGAAAGATCCACAGTCGCCGCATACCGGGTCCCAGTTTTCATGCGAACCGCAGCAGACGCGGCAGAGCCAAACGGGGTCTGGCGGAGCTTCGGAGGCTCTGGCGAACCAGAGGGTGGCGGCGCGCTCGTCGCGACGTTCAAGGCGTTCGAGACGCACGAGCATTTTGTAGACGCCTTGCGTCGCCGTGCCATCGTTGACAGTTGCGGTAAGTTGGCGGCGCGCTTCGCCCCAGACGTCGGCGGCCAGCGCGGCCTCGGCGAGCGCCAGGCGGCTTTCGACGGCTAACTCGTTGATGCGGCAAAGGCGCTCGGTTTGCCTAAAGCCGTCGAGCGGCGTGTCGGCCATCCGCAACAGGAGTTGTGCGAGGTGCGGATGGGGATTGGTTTTCCATGCGCGCTCAATCGCCCGGGTCGCAGCGCGCTTGTGGCCTGTCGTTGAGAGCGTTTCGACCAGATTGATTTGCGCGGGAAGCCAGGTGGGCGCTTGCTTGACCGCCTGCTCGGCGGCTTGCAGCGCGCTGTCCTCATTTCCCGCGATGGCGGCAGTTCGAGATGCCGCAATGCGCAATGCAGCGCGGGCGCGCCTTCCCGATTCCGTGTCCATGAGCCGCGCCGACGCTGCGTGCGAGAGGGAGGATTCGGCTTCTTCCCATTGGCGGCGGCGCGCGGCGCTTTCCATGCGCATCAGACTTAGCCACGGCGGGACAGGCTTGATCCGGTTCATTTCGGTCAGGAGCCGGTCAATTTCGCCCCAGTCACCATCGCGTTTGGCTTGGGAGATCAATCCTCGGTAGCCAAGGATTGCGGTTTCGTCGCTTGAGGCAAGGGAGCGGAAAATTTCTTGAGCCGAGCGGCTGTCTCCGGCCAATTGCGCGGCTTGCGCTTGAAGCCATTGGGCCGCGGCCCCGTTGCCGATGTTCTTGCGGGCAGCCACCGCCAAGCGCCCTGCTTCGGACGAATTTCCGGACGCAATCGCGACAAGGCCCTTGGTCAACTGTTCTTGCCCCGAGCGTATTTTGTCGAGCTTGCGTTGCATGCGCCAGAGAGCGGGCCCGTGGCGCAGAAAATGCCAGACGCGGAAAAGAAGATGCAGGATATAAGCGAGCGCAACGGCTCCCATCGCCAGAAACGCCGCAGAGGTTTCGATGACTCTGCCGTGCCATTCGATCCGCGCAATTCCGGGAGAATCGGCAAGCCAAAAGGCAAGAACCGCCAAAACCGTGATTTGGAGCACGAAGCGGATAATGCCTATCATGAGGCGCTCCGTTGCGCGGGCACCGTCATAAAATACGTCGTTAGCGCCTTGATCGTCGAATCGAGATCCGCGCGTTCTTCCATGTGCTTCTTGAGCTTATCGAGGCCCGGTTGAAGCTCTTGCGGCAGAACGCGAAGAGCTTCAAGCGATCCAGCGACGTCTCCCCTTTCAAGCGCAATTTCCACTTCCGAAAAGCGCGGATCGTGCACGAGCTTTACCGAAATGAGCGGTTCGAGAAGTTTCTTGAGTTTCGCAACGATGGAGTTGGTTTCTCCTTCAGACGGCGACGGCGCATTCTTCTCGGCGATCAGAAGCTCTTCGCGCAATTGAGGGAGGGTTAGCGTGCCTCCGGCGGCGTAGGGCACGAGACGCAACGCCATTTCTTCCACCTTTGGATCATCCGAGGCTTCGCGCAGAGCGGCGAGTTGCACGTCGAACGATCCGCCACGTTGCGCTTCGTCGCGCAAGTCCCAACAGGCAAAGGCCGCCGCAATCTCTTTATGCGCGGCTCGCATTTCCTGGCCCTCGACGCTTTCGACCATCTCCTTCAGTTTTCTCAATTCGTCGTCCAGCGGGACAGCCATGTTTTGCGCTTGCTGAGCAGGCGCAAGTTGCACCAAGGCGTTGAACTGCCGCTCAAGTGCATCGACGCGCTGTTTCAGCTTGGCGACTTCTTGCGCATCGGTGCGCAGAAAAGACGCGATCTTTACGTGGTTAAAAGACCAGAGAAAGGCCGCGATTGTCATCAAAAGGATGCCCGAGAGGAACCAAAGAAACGGCTTTCTTTTTTCACAAGCGCGCTGTGGTGAGGGAAGAGGTTTTTCTGTTTCTGTCATGGGTTTCCGGGATGACTTGTGCCGAAGATGTGAGTCGAAAAAATAACATGAGTTGCGCTTTGGGGCACGATTTTAAATACTCCGAGTTACTGGTCGATGGAATTGAAGGAAAATCAACTGGATATCCACACGTCCTTATTGCTCTTTAAAAAACGATCATTAGAGCCGTTATGAGTCAATGATTATAGATGAGCTGTTTTTTTCACATTCTTTTTTATAATTTGAATTTAAATAAGGAAATTTTTTTCTGGAAATGGTTAATATCGAATCCCTCTCTTTTTCAAAAAAGGAGGGTTTTCAATCGTTATTCGAACGATTTCGTTAACAAAGCAGAGAAAATGCTTTAGTCAAACATGGTAAATGCTTTTTTACCAAAAAAATCAAGTATTTAGTTTCATAAAAATTGGCTATAATGTGAAATATAGGATCAAGAGATGATCCTGTGCGAAATAAAAGGAAAAGAGAACCGATGATTCCGAATAATCTATATACTCATGTTGATGGAATGGCCGCCCTTCTTTTCGTCTTCATCGTCGGTGAGCTTTCCTTTTTCTTCGCGACTTTGTTTCGAACTCCGGTCGCGTCGAGCATCAAGGAATTTTTCAGCTTTGGGGGTAGGCGTGATTGCTGTTTGGATCAAAGGCGCTACAGCTTGCGGACTAGAAACAGCTTTTGTCGCAATGTCTTGAGGCAACATGTTGGTGATAACAGGGGGGGGAATCGAAGGTATTTGCATTAACGAGCTCCGGTTGGCAAGTCGATATTATTACACAACCGCAATAAACAAACATTTAATTATTTCGTGCGATTGAATTTTTAAGTCTTCGGCGATGTAAGGGATGGTAGCGATGGTTATGTCGATTAAAGAAAGTCTTCCGAAGATGCTTGCATTAGCCCGCGAGCGAACCGAGCTTTCGCGCATTCAGCTTGCAGGCATGCTGGCCGATGTTTTTTTGACCGGCAATGTTAAGCTTTCCATGCGTGAAGAAGAGCAGCTTAACGAGCTTATCAATCAACTTATGTTCAACTCTTCTCCACAGGTGCGAAGCCATCTTGTCAAAAAATTTGTTGACCTCTCGAAGATGCCTCGGCTGATCGCCGCCAATGTTGCACAGGATTCCATTGATATTGCTCGCCCTATTCTTGTTGCATCACCTGCTCTTTCTGACGACGATCTCGTTCGTATCGTTGAGGGAAAAGGCAGAGAACATGCTGAAGCAATCGCCATGCGCGTTGAGATCAGCGAAGCTGTAGCGGATGCTCTGGTCACAACAGGCGACTTGAGAGTCATGCAGGTTGTTGTCGAGAATCTTGGAGCTCATCTCAGTTCTGTCGCAGTCGAAGTTGTTTCAGACGCGGCTCGATACAGCTCCGGATTGCGGAAACCGCTTCTTTTTCGCCCCGAGATCAAGATAGACTGCGCATTAAAACTTTACTGGTGGGTCGAGCAGGATTTGCGCCGTCATGTAATGGGCCGCTTCGGAATCACCTCGGGACAAATCGACCAGGCTTTAGCAAAAACTATCGGCGTTTTCCTTGATGAACACGCCAAAGAAAGATCAAACGACGACGTGATGTCCCAAGTTGCGGTATGGATTGTCGAACATAATGCTTTGACGCCGCAAATCCTTCCGCAAGTATTGCGCATGGGACACTTCCGGTTATTTAACATGCTGCTTGCGAAGCTTGCGCATTTGCCTTTGACATTAATCGACACGATCATGGATGAAGTTGGCGGACGTGGGCTTGCCGCCATCTGCCGCGCCATCGGCGTCGAAAAGGCGGAATTCGTTTCTCTGTTCCTTCTCTCCAGAGGTGGACGCCCCGGAGAGCAAATCGTTCATCCTCGCGAGCTTTCCGTCGCACTGGGGGCTTTTGACAGGATGGCGCCTTCCATTGCTAAGGATCTCCTGCACACATGGAGTGAGGATCCGTCCTACTTCCTTAAACGCCAAGAAGAGCAGAGCGACGATATCGGCATGTTTTCGCACGGATAGACGGCCTTCGAATATTTTCGTGCTTGTTGACCCAAGCCCTTGGGCGTGGAATTATCGCGACACGCATTGATTTTTCGCGCCTGTTTTTGCAACCTAAACGGAGGAATTTATGACTACCCTTGAAGGTACCTGGACCGCCTTGGCCACCCCATTCAAAAACGGCGCGGTTGACGAAGCCAAGATCCGGGAACTTACAAAGTGGCAGATTAAGAATGGCGTAAACGGTATCATCGCCTGTGGCACAACCGGCGAAGCGCCCACGCTAAGCGAGGAAGAGCATTCCGCCGTCGTCAGAAACATTGTCGAGGCCGCCGAAAAAAAGGTCCCTGTTTATGCTGGGGTCGGGACTAACAACACTAAGCACGTGATCGAGAACGCCAAGCGCGTTGAGAAGGAAGGCGCGAATGGGCTTCTGGTCGTCAGTCCCTATTACAACAAGCCCACGCAGAAAGGGCTTTACGAGCATTTCCGCGCCGTGGCAGAAGCAACGCCTCTTCCTATCATCGTCTACAATATCCAGGGACGCACGGCAGTTAACGTCGAGACGGCGACGCTGGCGAAGCTGAGCGAAGACTGCAAAAACATCGTTGGCGTGAAGGAAGCTTCCGGGTCTTTGGATCAAATGTCGCAGGTCATGCGGATGTGCCGCAAAGGATTTGCGATGCTCTCAGGCGACGACGGGCTGACTTTGCCATGCATGGCTGTAGGTGGAACGGGTGTGATTTCGACCTCCTCCAACGTCGTGCCGAAGGAGATGTCGGAGATGACTAGTGCGGCGCTTGCGGGAGATTTTGCCAAGGCACGCGAAATACATTTCAAGCTTTATCCGCTTTTCAAGGTCCTGTTTATCGAATCCAATCCGCAGCCGCTTAAAGAAGCCATGGCTATGATGAAGCTGATCAATGCGCCGGAATTGCGGCTTCCGATGGTAAGGATGGAAGAGGCCAACAGACAGAAGCTTGCAGCAGCACTGAAGGATTATGGATTGATATAATTCCTCATTGAAGAGCCACTTTAAGTGGGCCCCTGTGCAGGGGCCCATTTTTGTTTCAGGCGCAGAACACTCCGGAAACCTGATCCTCCGGCCCTCAGCAAACATGTGCAACAGGACGCACATGCGGTCGTCCTTATCGATGGTGCAGGCTGGCACAAAGAGGACAATATGCTACGCGTACCAGAAAACATTACTTTGGTTCGATTCCCTCCCTATTCTCCTGAGCTCAATGCTCAGAAGAATATCTGGGAATATCTCAGGCCAAACTTCCCCGCAGCAAAAGTCTGCGATACCTGTAATGACATCGTCGACGCCTGTTGCATCGCATGGAACGAACTTTTGGCCATCCTGGGCAAAACCAAATCCATCGCCTTGCCATCTTGGCTCCAGATCGAACAGATCATTACTTAGAGCCGTTGGTAATAGAAGCAGTCGTCGCGCTTTAGTCTCTTGGCCGACCGGTTTTCACCCACTGCTGCGGCCAGAGGAACCACTGCCGAACGAAAAGAATTTTTCTCAGCGGCGTTTTCACAACCAGCAACAACAAACCAATTGACAACAGGCACCACACCGCCGGTCTCTCGTTAAGATTGTTGGTCAACAGAGCCGCCAGAAAAGGCCCCATAAGAATATGATAGACAGTGAAGCGCCACGATCCATAAAGAACCGGAAGCATAAAACCCGCAAAAACATATGTTGGAAAAGTCCCAAGCATATATTTGTATATCCACGTGAGCCAGGGGATTCCGAAAAGATCGGGATTTTCACAAAGGCCGTTCAAGGGAACAAGCCAAGCAATGTGCCAGTTTCCATGAACGGAACAGAGCTTTTGACCACATAGCGAGCGAGGGGCGGTGCAATGCCCAGCCCAATCGAATGGGTACAACTGCAACAGCATAAAAATCGCCGAGAAAAAGCAAAACGCATACACAGCGGGGGCGATGCGCTTACTAATGCCTTTCGGCACAAAATACATCGATATGGCGTTAATGAAGAAGGGCTGGAAACTGATGTGAAGATAACCGAAAAGCGTTGCTATCTGGTTGGACGCCGCACCACATTGGTCAATGACACTATAGGTAAAAGCCTGCAACAGCTCCATAAGCGAGAAGTAACCCAAGCATATCCATAAAGAAACGGGCTCTTTTTTATAAGCCGCCCATGCTACACCACAAAAACCAGCGGTCGCCAACGCCGCAGACGCTTCACCGCTCCAGCACATACAGCCCTCGTTATTTGCATACCCAATAATTTGTCTATTATCTTACAAAAGAGGAATGCATTTCCCAAGCGATTCGGCATAAGCGAATGATCTTCCTGTCATCTGATACCAACGGCATGATGAACTGACACTTAAGGGGATTTCCAAAAGCCGCAATCTGTGATTTATAGAGTCCCACCTGAAGAAGGGGGGGGCGATGAGGAAAACCGGGATTGAGGTTCGGCGGAACAGCCGCCAAATTGTATATCATGCGCTATCGGCGCAAGTCCATGCTTTGGCGAAGTTCCTTTTAAAGGACTGCTGCCTCGCCTCTGGCAAAAAGTGTGATGCGGTAAAAAAGGAGACGCCATGAAGTGCTGCGCTGAATGCGGGTGCAAACCGAAAGCTGCATCTCGAAATACAACTTTATGGATCGGCGGAACGATCTTTGGGCTTATCGTGTGGACTGCTGTCTATAGCCAGCTTCTCCCCTTTGCCGAATGGGCTGTATCTGTTTTGCCCATTCCCGTAAGCGGCAAGCTTCATGAGGCGGTTCTTTTCTTCCTTTATGATACGCCGAAAGTTTTTCTCCTGCTAACCCTTGTTGTCTTCCTCATGGGGATCGTGCGGAGCTTCTTTTCGCCGGAGCGTACGCGCGCCCTACTGGCTGGAAACCGCGAAGGACTGGGGAACGTCGCAGCTGCGCTTTTAGGCGTTGTCACGCCTTTTTGCTCATGTTCGGCTGTCCCGTTGTTCATCGGGTTTTTGTCTGCCGGGGTTCCTCTTGGAATCACCTTTTCCTTCCTTATCTCAGCCCCCATGATTAACGAAGTTGCTCTTGGGCTTCTTTTCGGCCTTGTGGGATGGAAAGTTGCTTTGGCTTATCTAGTGCTTGGCTTGGGAATTGCGATAGCCTCAGGGCTGGTTCTCGGGCGGATGCACCTCGAAAATGGTCTTGAAGACTGGGTTCGGAAGACACAAGTAGCGCCGCCTCTTCAAGATGGCGCAAAAATGACCGCGATTGACCGCATCGAGGCCGGAGTTGACGCCGTTCAGGACATTATTGGTAAAGTCTGGCCTTGGATGATCGCAGGCATAGGCATCGGGGCTTTCATTCACGGATACGTCCCTTCGGAACTCCTTGGCTCATTAATGAGCAAGGACACATGGTGGTCGGTTCCCGCCGTGGTCGCTCTGGGGGTTCCGATGTACTCGAATGCTGCGGGCATTATCCCCGTCGCGGAGGCCCTGTTGGAGAAGGGAGCTGCGCTTGGCACTGTACTAGCCTTCATGATGGCGGTGATTGCTCTTTCGCTTCCCGAAATGATCATTCTCCGAAAGGTGCTAAAACCGCAGTTGCTGGCGGTGTTTTTCGGCATCGTAGCGGTCGGCATTTTGATTGTCGGCTACCTGTTCAACGCTCTGTTTACGTAAAGGAAAGTTATGAAGATTCAAATTCTCGGCACGGGTTGCTCCAAATGCAAAACGCTTGGCGAGCGAACAATTGCTGCGGCAGAAGAGCTGAACCTTTCATGCGAAATCGAGAAAGTTACGGACATTGCCAAGATAATGAGCTTCGGCGTCATGGCAACTCCGGCGCTTGTCGTCGATGGCAAGGTCAAATGCGTTGGGAAGGTTCCAGCTCTGAACGAACTCAAAGATATTCTTACAGAGGTGTGATTCATGAAGAAAATCCTGATCGTTCTGATGCTCTTTTCCTTGTCCTTTATTGGCGTTCCAAAAGCGGAAGCTACCGGACCCAAAGTTATTGCGTACTATTTCCACGGTAACTTCCGCTGCCCCACGTGCCGGAAGTTTGAGGCCTATACAACGGAAGCCCTTCAATCCGGTTTTGCCAAAGAGTTGGCCGATGGAACGCTTAGGCTAGCCGTAATCAACATAGACAAGTCCGAAAACGAGCATTTTGTAAAGGACTTTCAACTAACCACAAGGTCCGTTGTAGTCGCCAGCGCCGACGGAAAGCACTGGAAGCGCCTTGACGAAATCTGGCAGCGCGTGGGCAATCACGACGACTTTGTAAAGTATATACAGGCTGAAACGGCGGCACTCCTCGACAAGGCGCAATAGATGGAAAACGCCGCAGCCCTCGCTGGTTATGCCTTTTGGCTCGGCATCCTTACATCGATAAGCCCTTGCCCGCTTACGACCAATATAGCTGCGATCTCCTTTGTAGGAAACCGTGTGGGAAATCCAAAGGCGGTCTTTCTTGCGGGGCTTTTGTACACATTTGGCAGGGCACTTGCCTATGCCTCTATGGGCATGGTGTTGGTCTCCAGCTTACTCTCAGCCCCAACTTTGTCGCACATCCTTCAGAAGTATATGGATTTGGCAATGGGGCCGCTCATGATCCTTGTCGGCCTGGTGCTGATCGGGCTCATAACGCTTCCAACAGGAAACGGGGGGCTTTCCGAGACCATTCGGCTGAAGATTGAAAAAATGGGTCTCCTGGGCTCTTTCGTGCTTGGCGTTTTATTCGCGTTGTCTCTTTGCCCGACATCGGCTGCGCTGTTTTTCGGAAGTCTGATCCCCATGGCTGTGAAGCGGGCCGACGGCATCGGACTTCCTCTCATCTATGGTATCGGAACGGGATTTCCAGTTCTTCTGTTTGCCTTTTTGATCGCACTGGGTGCAAATAAAGTTGCGCGTGCCTTCAATAAGATTACGCTGTTTGAGCGTTGGGCGAGAAAAGGGACAGGTATAGTCTTTATTTTGGCAGGCCTGTACTACAGCGCAACGGTTCTCTTCGGTATGACGCTTTGGTTTTGATGGAGATTTCGATGTCAGGAGTGCCGCTCGTTTTCAAGGACTGGAAATTTCTGAGCCAAAATAATGACGTTCAAAATATAACCGCTGCGATGAGGTGGCCACAGAATTTTACAAAAAGGCGCGTTATCCCGGACAATCGTTGAGTCTGGCCGCAACGTCTTGCAAAGCATGTCGCGCGCCTAGTTGTTGACAAGTGGGGCATCGGCGGTTCCTGGGAACGGCAAGGTCGCAAAAAAGTCCTTTCCGCGCCGTGCGGCGATAAGGCTCGCCCTTGGGCGGCGGTTTCTATAATGATCGTCATAGATTTTCTGTCCTCTGTCGTTCCAGCCATAACGACGACAGATTCCCGCGTACACGGGAATGACTAACAATTGTTATGCCTGCGGAGCATCCGCGCTAAGGGGGCATGACGATATAAGAGAATGGAGAAAAGCTGACTCTACCCTTCCTCCATATGAAGCAATGCTGCATTGCTCAGTGCGAGCGCCACGATGGGGATGGCCCAAGCCGCAAGAATGACCGGCAAAGTTTGGTTGGTTCCCAAGGCATTGACGACGTTATTTAAAGTATAAATGAAACTGCCGATGACGATCCCGGCTATAATCATCGACGTGACCCCGCCTCTGCGGTTCATACGGAGCGCGAACGCCGCCGCGAAAAACACCATCGAGCACAAAAGAAGCGGCTGCGAAAGCATGCTCTGAAAAGCCAGCCGATGCCGTGTCTGAGGCAGGCCGATGGTTTTGAGTGCCCGGATAAACCGCGGCATCTCCCAAATTGAAATGGTGTTTGGTGCTGCCATGCTCTCCTGAATCTTTCCGACCGTCAAAACCGTCGGAAGTTTCCATTCCTCAGCATGTTGGGCGGGATACTGGTCCATATTGATCCAAACGTCGCGAAACGCCCACGCACCCTCTTGCAACTCGGCTCGGGGCGCATCGACGCGCCCCAAATATCTTTCCTCGTTGTCGTAAATGAAAACGGTTACCGGAGCCAACACCATCGGCGACATCTCGACATGATCGGCATGAAGCAAATACCATTTATCGCCATCGCTTTGCCGAAGCCATAGCCCCGCGCCCGTCAGCTCGAACGTAGGCGTCCGCTCAAAATACCGCATCTCAAGCGCCTTGAATTTCGCATTCATGCTCGCGCCCAAAGGATTAATGACCGCCACGTTTAAAATGGCGAAGCAAAGCGTGATAAAAAGCGCGGGCCGCATGAACTGCCAAGCCGAAATCCCGAATGAACGCGCCACGATAAGCTCCTGGCTGCGCGTCAACCTCCAGAACGTAAACAACCCTGAAAACAGCACGACGAAAGCAAGAATGCGCTCAATCGTCTGGGGAAGCTTATAAAGACCCATCGTCAAAACAAGATCTAAACCGATTTCCCGGTGGCCGACCGCCCGGCGCATCAGTTCGGCCACCTCGAACAGAAAAACAATCCCGGCAAGACCCCCAAGAAAAACAAGGAACCACAAAAGGAACTGCCGCCCGAAATAGCGCTCCATTACCCAGCGGTCGCTCATGAGAAAACCCTCCGCAAAATGCGGGGCCAGATCCGCATGCGCCGGACGAATACGCGCCGCGAAATGAAGTCTCCGCCTACAAACGCCACCCCGAAGGGAACCGGCAGCAACGCCGTCACATACAGAAGAACCGTCAACCCGCTGTTGCGCGCAATAAGGCTGTTGATTGTCATATAAGCCGCCTGAGAAACGACCATCGCGAGCGCTGCAGCCAAGATCCGGCGGGCCATCCCGCGCCTGTTAAAGCCCGGAGAAACAACGGCGGCCAGCGCGATGAAAGCGTACGAAAAAGACAAAAGAGGCGTCGCAAGTCTTGAGTTCAGTTCTCCTTTGAAGCGCGAGATAGGCCCGCGCGCGCGAATCAGGTCCGGCGAGGGGTTGATGAGTTCCGCAACCGTAAGTTCGCGCGGATCGGGATACCTTTTTGTTGGCGCATTTCGCAGCGCTTCGAGATCGAGCACATATTGGTCGAATGCAAGCTCGGATAGTTTTCCTGTCGCCCGGTCGAATTCCTGCCTGCGCCCATTGAAGATCATCATACGCGAATTTCCTTCGCTGCCAACGACTTCGCCCGTGTCCGCCATCGTCGTGATCGTTTTGTCCGGCTCTCTTACGTCCTGAATCAGAATGCCTTGCAGCGTGCTCCCCTGCCCACGCTTGTTGGCATAGAAAGTCAGCCCGTCCGACAAATCGTTAAAGCTTCCGGGATGCGACAGGAAAACGGCATAACTGTCGCGCATTTTACGTTGAAGCAGCACGGCGTCTCGGCTGGCCGCCGGGGTGATCCATAGCGTAAGCGATCCGCAAAGAAGGGCCACAAACAACGCAAGCAGGACTGCGGGCTGGATCAGCCTGAAAGGGCTTACCCCCGCCGTGCGCATGACAACCAGCTCACTGTCCATGGCCAGCTTGTTATAAATGAAAACGACCGCGATCCCCAAGCCGAGCGGCATAATCAGCGGCAAAACCGCAAGCGCTGAGAGCCCTAAAAGTTCGAAGAAAATCAACATGGTCGCCGAATTCTCAATCACGAGCGACAGCAAATGGAAGGATTGCGCGAACAGCACCACAAACGTTACCGCGCCCGTGGCAAAGACGAAGGCGGTCGCAAGCTGGCGAAGGAGGTATATCGTCAGAATTCTGTTCATTGTGTAAGCATATAGCAATGCCCGCCCAAATACTCTATACCTATCGCGCTTCCCAAGAGTTGGGATTGCGGATTAAAGCCTCCGCTCTTGAAGTATGAAAAGTATATACCCAGTTAGCAGTTATCGCATTATTTTGCTTTCTGATAACTGACGGCTGTTTAAGGAAACAATCATGCTTAAAATCAGTTTCGCTCCGGACTCTCTTCCAACCCAAAACACGCTTGTCCTCACGGTGGCGTCCAAAGGCGCGCTGGGCGAACAAGGTAAAAAACTGGACAAGAAAACCGGTGGCGTTTTGTCGCGCGCCATGAAAGCGGGCGCGTTCGACGGCGCGAAGGAAAAGATTCTTTCAGTCCTTTGCCCCGCAAAAACAAATCTGTCCAAAGTGCTGCTCGTTGGCATCGGCGACCCTGCCGAAGCGGATGCGCCGCTTTTCGCTTGCATCGGAGGCGCAATCTTTGCCGCGCTGGGCAAAGACGCTCAGGCCACGGTGCTTATCGACAAATTCGCCGATCTTGGCATTACGGAAGCGGAAGCGACCGCTCATACAGCCTTTGGCGCGCGTCTGAGATCCTATGGCTTCGACAAATACCACACAAAGCAAAATGCCGAAGATAAGCCCCATCTCAAGTCTCTCGCCCTCGCATGCAAGGACCCCGCCGCCGCGAAGACGCTGTTTGCGCCGCTCGACAAAGTCGCCGATGGCATTATGTTCGCGCGCGATTTGGTGAGCGAGCCCGCGAATGTTCTTTATCCCGAAACGCTGGCACAGCATGCTTTTGCGCTGACCGCACTTGGCGTGAAGGTGGATATCCTTGACGAAGACCAGATGAAAAAGCTCGGTATGGGCGCGCTTTTGGGCGTGGCGCAGGGAAGCGTCAACCCGCCGCGCCTTGTCAGCATGCAATGGATGGGAGACAAGAACCCAAAGAACAAAGCCCCCGTCGCTTTCGTCGGCAAGGGCGTGACGTTCGACTCCGGCGGCATCTCGCTCAAGCCAGGCTCAGGCATGGAGAAAATGAAGTACGACATGGCCGGAGCCGCCGCCGTCATTGGCGCAATCAAGGCACTTGCGAGCCGCAAGGCGAAAGCGAACGTTGTCGGCGTTGTGGCGCTTGTCGAGAACATGCCTTCGGGCATGGCGCAGCGTCCCGGAGATGTCGTCGTCTCGGCCTCCAAACAAACCATCGAAGTCGTTAACACCGACGCCGAAGGACGATTGGTCCTCGCCGACGCGCTATGGTATGCGCAGGAAACCTTCAACCCCAGTTGCGTGATTGACCTCGCGACGTTGACGGGCGCGATTTCCGTCGCTTTAGGCCACGAATACGCGGGGCTTTTCAGCAATAACGATACCCTGTGCGACCAGCTTTCCAAAGCGGGCAAGAATGTCTCTGAACCCCTATGGCGCTTCCCGATGGGCGAGGCTTACGACAAGATGATCGACAGCCCCATAGCCGACATGAAAAATATGGGCGATGGGCGCGGCGCGGGCAGCATCGCCGCCGCTCAATTTCTTCAGCGCTTCGTCAAAAAGAACGCCCCGTGGGCACATATCGACATCGCGGGCATGGCGTGGCTCGACAAAGACGTCTCGTATTGCCCGAAAGGGGCTTCGGCGTTCGGCGTCAGGCTTTTGGATCGGTTTATATCGGATAACTACGAGGCTGAATGACCGAGATCCGGTTCTATCACCTGACGAGGAAAACGCTGGAACAGGCGTTGCCGGAACTGCTTGAAAAAACGCTCGCGCGGGGATTAAAAGCCGTCGTCATGACCGGCTCTGCTGAGCGCGCTGAGGCGCTGGCTCAATTATTATGGACTTATAATCCGAACAGCTTTCTCCCCCACGGCAACGCAAAAGATGGCAATGCCGAGATGCAGCCGGTCTGGCTGACTCCCCAAGACGAGAGACCGAACGGCGCGGAATTTCTGTTTCTGACTGACGGAGCGGAAAGCGGGCGTTTGAGCGAGTACAATCGAGTTTGCGACCTTTTTGACGGAAACAACGCCGAAGCCGTAGCGTCCGCGCGCGCACGTTGGACTTCCGCCAGAAAACTTGGCCACGCCCTCTCCTACTGGCAGCAAACGGACAAAGGCTGGATCGACGCGACGCCAAAAGAATGAACAAACTCTCACAAAAAATGCCTGACTCTTCGCAAACGATTATCGAGCGCTTTCGCACGTCTTACGGCAAGGATATCGACTTGTCGCTCCGCCCCGCCTACCACGATTTGCTGGAGAAGCTCGGCAATCCCCAAAATCGCCTGCCCCCCGTTTTCCACGTCGCAGGAACCAACGGCAAAGGCTCCACCTGCGCTTTCATGAGGGCGATGTTCGAAGCCGCGGGCTATAAAGTCCACGTCTATACTTCGCCCCATCTTGTAAACTTTCATGAACGCATTCGCATTGCGGGACGCCTCATTTCCGAGGAAGAACTCGCAGCGCTACTTGCGAAGGCTGAACGACTCGCAATTCCTCACGGGGTCAGCTACTTCGAAGCTTCCACCGCTGTGGCGCTCGACGCGTTCGCGCAGCACCCCGCCGATTTTACGATCCTCGAAACGGGACTCGGCGGACGCCTCGATGCGACGAATGTCGTTCCGAAGCCTCTCGCGACCATTATCACGCGCCTGTCTTATGACCACCGCGAATATTTGGGAGACACCCTTTCCGACATCGCGCGCGAAAAAGCGGGCATCATGCGCGCCGAAACGCCGTGCTATGTTGCGCGCCAGCCGGAACCCGAAGCCATTCAAAGCCTGCGCCAAGCCGCCGCCGACATTCATGCTCCGTTGTTTGTCGAAGGCAAAGACTGGACAATCGACAAACATCCCGACGGGGCATTCCGCTTTGCCGATGCGACGCGAACGCTCGATCTTCCGCCACCGGGATTGATCGGCATTCACCAGTACCAAAACGCAAGCCTCGCCATCGCGGCGCTTTCGGTCTTGCGCAAGCCGTTGCCCATCGACTGCTTTGCGAAAGGCCTGCGCAACGTCGAATGGCCCGCGCGCCTCGAGCGCCTGAAAGGAGGACGCCTTGATGCGATGCTGCCCGAAGGAGCCGAACTCTGGCTTGACGGAGGCCACAACGACTCTGCGGGCGAAGTCCTTGCCGCGCAGATCGCGCGTTGGCGGACCGAAGACGGTCCGAGCCCCAAACCTCTTTATATCGTCCTCGGAATGCTCACAACAAAGCGGCCTGCCGAATTTCTCGGTCCGTTTGCGAAAGAGATCGCGCTTCTACGCACCGTTCCCGTTCCCCACGAACCCCTGAGCTTCACAAACGAAATTCTCGCCGGAGAAGCTTGCGCTTTGGGCATCTCCGCAGCCCCGTCGAAAAACGCGGCGGAGGCATTGCGCGACTTGGCCAGCCATCCTTTGCGCCTCCCGCCGCGCGTCCTGATCTGCGGCTCGCTTTATTTGGCGGGAGATGTTCTGGCTGAACAAACGTTATAGCATAATCGGAAAATGATAGATCGGCGTCTTGAGCCGAAGCTGGCGATTGGGCACGCCAGGAATGGTTAATTTTCTACACCCGTTTTTAAACCAAGCTCCGCCCTTCCCAATATCCTCTAGTTCCAAAGCCTTGCTGCCCACCATAACGTAAATCTTTTTTTCCGTATCGCCCGGTTTCTGATCGTGACGAAAACTAATGTGCTGCTTGTTTTTCCCAACCTGCATATACACGGGATCATCGATATAACCGGACGAGCCATATATATTATACTTGGAAATGTCTATAAGGGACACTTCCTCGCCTCGATGATCATGCGGCACAAAAAAACCACGAAGACATTCCTTGCGTCCTGCATTGATATACGCAGGCGTCGTTACAACAAGGATACCCTTCCGATCAAGCCTCCCAAGGCTGTATTGCTCCGGAAGATCGATCGCAAAAACGATCTTGCGTTCGTTGGGCAAACCAAACACTTCAATCTCATTGTTTCTTATCCTGCTCTGTACGTTATCGGCAGCTTCCAAAGAGAAGCTTTCAGCTTTGCCGCGATATTGGACGCTCGCGAAGTTGCCGAAAGATGTAATGTGGAAAAGCCTGTCATAGTCGTTACCGGTTGCAACTTGATAATGAGCGATGCCGGATTCGCGTTCGACCAATTCCGCCGCGAGTTGATAAAACTTATTAGGGGACTTAGCATCCGAGTAAAAAATGGTCTCATTAAAGAAAGCTAGCTTTCCCCAACCTTCTTTAGAATAAACCTCCTCAACCACGACATTGTTGGGAGAACTGCGAATTCCATCATACAGCGGGCAGAAATAAGCGGGAAATCCTGTTTGCTTTTTTTTCCTGACCATTTACTCCTCCGGCAAAAAATTTAAAAAAATCAGCGTATTGGTTACCTTCTTTAAAACGGAATGTAAATATTGATTCGATAAGTGACAATTATTTCTGTTTCTGCTTAATTATTCCAAACCGGGGTGCCCGAAGGGGCTGAGATCATACCCGTAGAACCTGATCTGGATCATGCCAGCGAAGGGAGTTAACCATGAGCATTCTTGCGCCCGCGCGCGGCGATCCGCACGCATTGATGGCGTCTTTTCCGCGAAGTTTGTTCGAGGCTCCGTACATGGCGGGCCGAAAAATCACCGCTGGGTTTTCCTACCTTCAACGCATCGGAAAGTCCGGCGCTTACGATGTATGGTTTCCCGAAGACTTCAAAGCCGAAATTCGGCTGCTTGAAGAAGCAGGCATCCCCCTCGGCCCCGAACGCTTCGGCGCGGAATGGGCCGCCGTCCGCCAGTTTGAGCTTCTGCATGAGGCGGGCAACTATAAGATTTACGATCTTAAAGCTGAAACGCTTCTGCGGTCTTTTCGAGACCTGACGCGAAGCATGCGCGCGGGGGGCTACCGCATAACCGTCGCGACACTGGGCCGCTATGAAGATGAGAGTCCGAGAGACGAGCTTGAAATTCTGGACCGCCGCTTGCAAGAGGGCATCGCCCAGATGATCCATATGTTGTACCTTGAGGAATCAAGCGAGCAAGCGAACGCCGAAAGCGATGAGCGCCTGGAATCCGGCCAATGGGATTACCGCCAGGATCTGCCCCATATCGGGATAGCCCTTGGCTCGCGAGACCTTTTCAGGCGTCCTCCGAAAGATGGCTCGATACCGCCCTCCATGCGCAAAAACAGGCTTGCGAAGCAATTTTTTGAAATCATTAACAAGCTTCCGCAAACCCACATCGTGCACGATACAGCCGTAGGCCTTCAGCTTCCCGAACTGATTGGAGAGAACCATTGGATATATCTGCCAGATTCGGATGAAACTTTTAGCTCCTTCAACCGCCTTCTCACGAACCTGTTCGAAAAATTCGACAACATATCCCTGTCGCGCCTGCATGGACGCGAAGATGCGCACGACGAAATAAAAGCCGCGTCCCTGCATCTGCGAGGCTACGGCGACCGGCTGAACGAGAGCAACCGATTCTATCGTTCCGCTTCTCTGGCGTTAAACTAGCGCGCGATCCTTTCCGACAAACGCCTATCCCATTCAATTCCGCGTCTGCCCGGTTTACTCCTGCGACTGAAAATGGTAGAAGCAGTCCCGGGGTTGGAAATGGAAAGTTCATGTCTCTGGTTTCATCATCCGTAAGCCTGCTCGCCCCATTGGCGACCTATACCAATGAAGCCGCGTTCAAGAAGAACGCAACCGAGGACGACGCCGTCGCAATCGGCAATCTCGACAGCCAGGCCTCCGTTATTACGATCAGCGAAGCGGGCGAGAACGCCGCCACTTCCGTGACAGCGACGTTTAAAGTTACAACGGGCGGCATAACAAGCCTTTCGTCAACTATCCGTAACGTCGTGACAGCCGCATGCGCCACGTTCCAGCTTATGGACAGCGACGGAAATGTGG
>JAQVZU010000082.1 GCA_028708035.1 Alphaproteobacteria bacterium
CTTCTGCGCTTCTCCCTCCCTGCGCCGCGTCAAGATCGGCCTTTCTCCGCTTACCCATGCCTTTGCGGACGGGCGCGCCAAAAACGCCCGGTGTTATTTCCTTGAGGTAGCCTCTGACAACACCCCAGCCTTACGGCTTTATAAAAAAAGTGGTTTCAGGGAGGTCGGTCTTCGCCCCGGTTATTACGCCCGAAAAAAAGGCGCGGTCGACGCCGTGCTTATGGCGCTGGATTTATAGACGAAACATCTTTCCAAAGATCTTCAAGAAAACAGTTAAAAAAATGTTGCATGAAAAAGGGGGCCGTTTATGCTTTCCGGGCAAAAGCACAGGAAGCTGCCGATGCCCGCCGCGATCTATAGTCTTTATCATCATCCTCTCAACCCTGACTCGCGTCTTGTGCGGTTAGCGTTGGCCGAACGGAATGTTTCATGCGCCCTTGCTCTCGAAAAGCCATGGGAACCAAGCTCTGCATTGCGGTCGCTCAATCCCGCTGCGGAGGTTCCTGTCTTGGTGATCGAGCAGGACGGTGACCGAGCCGTAATTGCCGACATCCACGCGATTTGCGAGTTTCTGGAAGAGACCCATACAGGCACGCTGTTAGGCAAAAACCCCGTTGACCGCGCCGAAGCGCGTCGATTAGTCGGATGGTTTTCGCACAAGATGAAAACCGAGGTGACGGATCTTCTGGTCCGCGAGAAAGCGCTCAAGCGGCTAACGAGTTGCGGCGAGCCGGACTCGGCGATAATACGAGCGGGCTGCGCGAACATTCGCTGGCATCTGGACTACATCGGATGGCTAACCGAAAGGCGCAATTGGCTTGCCGGAGACGCGCTGTCTCTGGCGGATCTTGCCGCCGGAGCGCATTTATCAGTAGTCGATTATCTAGGCGACGTGCCGTGGAATTCCTATCCTTTTGCGAAAGAATGGTACGCGCGCCTAAAATCCAGGCCAGCCTTTCGAGGCATTCTAGGCGACCACATCCCCGGCTTTCCGCCGCCCTCTCACTACGCCGATCTGGATTTCTAAGGCGTGCTATCGTTTTGCCACAGCATCGGAGTATGCACGCTGTTGCTTCCTACTCCTCAACCCAATAATTCGGAGCCTCGGCAGTGATCGTCACATCATGAGCATGGCTTTCCTTAAGTCCCGCTCCCGTGATGCGAACGAATTGGCCCCGGGTTTGAAGATCGGCAATCGTCGCCGACCCTGTGTACCCCATGGCGGCGCGCAGCCCCCCGATCAACTGATGAATAATGCCATGAACGGGACCCTTATAAGGAACGCGCCCTTCGATTCCTTCGGGAACCAGCTTGCTTGGATCGGTATCTGCCTTTTGGAAGTAACGGTCCGCAGATCCTCCTGCCATTGCGCCGACACTCCCCATTCCTCGATAGGATTTGTACGACCGTCCTTGATACATGATCACTTCGCCCGGCGCTTCGTCAGTTCCGGCGAAAAGAGAGCCCATCATAACGACATCGGCCCCTGCCGCGACAGCCTTCGCGATTTCGCCCGAATAGCGTATGCCGCCGTCCGCGATTACCGGAATATTTTGGCGGCGACAAATTTCGGCAACATCCATAATAGCCGTCAACTGTGGAACGCCGACACCAGCCACAATGCGTGTCGTGCAGATGGACCCCGGCCCGATACCAACTTTAACGGCATCAGCTCCCGCATCAATCAACGCCTTGGCGGCTTCGCCCGTAGCGATGTTGCCCGCCATAATCTGCGTTCCTTTCGCCATCCTGCGAACCTGCTGAACCTGTTGCAGTACGCGCGAAGAATGCCCATGTGCGGTATCCACGACGATCATATCGACGCCCGCGTCCACCAGCGCTTCGGCGCGCGTCAAGCCGTCTGCGCCTGTGCCGATAGCGGCAGCGGCGCGCAACCTGCCATGAGCGTCTTTGCTGGAATTTGGAAACGCCTGCGCTTTCTCAATATCCTTGACCGTAATGAGCCCGATGCAGCGAAAAGCCTCGTCCACCACCAGAAGCTTTTCGATCCGATGCTTGTGAAGAAGAGCCTTCGCCTCGCCATTACTGACTCCTTCGCGCACTGTAACAAGGTCGCGCGTCATCAGTTCCGAAACCGGTTGCTGCATATTGCTCGCAAAGCGCACATCGCGGTTTGTGATGATACCAACCAGCTTGCCCGAAGGCTTCTCGACCACGGGAATGCCCGAAATATGAAAATCGGCCATCAAGCGTAAAACCTCAGCCAAAGGAGCATCCGGGGTGGTGATAATGGGATTGACAACCATGCCGGACTCAAAC
Organism: Alphaproteobacteria bacterium; assembly: GCA_028708035.1. Taxonomy (GTDB): domain Bacteria; phylum Pseudomonadota; class Alphaproteobacteria; order UBA9219; family UBA9219; genus CAIXLI01. The sequence goes on from JAQVZU010000082.1 coordinate 2,281, forward strand.
CGTTTGACGCGGCGAACTTCCTCCGCCTGTTCGGAAGGCGGCATATTGCGGTGAATAACGCCCATGCCTCCGGCCTGAGCCAACGCAATGGCAAGACGGCTTCCCGTAACGGTATCCATGGCGGCAGAAAGGAGCGGAATATTAAGCGAGATGGTCTTGGTTAATTTCGAGGCCGTCTGAACTTCAGATGGCAAAACGGAGGAGGCGCGCGGCACGAGCAGCACGTCATCGAATGTCAAAGCTTCACGGAGTTGCGCCATTGTCAGAACCTTCAGGTTTGCTGTTAATGGCAGACATGTATAGGGGTAAAGAGGAGGAAAAGTAAAGGGAAGAATTAAAGCTTTTTAGTCAGCCGCCATAATTCTCGAGTTATTATTTCCGCCCTCGCCTCAGTGCCTTACCTCCGCTTCGCTCTCCTGCTGAGGCATCGCCGCCATCTCAAGCAGCGCCATAAGCATTTGCGCACGCGCAACAAAGCTATCCGCTTCAAGCAACGCCTGCTTTTCGGCGGGCGCAAGCGGGCAAATCATGATGATCGTCGGAAGCAGCACGTCGTCCGGCGCGTTTTTGACAACGTTCCAGTCCACCGAAATCGAATTTTTCTTAAAATACGCCTTCATCAATTCAAGCAACCGCTCGCGGTCCACAGTCACCGGCTCGTTATCGCCGAGGTCTCCAAGATAAGGCGTCCACTCGGGCTTGACGATCCTGTAAGGCTTCACGCGCGGTAGCTCCGAGAGAAGCCTGAACCGGCATACGCCTGTCAACACAATCAGCAGATGTCCGTCGTCCACTTCGTTAAACGAAGTTACGCGGCCCACGCACCCGACGGAATAAAGCGGCACATTATCGTGTTCTTCCTCGCCAGAGGGCTGGATCATCCCGATCAGCCGTCCTTTCCCAAGAGCATCCTCGACCATGGTTCTGTAGCGGGGTTCGGAAATGTTCATCGGCAGCCGCGCATGAGGAAGTAGCACAGACCCCAAAAGCGGAAAAACGGGGAGCTCCTCGGGCAGCGCCGAAAGAAAATTTTGGGCCGAGAGAAGCGTACTTGTCATGCGAATAACAAAGACGAAAGCCTTCTGCGCGCGGAAACGGTTAATGAGTCCGTAGCGCCCATGGCCTCGAAAAATTTTACGAGTTGCTTGCGCGCCGCATCGTCGTTCCATGACCGACCGCGCCGCACAATCTCAAGCAAACAATCGACAGCCTCCTCCCTTCGCCCCGAAGCGTAATACGCAAGCGCAAGATCAAACCGCGCCTGATGATCCGCTGGATTTTGCGTCAAAGCTGCTTCAAGCTTCTCCGTCTGTCCCTTGCTTTGCACAGCTTGCTCTGCCAATTCGACCGCCGCTCGCACTGAATCCAAAGCGGCATCTTTCGCCACAGCCGCCGGAGCCGCATCAAGCATCGCGCGCGCCAAGTCTATTTGCCCGCTCCGAAGAAGGCAATTGACCGACCCCGCATAAGCCTTCGCGTTTTCGGGTTCGGCATCGAGAATATCGGCATAAATCGCGTTCGCTGTCGCGATGTCACCGCCGTCAAGAAGCTCCGCAGCTTGCTTAAATGCGGCATCCATCCCATCGGCATGACCGACCGATGCGCCCGTGGCCTTAAGAAGCTCATCCACCCAAGCCTTGACCTGCGCCTCGGGAATCGACCCGGAAAAACCATCTACGGGCCGCCCCTTGTGGAAGGCAAACACTGACGGCGCGGACCGAACGCCAAGCTGCTGCGCAATCGCGAGATCGCGATCAATATCGACCTTGGCAAGCCTGACTGCTCCCTTTGACGCGCGCGCGATCTTTTCGAGCGACGCCGTCATCTGGGCGCATAAACTGTCGCGCGGCGTCCCAAAATCGACGAGAACAAGCGCCTTGCTCGACGCCTCCAGAACGTCGGCCTTAAATGTCGCAGCCCGAACGTCCTTTACGGCTTCGGACCCGGCAACGTCGGGCAACAAGGAAGAATTCGACATAACAATCTTTCAAGTGGAAATATGCTCGCCACGGCGAAGCTGTGATTGCTAACTTTAACTTACATCAGCGCATAAAATCAAGGAAATCAAAGCCCTGACCCTTGGTCTTCAAACCCATTTTCCCGTGGGACGCAAGAGATGTGAAGCGGTTCCAAATCCTCACAAATTGCGCGACTATCTTTCCCCATAGCCCTAAGCGAAAACAGCGGCGTGCCGCCGACTTTGTTGACTCCCGAATAGACCAAGAGTTTTAAATCCTTCGGGAAATCCTCGTCAGCCCAAAGCTGGTCCATGCGTGCGCGAGCTATGGCGTCTGTCGGATAATCTCCAAGATCGGCGTAATTTTCTCCGGTCTTTTCTACCGCTTTTGCCTCTACCGCTTTTGCCGCTGCGTGAGCCGCCGCTTTTGTCGCCTCCGCCGAAGCCGCACGGTCTGCCTTACGCGGAGATGGAATAACCGGCGAAGTCGCATGCAGTTTTAAAGCCTTTTCATAATTCTCTTTAAGCGTCACAGGCATACTGTCTCCCTCCACATAAGGCTCAAGTAACGCAAGCGCTGCCTCTGCATTCCCTTCCTGAAGGTTAAGATACGCAAGATTATTCGCCGCCATCATATCATCGGGATTCAAATCGTGCGCTTTATCAAAGGCTTCGCGCGCTTCGCCGCGCTTTCCCATCAACTCGTTCGAAACGCCAAGCCCATTCCATGCAGGCGCATTTTCCGAGTCGCGCCCCACTGCAGCAATGTAGACATCGCGCGCGTCAGCGGGCTTTCCCTCCTGCAACAGGGACCGCCCCAAATCGGCCAGCGCCGCCGACATCTTCACGTCTTCGGACGGCGCAGAAGAGCAAGAAACAGCAGTAAGCAGAACAAAAGGTAAAACTTTCTTTATCGACATGGCGGGAACCCTTCGAAGCGGAAGACTCGCATATTGGCCCAACCTGAAGCATTTACCAATTATTATTTTCATCAAAATAAGTTAGCAGCATGCGCCCTCCAACAAACCGGCGGACCTGTCATTTGACGGGAAGACCTGCATAATCTAAAAAGGTATCTGCGGAGGCATCATGGACGAAAAATCTGCAATCCTGCCAGCAGACTCTATAACGCAAGTGGTTCAGGACCTGCCGCGGCTCATTGAACGCATGCACCGCCGTTACCTCGACGTGGTACGTATCGAACTTTCGCGGCATGGCTTCCACGACATCAGCCCGGTGCAGGCCGTAATGCTTGGAACGATTGGCGGCCCGACGGGAATGGAAGAAATCTCCGTTCGCGATTTGATCGAGCGCGGCTACTACCTTGGCTCAAATGCTTCATATAACCTGAAAAGCCTTGTGGATGGCAGCTATGTCGAACGCAAGCCGGCTTTGCGCGATCGCCGTTCCGCGCGCCTTAGGCTATCGGACAAGGGCCGGGGCATTCTCGCGCTGCTCACGATCATGAACCTCAGCATGGCCGAAGAGCTGCTGAAAAGCGAGACCCGCGAAATCGAAATCGCCTATGTGACGCTACGCCACTTCGAACGCCGCTGGACCGAAGCCATCCGCTCCGAGGAATAGAATACGCGTTTTTTACAGCCCCTTCTGTCCGAAGCGATCCTTTGCGGACCTTAATTTTCCGAACACCGCCGCCGCGTCGGCATCCTCTGGCGCAACGCGCTGCTTGGCGAGCGACTTGCGGAATTCAGGATCGTCGGCGCGCAAAAACGGATTGCAGCGCTTTTCAGTCCCCAAAAGCGTCGGTACTGTCAGCTTCCCTTGCTTGCGCAAAGTCGTAATCTCCGCCGCACGCACTCGAAGCTCGACGTTCTCTTTATCCACCATTACCGCGAAGGCCGCGTTCAGTTCCCCGTATTCGTGTCCGCAGTAAATCATTGTGTCGTCGGGCAGAGATTTAAGAAGCTTGAGCGATTCCCACATTTGCTGCGAATTGCCCTCAATTAACCGACCGCACCCAAGCGTAAATAGGGTATCCCCGCAAAACAATGCCTTTAGCTGGGGAAAGTAATACGATACACTTCCATCTGTGTGTCCATGCGTTTCCAGAACATCGCCGCGTAGCGTCGAAAAAGTTACCACATCCTTATGCTCTACGCCGCGTGAAATGCCGGGGATAAGCGCTTTCTCCTTGGCGGGGCCTAAGACAGGAACGTCGTACTCCTGCTGCAACGTTTCATTTCCGCCCACGTGGTCGGGATGATGATGTGTGCAAAGGATCAATGCAGGATACAGATCGCGCTTTTTTAGTTCGCGCGACACGACTTCGCCGTCGCCGGGATCGACAACCATGGCGAGCCCAAGATCGTGGTCGGAGACCACAAAGGCGTAGTTGTTATTGAAAGCTGGAAGGATCTCGATGGAAAAAGACATGTTTCGACGTAAGCTTGTGTGTAATTTCGGGCGACTGTTAACTGTCCCCGATTTATGCTAAAAGAGGGTTAACGTCTTGTTTCTGGAAAGCCCATGTTACCTGAGTGCGTTGATGCGCATGCATTTTACAAAAGCGAAACAGGCCGAACGGCTCAAAAGCTTCTGCGCAAGCGCTTAAAGTCCCTATGGCCGAGCGCAAAGGGCGAAAAACTTCTCCTGCTGGGATGCGCTTCGCTCGTAATGGAAACCGAATCTGTTCTTTCGTGCCGTCTTAATGGTGCGGATGCTTTCCTGAGTTTGGTTGACTCGTGCGACAAGCCTTTTGCCGACGCAAGCATTGATGCCGTCGCCTGTCTTCATGTTGCGGCTCCCATTGAGCCATTGCTGCATGAAATTTGGCGCGTTTTGAAAGGCGAGGGTCGATTAATCCTGATTGTTCCGCGACTCAACAGCGCGTGGTCCAATGCAGCGCAAACGCCCTTCGCTCACGAACCTGCTTACAGTTCACGCCAGATCGTCAAGGTTCTTAAAAGACAGTTTTTCTTTGTCCGTCGCGTCGATCGGGCGTTATACGCGCCTCCTTCAAGCTATATGGCGCGAGAAATCGAGAAAATAGCTCCATGGTTTTTACTACAGCGGGGCGGAGGGGTCCTGATTGTAGAGGCGCAAAAAAGGGTCGCAGGCGCTATTGGCTGCCGCGAGAAAATCGCAAAAATAAGCGCAGACAAGCTTTTCCCGCTGCCTTTGCCGATATGAATCTTGGACTTTTAGGCGATTGTATCATATTCTACGCCTTTATTTGATGTACTTAGGTAAAGCAATGCCGCTCAAAACCATCGCCATAAATCCCGACAAACAGGCCCTTGCCGACCTGCGCGCTCAGATCGACAAGATCGATTTCGTTATGCATGACTTGTTGCGCGAGCGCGCTGAAATGATCGATCAGGTACGCAAGATCAAGGGGAAGCAGCACATCTATATCCGCCCGGGCCGCGAAGCGCAGATGCTTCGCGCGTTGGCGGGACGCCCGCAGGGCAAAATTCCGGAAGGTCTAGTCGTGCGCTTGTGGCGGGAAATAATCTCGGCCTTTACGCTTACCGAAGGCGCTTTTAAGGTCGCCGTAACTGTTCCGCCCAAAGAACCTGACCTGTGGGACCTATCGCGCGATTATTACGGCTCCTTCACGCCGCTTCTCGAAATGCCATCAGCCGTCACCGCTATCAAGGCGGTCCAAGCTGAAAAAGCCACGCTTGCCGTCGTCCCATTCCCGAAGGAAAACGAAAAGAATGCTTGGTGGCCGTTGCTGGCCAGCGATAAGAAAAATGTTTTGACGGTTTTTGCGTCTCTTCCATTTGAGCATCTTAAGGCGGGCCGGTCGAACGCGCGCAACGCGCTGCCCGGAGGCTTGGTTGTCGGCAAACTTTATCCCGAATTGACCGGCGACGATTTCAGCTTTCTCGCGCTCCAATGCGTTCATGTGCTTGAAAGCGAAATGAAACGCCTGTTTGGAAAAGCAGGGTACAAAGTTCGCCAAATGCTCTCTCAAACCATGGGGCGCGGAGGTTCGGCGCCGACTCTTTACCTTGTGGAAACCGAGGGGTATGTTGGGCGTAACGATACGCGCCTTTCCCGTTTGCGCGCAATGCTTGGCAGCCGGTTGCAGCATCTCGCGCCTCTCGGTGGCTACGCCGCTCCGCTTAAAGCCGGAAGACGCTAAAGTTGAGGCCATATCGTTCCTTCCATGCTGCGCAGCCGCGCGGCGTTATGACTCTGGCATGAAGGTTTTGACATGAACAAAGATTCGCTTGGTCTTATCGGCGTCGGCTCTTTCGGCAGTTTCGCCGCGCATCATCTTTCGAAGCACTTTGACCTTGTGCTGCACGACGCGGGAACTGATGCGACTTTGCTGGCCCGCGATCTGAAGGCCTGTTGTGGAGACCTGAATGCAGCCGCTGTTTGCGACATTGTAGTTCTAGCCGTCCCGGTCCAAAAAATTCGCCAAGTTCTGACCGACATCGCCCCGATGCTGAAACCCAATGCACTGGTTATCGACGTCTGTTCGGTGAAGATCAAGCCCGTGCAAGCAATGCTTGAAATTCTGCCTGAAACAGTCTCGATTG
>JAQVZU010000011.1 GCA_028708035.1 Alphaproteobacteria bacterium
CGGGCCCCATTCATATGGCGGCGATTCTGCAAGCGCCGACAGTGGCCTTGTTTTCGGGAAGATCAAGCCCCACATGGTCGCGCCCGCCGGGCCCGAAGGTCGCTCTGCGACGCCGTCCGTATCTGACGGATCTGGGCGTTGACGAGGCGGTGAACGCCGTTAAGGAGCTTGGGGTCGCTCTTTAATCGGAATATTTCGCGAGTTCGACTTGGGCGCGTAGGTCAATGGCGTCAAGAATCTCGGAAAGGCGAGGGTCTTTCACCTGACTGCGCCGCGCAGTGACAATACGGCTGAGTTGCATAAGCTTCTCTCTGGAAATTCCGCCCGAAAGCAATTGAATGCGCAAGTCTTCAAGCCGATCAAGAATGTCTTCGGCTCTCATCTTGCCTTTTGAGGCATGGTCGAGCGCGTCTTCCACCTCCTGAACGCCAAGGATTCCTGAAATGCTGCTGGCGCTTGAGATGCCGCCGGGGGCAGAAGCTTCTTCGGTCTCGCCCAATTGTCTGGCAAACGATGTGTCGCCGGAGGGTCCTGATCGCACAGCCCTTTTGACGGGCGCTGTCGTCCTAACATTGCCTAAGCCGTCGATTTTATCGATCACGGGTTATCCTTTGACTGGGCAAATTGTGCCTGTTCGAAAATATAGTCTTCCTGCGGAACTACGCAAGGGGCTTTGGGAAAAAGAATGGTAGAACAATATTTTATGGGCGTTCTTCCTTTAAGCTCGCTTTGGCACGACTCTCGCAAGGACTTTGACGGAGTAAACCATGCTTGACAAACATTCTTTTTCGAATGCTGTTCCCTCGCGTTTTTGGCGCGCGCTGCGCATGAGTGCTTGCGCCTTTGTTTTTCTGAATATTTTGCCAATTCCTTCAGCCTGTGCCGCTTCGCGTTTGAAAGACATTGTTAATTTCGAGGGCGTTCGCGACAATATGCTTGTGGGGTATGGCTTGGTCGTTGGGCTTAATGGCACCGGCGATTCTTTAACCAATGCACCTTTCACCGCCAGAAGTCTGATCGGCATGCTGGAACGGCTTGGCATCAATTCAAGTTCAGACTTTTCGACTATCAAGACCAAAAACATTGCAGCCGTCATGGTTACGGCAACGCTTCCGCCTTTTTCGGCGCAAGGGTCGCGCGTGGATGTTACTGTTTCGACCATGGGCGATGCTAAAAGCCTTCAAGGGGGAACGCTTCTTGTGACCCCGCTGCAAGGGGCTGACGGCGAGATTTATGCCGTCGCTCAAGGCTCTGTGGCTTCGGGTTTCAGCGCGACCGGAGCTTCGGGAACCAGCATCACCAAAGGCGTTCCGACCTCGGGGCGCATAGCGGCAGGCGCTATTGTCGAGCGCGAAGTCAAATTCAAATTGTCGGATTTGAGCACGATACGGCTGTCGCTGCGCAATCCCGATTTTACCACTTCGAAGCGCGTAGCTGACGCCATCAATGCTTATGCCAAGATGCCCGTTGCATCTGCGGCTGATTCCGCCACGGTGAAGCTCGCCGTTCCAGATGCTCGGCGCGGGGACCTTGTCGGGTTCATGACGGAAATTGAGCAACTGAAGGTCGTCCCCGACGAAGTGGCGCGCGTGGTGATCGACGAGCAGTCCGGCATCATCGTGATGGGCGAAGGCGTTAAGATTAACACCGTGGCCATTGCGCAAGGCAATCTAACCATCAAGATCAATGAGACGCCGCAGGTCTCGCAAGCGGCTCCTTTTGCTCTCGGAGGGAAGACCATCGTGACTTCTCAATCCACCGTTAATGTGGATGAAGGGTCGGGCAAGAGGATGGCGATGCTCGGAGGCGTAAACCTTCAAGATCTGGTGCAAAGCCTGAATGCTCTGGGCATTGGGCCGCGCGATATGATTCAGATATTGCAGTCGATTAAAGCCGCTGGCGCTTTGCAGGCTGATCTGGAGGTTATGTGATGGACGCCATCTCTCCGGTCGGCGTGGATGCCGCTCAGATGAACATTCTTCCGGCGCTGTCGGCCAAAGCCAATCCGCACGCCAATATCGACGCGTCCGCGCAAGACTTCGAGGCTATGTTTGCGACGACACTTTTAAAACCAATGTTCGACACGATCCCTGTCAATAGCATGTTCGGCGGCGGCAATGGCGAAGAGGTTATGCGGACGTTTCTATTACAGGAATACGGCAAGATCATCGCAAAAACAGGCATTTTGAACATTGCGCCCCAAGTCAAAACAGAGCTGATTCGCGCGCAAGAAGGCGCGCGAGGAAGCGCAAGAAAGACCGATAAGGTTGACAAATCATCCAGTGAGAAAGGATCGGGCCGTGTCGCCTCAAGATAAAAAGATCATGGCCGCTCTGAGAGGGGCGCCAAAGCTTGTCGTCGCAACTGTTGCTTTGATGGAAGAACTGGCGCGCGTTCTGGCGGCTGAAACGGAGTTGGTAACGAAACGCAAGATGGCGGAACACGCCGAACTTTTGAAACAGAAGCAGCGGCTGGCCGTAGATTATCGCGCAAACATGAAATCGATCGCAGCGCAGCCCGATCTTTTGAAAAAAATGCCGGATGAGGCCAAAAATGCCATCAGGGAAATGGCAAAACGTTTGGCCGCAGCGTCCGATGCGAATTCAAGAATGCTGCGCGGCGCAGTCGAAGCGACGAGACAATTGCTTCATAACGTCATGGCGATGATCCGGAACGAAGCGATTCCACGCAACACGTATAAAAACCACGCCAAGGCGCATTTGCAATTGGGCGTCTATAGCCCCAAATGCCGCCCGGTCGCTGTTGTAAGGACCGTATAGGAGATATTATGGATCAAACCTCCTCCCTTGACTCAGTGAAATCATCGCCGCTCGATATCTTGATGTCGGCAGCCGGAAGCTTGGGCAGCGGAGCGGAAGACTGCGATCTTTTTTCAAGCATGGTGACGGACGCATCGACGCCGGATGCAGAAAACCAAGGCGCGGTGCCGGGCCTTAACGTTTCAACGACAGTCGATTCTTTTTTGCCTGCGGCGATGTCTGCCGAGATGACGGAAGGGCCGGAGGACGCCGCTAGTGCCTTAGCGCAGGATTTGGATGCGCTTAAAGGGGCTCTTTTTGCCCTGCGCAAAATAGATGAGGGCAATTCGTTAACAGTCGTTCCCAAAAACTTACAAGAAACAGAAGAGACAGCGGGCACCGAGGCCGTACAAGCCGGAGAAACAGACGTGCAAGTTTTGACGGAGCGTGCGGAAACTGAAGATATTGCCCCCGAGGCAGAAGACGATAACGATGAAACCTTATCCGGCATCGTGGCGGAAATTTTAGCCCTTGCCCAGCAGATCATACAAGCGTTGCATCAGACGCAATCCTTGCAAGGCGGAAGCGCCTCAACCAGCGAAACTGCGCAAGACACTTTGACTCAGATGGCATCCAACCTCGATCTGACTCAAACGCTTAAGCTCGATGAAACGCCGAAGGGACTGCTTCTTGAACTGATGAAAAAAATCGAAAAAAGCGCGCAGCAGGTCTTGAACGATTTCGCCTCAAACGAATCCCAGACGCCTGTTTCGACGACAAACGACATCGTGGCTAGCCTTGTTTCGGATAATGTTGAGCGACTCAAAGATACGGCAAGCGGGCTTCAAACTATCCTTGATGATGTCCGAAAAAATAAAGAGGAAAGCTCTTTTCCCCAAGCCATTAAGACAGAGAGGGCAGAAGTCCCGGTTTTGACGACAGCGATAGCGAGCGAAGAAACGGAAGACTGCCAAGCGGCCACAGAGAATACAAACGCCGCCCCTGCGAAAACAGAAGAGGCCCAAGCTTCCGTTGACGAGGGAGAAGCTTTGGCAATGGCAGTTGCACTGGCGCCCGCGCGGCAAAAATCAATGGCAAACGCAGATCAAAGCGCAGGAAAGCAAGTCGCGATATCCGCGCCAACGTCAGCATTGGCCTCAAAAACCAGTACGACGCGTGCGACTCCAATTACGATTAAATCCGAACAGTCGACGGCAATTGCCCGCCCGCCCGCTTCGGATGCACCCGTGGGCACTAAAACTTCCGAGAAAAAGTTACTTACGGATACCGTTCTCGATCCGCTTGAATCCCAAGCTCAGAGTCCCGACCTAGCCTTGGACACGAACTCGCTTTTGAACAACGGATCGTCTTTCGATTCTTTTGTCGAATCTTCTGGCGCATCCTGGACGTCGGCGGAAAAAGGACAGGTGTCGGAAACTTACAGCTTTGCCAGCACTCTGTCGAGTTTCCGCGCGGCAAACGGGGGAACAGCAGGACTTCCGAGCGCTGTCGATCAGGTCGTTTTGCAGATGAACCGCAACGTCAAAAACGGTCACAGCCAGATGTCTATGCAATTGCACCCGAGCGATTTGGGAAAAATTACGGTCAAGCTTGAATTCAGCGAAGGCGACAAGGTTCAGGGAACTGTTGTCGCAGATAATCCGAAAACGTTGGAGATGCTTCAGAAGGACTCCAGAAGCCTCGAGCGCGCGCTGCAGGATGCGGGGCTGCGCGCCGAATCCGGGAGCTTGCAGTTTAGTCTTGGCGAGCGGCAAAACGACCACAGCGCGGGGCAAACTGCAGACAGCCGAAAATCTGGAAGCTCCGGCTATGGCATGGTTTCTGCAGAAGAACCTTATGCGGAAATCACTGCGCTTTCGGAGCGCTATTATATCACGCCGACCGGCGTGAATATTCAAGTTTAAGGGGGGACGCATGTCCGTTGAAGCCATTAGCAGCCTTGCAGGAAATACCTCATCGACATCGACCTTGTCATCCCAAAGCCAGATGTCGACATTGAACCTGAACTTCGCGACTTATCTGAAAATTCTGACCACGCAACTTCAAAATCAGGACCCCACGAACGCGACCGATCCCAACCAGTTCACGCAGGAACTGATTCAGATGCAGCAGGTCCAAGCCCAGATCACAAACAATGAGGCTATTGAAGCCTTAACCAAAGCGACAACCGCGAATGCCTTGGCGACGGGGGTAACCTATATTGGCAACTATGTGCGTGCGCCGACTGAAGACGGTGATTTTTCGCTTCAAGGCAGTTCGGCGGAAATTGGCTATACGCTCGAGAGCGCAGCCACAAAGACCACCATTACTATCAAGGATTCTGACGGCACTGTTGTGGCAAAGCTTATCGGCGGGTCAACTCAAGGTGATAACTATGTGACTTGGGACGGAACGCAGACTGACGGCTCCGTGGCTCCGGATGGCGCGTATACGTTCAGCGTTTCGTCTCTCAACGGTGCGGGCAATGAGGTCGAGGTCAGTAATCAGAGCGCACTGTTCAAGATCACCGCCGTCCAGTCGAACGATGATGGAACGCTGACCCTTGAGGCCGGAAGTTTGGGGCTTCTTTCAACCGACGTGACCGGCGTTTATTCGGCAACGACAAAACCAACGGCGACAGCCGGAACTGTGCAAAGTTGATTAAAAGGCCTTTTAAGCTTCTGGCCGACGCATAAAAGCCTGTGTGAAACACCTTTTTTAAAGAACTTTTGGGGGTGTTGTCTATTTTGCTTTCAGATCCTATATAAAACTGAGCTACGGGTTCAGGGTGATGAAAGAAAATGGGGTGTCCGCCTCTGTGGGCATGACGAAATAAGGCCACAATACATTGGGGCGTTTTTTCTTTAAGTTCAATCACGCCGCCTTGTGGCTAAGGTATTATAAACGAGACAAGCGGTTGGGACGCGCAATAAATGTCAAAAAAAGATTATTATGAGGTGCTTGGCGCAAGCCGGAACGCGTCTCCGGAAGAGCTTAAAAAAGCGTATCGCAAACTCGCCATGCAGCATCATCCGGACCGAAACCACGGGAATCCGGAAGCTGAGCGAAAATTTAAAGAAATTAACGAGGCTTACGATGTTTTGCGCGACGATCAACGCCGCGCCGCTTATGACCGCTATGGCCATTCCGCTTTCGAAAATGGGGGTACAGGCGGAATGGGTGGAGGTTTCGATTTCGGCGCGGGATTTTCGGACATTTTTGACGAGATGTTCGGTGAAATTCTTGGCGGCGGTCGCCGTCAAAGCAAAGCGAGCGCGGCCCAACGCGGGGCCGACCTCCGCTATGATATGGATGTGACGCTTGAAGAAGCGTTCTCTGGCGCAACCAAAAAAATCACTATTCCCAACGCGGTCGCCTGCGATGACTGCGGTGGAACCGGAGCGGCCAGCGGTACGGCTCCTGTCGAATGCCCTATGTGCAAAGGCCATGGAAGAGTTCGCGCGCAGCAGGGGTTTTTCACCGTTGAGCATACCTGTCCGACTTGTCAAGGCATTGGCCGAATCATCAAAAACCCTTGTCCTACGTGCGCAGGGCAAGGACGGGTGCATCAGCAGCGGACGTTGGCCGTTGAGATACCGGCTGGCGTTGAAGATGGCATGCGCATTCGCCTTTCCGGCGAAGGCACAGCGGGGATTCGCGGGGGACATCCTGGCGATCTTTACGTGATTCTGAGCATTGAACAGCATAAAGTTTTTCAGCGTGACGGAGCAAACCTTTATTGCCGCGTGCCAATTTCCATGACCTCGGCAGCGCTTGGCGGAACCATTGAGGTGCCGACGATTGACGGAGAAACAGCCGAGGTAAAGATCGACGCCGGAACGCAATCGGGGCAGCGCGCCTGCGTCAAGCGTAAAGGCATGTCGGTCTTGCGTAGCGCCGCGCGCGGCGATATGTACATTGAATTCGCCGTTGAAACACCAGTCCATCTGACGAAACGGCAAAAAGAGCTTCTCGCGGAATTCGCCGCTGAGGCCGAAAAAAACAAGACGCAGCCGGAAAGCGAAGGCTTTATCTCGCGCGTCAAGGAAGCGTTAGGAAGAAACTAATGACCCAAAGCCGAGCGATTCTGTGCGCATTAGCAGCGTTTTTTGTTTATGTCTGCTACGATACCTTGAGCAAGGTTAGCATGGGACATGGTGGAGTAACGCCACTGACAATTATGGCAGTGGCAGGCACGACGGGAGCGCTGGTCGTTTTAATTCCGACATTATTCAGAGGAAAGGCAAAAGCGCTCAAGCCGCAGAAGATCATAGGACTTGCCCTTATCTGCTTATGTTCTGTGGGCATGAGGTTTTGCAATAATTCAGCTGTGAAACTACTGCCATTGACGGTTTTTTATACACTGTTGTTTGCTTCGCCTTTGGCAATTTCAGCTCTTTCAGCGGCACTAAAACATGAGGTTTTAACCAAAACGAAAGTTGTTTGCCTGATCACGGGTTTCATTGGCGTCCTTATTGCCGTGGTTCCAAAAATCACAACAGGCGGCGAACTCATCGGATATATTGCTATTGGAGGAAGCATATTTTGCTTCTCGATCTACACTGTTGCTATGCGCAAAACTTCTCAAACCGAGACGATAGAAGCCATTCAGTTTTTTAATTTTTTGTCGATTGGAGCCTTTGGCTTTTGTGGTTCTCTTTGGCAATCAAGCCCTTGGCCGGAGGAAAGCGTTATTCCCTATTTGATTGCCGCCGGGCTATTTTTCGCTTTAGGCAATGTGCTGTTTAATAAGGCTCTAAAGCACACGAGCTCAAGCAATGTAGCGCAAATTCACTATACGCAGATTATTTCGGGTGCATTATTCGGTTATTTGATCTGGCATGACATTCCTTCGCTTAACCTTGTTGCGGGTTCGGCGTTAATTATCGCGTCGGGAATTGTCGTGGCCCGTCAGGCGCGCAAAAACCCCGTAGCCTAACCTCTTCTTTTCCACTTCGTTCTGCGCTAACAAGCCTCTCTGATTTGATGATGTCCTTGGAGCGGTTCAGTGGCAAAGATGAAGCAAACGCAGGCGATGTTTTTTGCGGTCGTCGCTTATTTTCTGTGGGTCGTTTCGGATACAGGCGTCAAGCTTGCCAGGCAGTCGGATCTTTCTCCTTTCATCGTCATGGCCTTCTTCGGCATTCCCGGCATTCTTTTTTATTCGGGAAATGCCTTTCGCCAAGGAAACCTGTTGAACCTCCGCCCACGAAGCTGGCGCGAGCAGATCGGCATTGCCTTTTCGGGCGTCATGATCAACTATGTAAACGCTATAGCATTAAAACATCTGCCGTTGACGATCTTCTACGTGGTCGTTTTCACCATCCCGTTGATGGTTGCAGCCCTATCGGCACTGCTTAAGCATGAGGTTCTGACGCGGTTCAAAGTGTTTTGCATTGTCGCCGGATTCTGCGGAACGGCAATTGCCGTGGGATTTAAAGGTGGCGGAGATTTTGTGGGCTACTTGTCGGCATTCGCGAGTGTCGCATTCTTCTCGGTTACCACTATCCTGATGAGAAAGATCGCGACGACTGATTCGGTCGAGAGCATCCAGTTCTTTAGAAACCTTTGCGTTGGCATTGTGGGAATTGGCGCAGCAGTTGTCGAAGGCGCGAACTCTCCCGGAATGATCCCCCTGTCGATACTGGCTGTGGCCGCTGCCATAGGGACAATCGGAAGTTTCTTTTTTAATAAGGCCATTCAGAACACTTCGTCCACCAACGCAGTCCAGTTTCACTACACGCAGATCATCTGGGGTGCGCTGTTTGGCTTCTTCCTGTGGCACGAAGTCCCTGCATGGAATGTCGTTGTGGGCTCGGCGATCATCATCGCTTCAGGCATGGTTATGGCAGCGCAAGTTCGGAAGGCTGAGGCAAATGCAAAAGCCGTCGAATCCGCATACGCAGCGGAAACCGTGAACTTATGAAGCGGCGCGTTTGGGAAGCCGTGCGAGATATTTTTGGAACTCGTTCTTAAGAAGAAGGTCGGTTTCCTCGGCAAGCGCATGGACAAGCGGATCAAGCCAGCTCTTGTCGGCCTTTGTGAATGGATTAAGAACATAGTTCACCACGGCGTCGCCCTTCACGGGACAGCCTTGTTCGGTCATGGGCCTGCCGACGCCAATACGAACTCGCCAATAATCAGAGCCTATGCATGCATCAAGCGATTTAAGCCCGTTATGTCCGCCTGAACCTCCGCCCTGCTTAATTTTGACCTGGCCGGGAAGGAGGTCAATGTCGTCATGAAAGACGACCACATTCTCTGGTTCTAGCTGATAAAAACGAAGAGCCTCGACAGCGCTTTCGCCCGACAAATTCATAAATGTTTGCGGCTTGAGAAGCAAAAAGGCGTCCGCGCCTGTAATCAAGCCGCGAAACTTTTTCTTCCACGAAGGACAACAGTAATGCGCAGCAATTTCATCCACGGCCATAAAGCCGATGTTGTGCCGCGTACGGGCATAATCATCCCCGGGATTGCCGAGACCGATAAGAAGACGCGATACGGACATGGGTGGAAAGAAGGCTTATGGGTTGGGAGTAAGGGCGCGAAAGAGCAGAATTGCTCAATGAGAAGATTTCTGCAACTCTTGTGCCCTTATCCCCGATCCCTAAACTTCTTTACTTCTTCCCTTCAGCCTTCTTGGCTTCGGGTTTCTTGGCCGCAGCGCCAGCCGCAGGGGCTGCCGCAGGAGTCGCAGCACCAGCCGCAGGGGCTGCAGCCCCAGCCACAGGGGCCGCGCCTTCCGCAGGAACTGCCGCCGCCGGTGCAGCAGCTGCAGCAGCTGCCGCCTCATTCTCGGAACGAATGGCCGACGGAACCGCGATTGTCGCAATGGTGAAGTCTTTTTCGTGAGTTGTGAGCGAAACGCCCTTGGGCAACTTGAGGGCGCTCAAGTGAACCGCATCATTAATTTGCAAGCCCTCCAGGCTGACTTCAAAGCTCGCCGGGATGGCGTCCGGCGCACAAAGAACTTCGATCTCGTGGTGGACGATATTAAGCGTGCCGCCGCGCTTGATGCCCGGCGACTTTTCAGCGCTAAGGAACGACACAGGGACCGAAACGCGAACGCGCGTGTGCGCCGAAACACGAAGGAAGTCGACATGGACTGGCCGATCTGTCAACGGATCGGTTTGAAGATCGCGCGGAAGAACGCGAGTCTTCTTGCCGCCGACGTCAAGATCGAAAAGACGGGTCATGAAGCCCTTCTGCTCAATCTGGCGCGAGAGTATTTTGCTCTCGATCGCGATGGGCAGAGCATTTTGCTTGTCGCCGTAAATGACACCGGGAATTTGGCCCGTGGCGCGAAGCTCCGTCAATGCGCCCTTGGTCGATTTGGTTCTTGGCGAAGCCGGAAGAACGGTGATTTCTTTTTTATCGCTCATATCTCTCTCCTTATGGACCGGGATCGCCAAAGAGAGGGAAGCGGGAAAATGCGTGCAAGCACACACGCGGACCGAGCTGCCCCCTGACAACGCAACCAAAAACCGGTTTATGTTAACGTCCCGGCCTCCAGGGGTGCCGGTCTATGCGGGCATTGTCCTAGCAGAGTTTTGCTATTGAAGGCGAGTCCTTTTTGAATGGGCCTCTATTAATTCCCCATTTGCGGTTAACCAAACCCGCGCATACTCAACCCCTCAATATCCGAAGCCACACTGGCGTTCTTTCTGAATGTGATTGTCTGTATTACTTTCATCGCAAGTGGCATAAACAAATAGGATTCTGTCGTAAAAAGTATTTTTGAAAGTAAAAAACTTCTGATGCCTAGACTTTTTAATGCTATATCTAAGGCGTTTTGGGAAAGCTATTTTAACATAAAACACAGGGGATCAATATGGGGGAGTGCGTTAAGAAAGTTAAACTACGTAACGGCTCAGAGGAAGACACGCGACTTGTCGCCTCGGTTGAGTTCGCTCTGGGGGACTTGTGGAACGAAGGTCTGCGCGGAAAGATGGCCGTTTATGATCTTAGAAAAATTTGCGAGGGTCTCGGCCAGAAAGTGACTCCCGATACTGTGAGAAAGTTACAAGACTCTACTTTGGTAAAAGAAGATGGCACCGTCTCTCCCGAGATAATAAACATTGTTGTTTCGTCACTCGAAGGAGAAGGCTTCCAGACGAAATTGGTTTCGCCCCTCGCGAGACCAGAAACTCCAAAATCCAATAAGCAGATTACAAACGAGCACGGCTAGTTTTCAACCGTCGATTAGGCGCCCGCCTTAGGAACAAATGTAACTTTTGGGGCGGCTGAGCCTGCGGATATATTGAAAACGCGAAGCCTTCAGTGCGCGAAGCGTTGTCCACATATCCCGAAAGCAGCTTGTCGTTTCCGTCTGAGACTTCATCGGACTATAGCGTGGGGCGACAGGGATTGAAGAAGAGGGTGATCTGCTTGTAGATGCAAAAGATTTTGATTCGAGAACTTCTGTTTTACCCTTCGACTTACCCCCGATTTTTTGCCCTTCAAAAGTGCTTTAAACCGATGATCTAGAAGGCCATTTAACAATCGCAAACGGCAAATCTAAGGATTCTGGCTGTTAGCCATAGATTTCTCTATTTAATTTCATAATTCTACGAGATCCTTTGTTAATGCACGTTACACTTATTATTTTAACTCGAAAGGTGGAGCTAGCCGTGTGGGATCTTAGTCGACGCTTCGTCTCTTATCGACTGGTATTTTAATCTGGTTTTTATTATGAGCAACGAACATTTAGACGCTTCTATTGTTGTTTCGGTCGCTTCCGAGCAGCTTATGCGGGAGCTTGGGAAGAAAATTGGCCAAAAGCTTCTCAACCCTCTCCTCAAGAAAGGAGCGAATTTAGTAACTGTACTTTATGGCCCGCCGGGGGTCGGCAAGACCCCGCTTGCGGAGGAAATCGAAGGCGCATCGAAAAGCTTTTGCTCTCGTCTGCGATGCAAAGACCTTGGATCCCCAAACAACCGATATTATGAGATGGAAAAAACCACTGAAAAATCGATGCTTGATGTTTTCGAACACGCTCAGATTAATCATGCGGCCCAGGCGGATTTCTTCATCGTTATTTCGGATCCCAATTACGTTCCCAGCCGTGGCGGTGCGTCCCAAACCTATTATTTTGACGACTGCATTAGTCACCACTTTGGATTCTACTATTATGGTCTCGGGGGAGCCACCGAGATCGTAAAAAGAGGAGTGGGGTTATTAGAACTCGCTAAAAAAGATCCGGAGTGCAGTATTCCTTTTGAACAAGGCGTCCACGTTGTCCGGATTGTGTCGTCGAAGGAGCTTGAAAAAGAGCTGCTGGCGTTTAAAGATGAGATCGGTGCGGATGGAAGATTTCCCAATCCTATTCAGAAAAAAGATCGAGAGCTTTTATGTGAGCCCGGAAGGCCTTGTACGGCCATTACCCAGACTACGCCCCTTAGCGGCTCTGGAAATTGCAAATCATTTCCTTGAATTTCAACAGACATAACGACTGTAGCGGCTATTGAGCCTGTGGAGGAGGAGAACGCGAAGCTTTCAGTGCGCGAAGCGTTGTCCGCATATTGTCCACGAAAGCAGCTTGTCGTTTCCGTCTGAGACT
Source organism: Alphaproteobacteria bacterium (assembly GCA_028708035.1). Taxonomy (GTDB): domain Bacteria; phylum Pseudomonadota; class Alphaproteobacteria; order UBA9219; family UBA9219; genus CAIXLI01. Next base: position 12,319 of record JAQVZU010000011.1, read on the forward strand.
TCATCGGACTATAGCGTGGGGCGACAGGGATTGAAGAAGAGAGTTATCTGCTTGTAGATGAAGAAGATTTTGATTCGAGAATTTCTATTCTACCCCTCAACCTACCCCCGATTCTTTGCCCTTCAAAAGGGCTTTGAACCGCCCGACGAAGTGCTAAAACATACAAAATTCCGTTATAGAAAGTACTTTGGGAACAAAAGCAAAAAACTGCGGATGCCTAGGCCTTAAGCGGCGCTTTACCCTCTTTTTCGTCTTCAGCAGGTATCAGCTTTTCAAATAGAGTACCCCACTCGCTTGACGGGTACTTACCGAATGGTCCCTGCGGCGAACGCCAGAATTTTACCATTTGCCCAAAGCCGTTAACGTCACCGTTACGCGTGCGAATCACGTGCTTGTCCAAAGGTAACAACCGGAGGCCTTCCAGTTTGGCTATGGCAGCAGAACGTTCACCGGGCTTCAGGTTTTCTGAAAGAACAGTCGAAAGCAGCAGAGGATCTTCGCTGCCTAACCTTTTCTTGGCTTCAGACTTTCTTGCCATAAGCGCTTCAAACGCTCGCTCAGCTGCTTTCGCGATGTCGTTGTCCTCGTCTCTTCGCGCAATATATATAGCGCGTGCGATATGATTAAGCTCTGCTTGAGATATTTCTGGAAGCCATACCAAAACCCCGCTGCCCATAATACCCGCGCGTTCCAAAAAAAGTACTTGTTCACAAAAACTGCAAGCTGTGACGTAATCACTTTTGTAAGGAATAACACGCTGATATTGGGCAGAGCAAAAACCGCAAAACCGACACGTATAGTCGTCTCGCTTTAATGTTTTCTCTGCTTGAGATTTTGACAGAGGCGACAAACCCACGCCCTCGACTTCCGGCATTACACCGGCGTCGAGGGTAAGAGGAAAAAGAAGCACTCTCTAATCCAATTAAAACGTGATCGGCGCAAACGTAGATTGCCCCGTTAATGTAGAATCGCCGGTGCTGCCCATCATGCCTACTAAGCTCGGAGCGGCCAAGAACGCGGCACCCGCGCCCAACCTTCCCAATGCAGGCCCAAGCGGGTTGGACCCTGGGTTATCCGCGTGTTTTTTTGCACCAGCAATACCAGCAACCGTCATAACGGTGCCAAGACCATATGCGATATAGCTGACAATTGTAACGAACGGGCCAGCAATCGCAGTCCTTGCTGTACCAACGGATGCATTAAGCTGAGCTAGCGCATCACTCGGGACAACACCAGCGAAAACAGCGGCTATAGCGAGGCCTGTTACGACGTCGTTGATGAGTTCCCTCTTCATTCTCGTATTCATCGTCTTCTCCTCTAGGGTTGCTAATTTTTTTAAATTTGTAGTATTTTACGTTACGAATCTAGACCATGTTTCTTAACATGAACTTAATTCATATAATATTATACTTTCTTTCCAATCCTTATTGCAAGCTTTGCATGAGATAAAGCTTCTAATTAACCAATAAAATTTGTCCCGAAAGTGGCGTCCAAGATCTCGAGCCAGCCGCCGATATTAACACACAGAACGCCGCCGATAATATGAGTCAATGCTTTTGCCATCGGCTCATTCGAAGTACCTTCGACGATCTTCTTCAAAATCAGCCACCCACGCACAAACGCGATGCCCCCGACAATTTGGACAAAGGTCAGGGCACCCGCCATCGCATTCGTAAACTGTTGAGTTGACGTATTGCCTGGCATGGCCCAGTTAAGTGTGGCTGGCTGGGTTATTGTCGATGTTCCGAAGAAGGAGGCCATCATCGTGTTGAGGCTTTCTCCGATCATAATCAGCATCGCGCCAAAACCGACATTGGCCAAAATAATCTGGGGCGAATAAGATTTTGGGTCCGTCGGCGCTTTCGATACCTTCATGAGTCCGCTGACGACCATCCACAACCCTGCCAGCATTGCGGTGATTGAAATCACAAGAGTCATGGGTTGCTTGATGTTATCGATAAAGGCTGTCATCGCTAGGTCAAGCGACTGTCCGCCTTTCACGGGCAGTGGAGTACATAAATCTGCAAGACCCCCAGTTGGTGATCCGCCAGATCCGAAAAGGCTCGTGATCACCATGCCAACGAAGTTAGGCAAAGCCAAAAGGAACATGCCCCCCAAAAGATACATCAGGGGAACATTAAGCCTGTTCTGTCCCGGATTTTCAGCGTGTGCTTTAAGATGCCAAACCCCTCTAAGCGTTGCGCTTATGCCTGCGATCCACGAGACCCAAGAAAATACTTCGCTGAATGGCGCTGCGTTATTCAACGCATTACAAAGAACTTGCCCAAACGTTCCATCTGCGGAATCCTGAGCCCCTGCAGAGCTGCACATCACAAACAGCCAAGCAAGAGAAAACATTGCGAACTGGGACCAATCCCGTGAAGTTTTTCTGGGCAAAACACTCTCCGTCAAAAAAAGCAGGTCGTTCGATCATTTCAATAATGATGGACAAGCTACCATTCACGACATTATTTTGCCAATAAAGTCGTTAATGACCGTTTAATTACAGGCACTCGTTTTCGTTCCGGCGGCATTAACGCTTTTTCGCTTTTTCAATGTGAGATATAGTCGCTTTCGCTATGACAGAGTTCAGGTGCTATTTTGAGACGTCAGATCGTCCTGCGCGCGTACGGCTTTGCGATCATCCCGATTGCGGCAAGCCGGGGGATTATCGCGCGCCTCTAAGCCGTGATCGTCTTAATGAATACTATTATTTTTGCCTCGACCACATCCGGGAATATAACAAGGAGTGGGATTTTTTTGCGGGTCTCACGCCAAAGGAGATCGAATCCTACACGCGCAAAGCGACCGTATGGGAAAGGCCTTCATGGCCATTAGGGCAGTGGGGCGTTTGCGAAAAGAAGCTCCGCGAAAAAGCGATGCGCGATATTTTCGGGCAAGAGCCTTCGAAAGAACAGCCTAAGGAACCCGCGCCCCCGATGGCTATCGCGGAGCGCGATGCTTTAGCGGTCCTGGAACTTAAGCCACCCGTCGATTATGCCGCCATTAAAGGACGTTACCGGACATTGGTGAAGAAACACCATCCCGACATGCACGGGGGCGATCGCGAGAACGAAGAGAAGTTCAAGGACATCAGCCTTGCCTTTGCGACGCTGCGAAAGATTTACGCGCAACAGGACGAGTAGCTTTTATTCAGCCAAGCGCAGTTGATAGAGGTTTGACAAGACAATTCCTGGGCCGGGAATTTCGACGACCATGCCTCGCACGTGCACGGATGCGCCTTTAAGCGCCAAGGCGTCGATGCCGTTTTTTCTCAAAGGGCGTAAAAATTTGGCGGCGATAACAACCGTAAAATCCCGATTTTCGCCAAGAGATACATAAACCTTGTTTTTAATGCGCTCGGCTCTTGAAACAACGCCTTCGACAAAGCCATAAGTCCCCAAGAGGGTTTTGGCAGCGGATGGAGCTGCGAAAGTATTGGTCTTCCAGAAGCCTATATGCGCCGCGCGCGCTGCGACTTCCGCATTGAAAAGGCGGTCATAGTCAGCGCCCCCCACCCCCGGATAAACGAAAGCCATGCCTTCGCGAAGAACGGCTTCTTCAAGTGACGTCTCGCCGCTTTTCGCAAGAGCGACGATGCGCCCATATCTGTCTCCAATAGCCTCGGTTATGAACAAAGGCTTTTCGGATGAGAGGGCATTCAGAACCGCCCGTGCTTTCGGCGTAGCGGCTTTGACGCCCGCCAAGCGCAGGATATGCCCGTTCTTTAACAGGATTTCGTCTCCCGAAACCGCATTAAGCGCCCCGACGGTCTCCTCGGCCAATACCGGAAGTGAAAAAAAACACGCCGCCAAAAGGATAACCGAAAGGCTTTGCACGATTAGTGCCTGAAGTGCCTCATACCCGTGAAGACCATTGCGATTTCCGCCGCATCGGCCGCTTCGATGACTTCAGCGTCGCGTACCGAGCCGCCGGGCTGGATGACGGAGGTGGCTCCAGCGGCGACTAATGCTTCAAGGCCATCCGCGAAGGGGAAGAAAGCGTCCGAAGCCGCTACGCTGCCTTTTGTTAACGGCTCAGGCAATCCGGCATCCTTTGCGGCCTCGGCGGCTTTTCTGGCGGCTATTTGCGCACTATCCACGCGGCTCATCTGGCCCGCGCCGATACCGACTGTGGCTTCGTTCTTGGCGTAAACGATGGTGTTCGATTTCACGTGTTTGGCGACGGTAAAGGCGAAAATCATATCGCGCATTTCCTGCTCGGTCGGTTGCTTTTTCGTAACGACCTTCAAGACGGACCTGTCGAGCACGACGTTGTCCCGCGTCTGAACCAGATAGCCGCCTGCGACCGACTTAACCACTTTTCCCGCAGTGGCAGGGTCACCCATGGTTTTGGTTAGAAGAACGCGCAGATTTTTCTTGGCGGCGAACACCGCCTTTGCCGCATCGTCCATGTCCGGCGCGATCACCACTTCCGAGAAGATTTCGGTAATCGCCTTAGCCACGGCTTCGTCCAAAGGCCTGTTACACGCAATGATACCGCCGAAGGGGCTCTTTGTGTCGCATGCGAACGCGCGACGGTAGGCGGTCAAAAGATCGGGACCGGTCGCGACACCGCAAGGATTGGCATGCTTGATGATGGCGATGGCGGGTTTATCCGTGAACTCCGAAACCAGCTCGAACGCAGCGTCGGTGTCGCCAATGTTGTTATAGCTCAGTTCTTTCCCCTGAACCTGAATGGCATTGGCCACACCGGGGCGCACGGGATCGAAAACATAAAAAGACGCCGTTTGGTGCGGATTTTCTCCATAGCGCAATGGCTGCTGCTTATGGGCTGAAAACGCAATGACATCGGGATAATCGTCGCCCAACTGTCCCGCGAACCAGGCGCTTACCATGCTGTCATAAGCGGCGGTGTGCGCAAAGGCGGCGGCGGCGAGTTTTTTGCGAAAAAGCAGCGTGGTTCCGCCTTGATTGGCCTTCATTTCTGCGGCGATTTCGTCGTATTGAGCAGGATCGGTCGCCACAACCACGAATGCATGGTTCTTGGCGGCAGAGCGCACCATGGCGGGACCGCCAATGTCGATGTTTTCGATGCACTCGGCGAAATCCGCGCCTTTGTCTACGGTCTTTTTGAAGGGGTAAAGATTGCTGACCACCATGTCGATGGGAGGAATGTTGTTTTTAGCGGCTTCGTCCTGATGCGTCTTAAGATCGCGGCGCTGCAAAAGACCGCCGTGGATGCGCGGATGCAGGGTTTTGACGCGCCCATCCATTACCTCGGGAAAGCCCGTGTAATCGCTGACGTCTGTGACTTTGACGCCCGCTTCTCGCAAGGCCTTGGCCGAGCCCCCGGTCGAAAGAATCTCGATTCCGTAGCTTTCAAGGCCTTTGGCAAATGAAACAAGGCCGGTTTTGTCGGAAACGGAAATAAGGGCTCGTACAACTTTATGGGCTTGAGACATGGCAAATTTCCCGATGCTAAGAAGCTTTTAATAGGTATTTACACAACCGAGTGGCCATGCGCCAGTCGTATTTCTTTAACAATCCTGCGGTTTCATTGGAAAATCCTTGTTCCTGCGTCTTTACAAAAGATGGCTGCCGCTGATATACCCTCCGCCATCATTCTGCTGCATTGTAAGGGAACTTTGAAATGAAGCTTATCGCAGGCAATAGCAACCGGCCTCTGGCAGAAGCGATTGCACAAAATCTTGGCATGCCGTTAACTCGCGCGTCGATCCGGCACTTTTCGGACCAGGAAATTTTCTTCGAAGTTCTCGAAAACGTGCGTGGCGAGGACGCCTTTATCATCCAGCCGACGTCCTTCCCCGCCAACGACACACTGATGGAACTGCTCATCATGATCGACACGCTGCGTCGTGCCTCGGCACGCCGCATTACGGCGGTCATGCCCTATTTCGGATACGCACGGCAGGACCGCAAAACAACCTCGCGGTCACCGATCACGGCCAAGCTTGTCGCGAACATCATCACCACGGCAGGCGCAAACCGCGTTTTGACGCTCGACTTGCATGCGGGGCAAATTCAGGGTTTCTTCGACATCCCCGTCGACAATCTGTTCGCAGGGCCCGTCTTCGTCCGCCACGTGCGCGACAGTCTTTCCGTTCAAGGCAAAATGCCCGAAGGCCTTACCATCGTTTCTCCGGATGTCGGCGGTGTGGTCCGTGCACGCGCGATGGCCAAGAAGCTCGAATGCGGCCTTGCCATCATCGACAAGCGCCGCGAACGTGCGAACGAGTCCGAAGTGATGAACATCATCGGCGACGTTCAGGACCGCGACTGCATCATGCTGGACGACATTGTGGACAGTGCGGGAACGCTCTGCAACGCCGCCGTTGCCCTTAAGAACGCGGGAGCAAAGACGGCGAAAGCCTATTGCTCTCATGGAGTCCTTTCAGGAAACGCCGTCCAGCGTGTTGCGGATTCGCCGCTTGAAGAGCTGATAATCACGGACTCCATCGAAGCGACTCCCGACATGGTCAAATGCGCGAAGATCAAGCAGATCAGCATAGCGCCATTGATGGCGGAAGCGATCATCCGCATCAATCAAGAGCGGTCCGTTTCGAGCCTCTTCGGCTAAATCGAAAAATACCCCTCCTTGCTAAAGGGGAAAAGCGGTTTCCATTCACTTCCACACCGCATTTTTCCGGTTAAAGCGTCATAGCTCTACAATTGGAGCAAAAAAGGTGCTCGTTTCCGTATTTTTCTCAACTAAATAAAATTGCTAACGCGTGAAGTGATTGTTACCGCTCCCGCAGTGACATCAAAGAAGACGCCCGTCAAATATTCGCCTTTCTCAGTCTTAAGGAATTTCCGATCACCGATACGGAGCTGAAAGCCATCGCGGCGCTGGCGACGAAACCTCCCGAAGCGCCGTGATTTCCTTGTCCAAAAGGGACAAAAGGGCATTCGTGCCTTTACCGCGTGGATCGGACGTCTTGTGGGGCCAGTCAAAGGCGTTGTGGCGATTGACGGAAAGACGGACTCGTTTTTCACGGGCTTCGGAAAAATGCGACAATCTTTTTACTTGAGTCTGGATTCTCTGAGCATGAAACGTCATCCATAACTGGCATGAGCCCGGCTATGGTCAGACATTACGCGCAGAAAGTTGACCAGACAAAACTTGCTGAGAAGGCGATGGAGAAGCTTAAGGCAAGCCTAAAACTGTAAAACTTTGGTGATCGAAATTGTAAAACCAAAATGAGCAGGAATCCAGAACATACTGATACTATTGATAAAAACTGGTGGGCGATGAGAGACTCGAACTCTCGACCCGGTGATTAAGAGTCACCTGCTCTACCAACTGAGCTAATCGCCCTTCCGAAGAAAGACCGTTTTTAGGACGGCGGCGGTTTTGATACTCATTATGTGCGCCGTTTGCAAGCAACTTCTTCAAAAATGACCGCTCTTTAATCGTTTTGGCTAATCTCGCGATAGGCTCATTTTTTGTTGCAAACGAAAAATCGACGCGGCGCGGTTTTTTTGCTATTTTACTTAATTCAAATTTTCCGGGAAGACTCGATGATCTCTGCGTTCCATTTTTGGCGTTCGCCAACTGTGCGGGTTTTTGCCGTCGCTGCCGGGGTCGGCGCTCTTTGCGCTTTCAGCTTTTTCGATAGCCGGGTCTCCGCCGCGCTTGCCGGATTCGGCTGCGGGCCTTTCGTGTCCGAGAGCGTTCCCGTCGTGTCGCTGACCAAGACACCCAGCCTCGGAGAAGACAAAAAACTTATCGTTTCGTACGATGTTTCAGATTGCGCGGGGATCAAGGAAGTCGTGGTGCGCGTCACGCCGCATAATCCCATGCCTGGTGCAAATAACAGTCCTGTCGATATTCCTCTTTCCGTTCCGGCTGCGCGAAAAATCCTGCGCACCGATTCGCCGGATGTTTTCGAACGGCCGCTATGGGGACAAAAAGTCGCCGTTCAAATAGTTGCGACCAACATGGATGGCAGCGAAGGAGTTACCGATCCGGTGGAAGTTACTTTTCCTGAGCGAAAGTTTTTCCACCCCATCGCACGCATGCTGATCGAGGAGCGTGCGAAGCTGATGGAAAATCCAGATAACAATGTTCTTCGCGAAGAGGCGGCAAATGTTATGGCCAGCATTGCTCATCAGCCGATGAATTATCGCGGCGATCCAGTGGTATTGCTTGCGTTACGAGGAGGCGCGGTGCGACTTATTTTACAGCATAACCGTGAGGCCGCTATTTCCGTGAACGATCTTCTGTGGCATGCGGCTACGCGGATCGAGGGCGGGAAGCCCTCTGCCTCGTAACGTTAAAATTTCTTCGCCTTTGATGTGCCTTTCGGCAGAAATTTCTCCTTGAATTACCAGTGGTTACATATCTTAAGAAACTATTTACTCTTGTTGACTCTTATCATTGATTAGGGCACAATTACCTTAAATAACGAAGTAATTTTCTAAATTAGGCATTGGAGGTAACGACGATGCAAGGTCCAACGACCACCAGCCGGAGGTTGACGGAAGCCGAGCTTAACGAAGCTACAAAGGCTTTCCCGGGGCTCACTCAGTGGGGATTGAGCGCCATGGAGAGAAATCTCGCTAGGCCAAAGCCGCGGCAGAAGTCCATGTTCTCGTTGAATAATGATTTGGACGATCTTGTTAAAAGCGCGACCGTTTCTACCAAAAAAACAAGCAACCCGCCTACCGAAACTCTGGCCTAGGCGTTTTTTTATACCTGGGCGAACCCGGTTTGTTTCCATAGGGCGGTTTCAGGACCGCCCTTTTATTTTGCCGATATTTGCATAAAAAACCGTTCATACTGTCTTCGAATTATTAAATATTCCTTAACCAGCGTGTGATAAAAATAGAACCATAGATAAGGAATTTGGATAGTGAGGGCATCATGGGCGTAGCAACCAGACATTTGAGGACGGAAAGAGAAGCCACCGCAGAAACCCTGAAAATCGGCCCGGCCATCGTTACACGATGCGGCGAAGCAGGCGTCACAAGAGATTTTGCCCTTTTCAACGCGAACTCTAATAAAATCGATCCGCGTGCTCTTGAAGAATTCCGCGATCCTGTTTGCACATGTGGAGATGAGCCTGTTCTTGCTGCCGTTCAGCAGAAGCCTGAAGGTCTTGATGCGCGAGTTACGCAAGTTCAAAGGCCGACAGCTCATACGACAGCTCTTCCGGGGCAGAGCGGGCCTGCAATCGTTTAAGCCCCCTCAATCAGCTCCTCGTCTCCACGACCGCCCACTTGGGTGAGGAAGCTTGCGTATCGCGTGCAAAGGTCCATATATCCGTGACTTCTTCGTATTGTCCCTCTGCACCGCCAATGATCGCGTTTTGATTGTCACGCAGAAGGTTTTGCTGTTCGCTGACAAATCTCACCGTAATATAAGCGTTCTTCCCTTCGACGCGCGCGGCGATGACTTCCGCTTCTTTGATCCGTGAAATTCGGGTTTCGGCGGTCTGGCCCGCGGCGAGGCGCGCATTCACCGATTGCTGAAAATTCCCCATCAATCCTGGCGAAAGGAAATCGTTGACAAGCGTCAACCTTCCCGAGGCATATGCACCGACGACGGAAGCGAAAATATCGCGAGATTCCTGAAGGAACGGCTTTTCCTCGAAGGACGGAATGGCGGTTTTAACCTGTGCGAGGCCTCCGGCGAGGGAATGCGGCGGCGGGGCGGGGGGCAGCAGGCGCGCCAAGACACCCTGCTTCTGGGCGGCGGCATCGTTTTCAGGCACGCTTGGCCGTGGCGGAGCAAAGGGATTCAGGCGTTGCGGATCATTATCGCTGCGCGTTCCGAGGATCGCCCAAAACCGGCCCAAAAGAAGGGCGGCGATGACAGCATAAACGAGAATGTCGATATCCACTTGCATAATCTACCTTTCGCATTTTAAGGCTGGAAGGGGAAATCCTTTCCCTTACGGGGCGCAAGAACATTTCTGGCAGATTAATCCATAAAGCAAGGAAATGTTTGCTTTTCCAGCGTGGCAAAGACCCCTTTGTTTACTATATACCTTTCACGCCTTAAGAGGGGGAGCGAAAGTTCCTTCCCCTCGCGTGGAGAGCGCGGACATGTGGTTTCTTCGGATACAGATTATAACGCGGATCGCATTGCGGAGAAGAAGAATCCATGGCAAAAGAGAACCTCTTCCACCGGGCATGAGCCGCGCTCATGTCCGTTTTCTTAACTCCAGCCCGCATTTCATAAATGGAAAATCAACCTGAACAGCAGAGCGCTCCAGCCCAAATCCAGATTGGCCTCGGCGCACAGTACATTAAGGACTTTTCTTTCGAGAGTCCTAATGCTCCTCATATCTTCAACGATCTCCAAAACCAGCCCAAAATGCAGCTCGATGTGAACGTCATGTCGCGCGGCCTTGGCGGCGGAACCTTTGAGGCCGTTCTTAAAATCAAGCTCGAGTCCAAAATTGAGGAAAAAACCGCTTTTATAGCCGAACTTGCGTACGCGGGACTGTTCTCGATGCCCGAAATGCCGGAAGAGCAGATCAAAATGTTCCTTCTGGTCGAAGCTCCAAGGCTTCTGTACCCATATGCGCGCGCGGTTATCTCGAACGCCGTGCGCGAGGGCGGGTTCCCGCACATTGCCATGCAACCCATCGACTTTATGGCGCTCTACGCTGCTCAAAAGGACAATGTCGGAACAATGACGCCTTCAGGGGTAGCTTGAAGAGCAGGCTTGGCCTAAGTCGAGAAATTCCTGAGCCTCTGAGTCTGTCCTCCAACCCCCTTGAATATTGCCCCTTCATGGTTAATACATTGGGAGTCCTTATCGACCTCGCTGATTCTTTAAGGCGGGAGGGCTAGCCGTTTTTTCAAGAGGTTGACCGTGGCGGAAGAGAAGAAAAAAGAAGCCGAAGACGAGATCAAGGAAAATGAAGTCGAAGGAGCCGACGGCGAAGAAGCTCAAGCGGCTGCCGATGCCATAAAGAAAAAGAAGAAAATGCTGATCCTTGCTGTCGCTGCTGTCGGCAGCTTGGCTTTGGTCGTCGGGGGCGCGATGGTTTTCCTTAAAAAAGAGGCTTTCGAAGAAAAAGGGGCCGCGGCTGAGAAAGACGCCAAAGCAAAACCTGCCTATTTCCCGTTGGGCGACATGATCGTGAATCTTAGCGGCGAAGGCAAAAGGCCGAATTATCTTAAGGTCAAGGTCACGCTGGAGCTCGCCGATGAAAAAGACACGCCTTTGATGGAGATGATTAAGCCCAGAATCGTCGATAACTTTCAGGTTTATCTTCGCGAGCTTCGGATCGAGGATCTTCGCGGGTCCGCAGGCATGTACAGGCTTCGCGAAGAGCTTTTGATGCGTGTCACCGAGGCGGCTCAGCCGGTTCGCGTCCGCGATGTGCTGTTTCAGGAAATGCTGGTCCAATAAAACGAGATTGGGGTGAAGGTAGAACTGCGATGGCCGATATGCCTCCGAAGGAGATGACCGAAGAAGAGAAGCTCGCAGCCGAATGGGAGGCGAGCGCTGGATCGGATGCAATCATAGATGGGGCGTCCGATGGAGGAAACGCGACGCGCGTTCTTTCGCAAAACGAGATTGACAGCCTTCTGGGCTTCGGCGATGCGGGCGATGGCGGACAAGAAAACTCCGGCATCATGGCGCTCATCAACAGCGCGCTCGTCAACTACGAGCGCCTGCCGATGCTCGAAGTTGTGTTCGACCGCCTCGTGCGCATGATGTCCACCAGCTTGCGCAACTTTACGTCGGATAACGTCGAAGTCAGCCTCGATCAAATCACGTCGGTGCGTTTCGGGGATTACCTGAACTCGATCCCGCTCCCGGCGATGCTTTGCGTCTTCAAGGCCGAGGAGTGGGACAACTCGGGGCTTATGACCGTGGACAGCGCGATGATCTATTCAATCGTCGACGTGCTGCTCGGCGGGCGACGCGGAACCGCGCAAATGCGCATCGAGGGGCGGCCTTACACGACCATCGAACGCAATCTTGTCGAACGGCTGGTGCGTGTGGTGCTCGCCGACATGTCCGGCGCGTTCGATCCGCTCTCGCCCGTGACGTTTCGCTTCGACCGGCTGGAAACCAATCCGCGCTTTGCGACAATCGCGCGGCCCGCGAACGCCGCCGTGCTTGCAAAACTTCGCATTGACATGGAAGACAGAGGCGGACGCATCGAGGTCCTTCTCCCGTACGCGACGCTCGAGCCCATTCGCGAACTTCTGTTGCAAATGTTCATGGGTGAAAAGTTCGGGCGCGACAGTATTTGGGAAACTCATTTGGGTAACGAGCTTTTGCTGACCGAGATGAAAATGCGTGCGGTGCTTGACGAAGTCACGCTTCCGCTCAGCGAGATCATGAACTGGAGGCCGGGGTCCCGGCTGATGCTCAACGTCAGAGCCGACGATCTCATTTCGGTCCGCGCGGGCGACGTGACTCTGTTCCAGGGGCGCATGGGACGGCTTAACGACCACGTCGCCGTCAAGGTCGAAGAAATTACGCTTCAAAAACGCCAGGAGGACGATGGGCTATGACCGTGTGGGTAGGATTGTTTTTGGATGCCGTGCTTATCGGCGTCGTTGGGGTTGGGATCGTCCAGGCCGTCAGGCTGGTCCGGGAGCTTCGGGGGCTTCGCGCAAGCCGCGTCGAAATGGAAAAGTTCGTGCGCGATTTCAACAGCGCCGTTCTTCGTGCCGAGGAAGGGGTAAGGGGTCTAAGGACAGCGGCGCGCGAGAGCGGCGACGACCTTGAGAAGCTGGTAGGGAAGGCCAATCTGGTACGGGACGAATTGACTTTCATTATGGAAAGCGCCGACAGCGTCGCCGAAAGGCTAAGCGCAAAAGCGTCCAAGGCGATGCACAGCGAACCGCCCGCGCCGCAAGAAGCCAAGCCTGTTACAAGGTCTCCGGCGGCCAATGCTCCACAGGCCAAGCCGCGCAAAGAAGCCGTTGCGCCCATTATTCCCATTACAACCGATAGAACATCGCTGTCCCGCGCCGAGCAGGAGTTGATACAGGCCTTGAAAAAACTAGGTTAAAATCAATTACCCTTCCAGGGGGGTGAATTTTAGTCCAACTCTTGAACAACAAGAGTTACAGATGAAAAAGGCTTGGAAAGAATGAAAAAGCATTTGGTCAGCCCCGTCTTTCTTCTTCCGTTCGCTATTCTATTGGGGCTGTTCGTCATGACGACGCGCCTGGCGGATGTTTGGGATACGCTATCGTCAGGCAAGCTGTCCGTCAGCACGGCGCAAGCGGAAAACGCCGCCCCTGCCCCCGCGCCCGAGGCGCCCAAAACCGCCGCGCCGAAGGAAGAGGCGCCTGCGGTTCTTCCCCCCGATGCCGAATCTTCCGCAGCCGAGACCGACATTCTCAAACAGCTTTCCGAGCGGCGCGAGCAGCTTGAAAAGCGCTCCCGTGATCTTGATACGCGCGAAGCGCTTTTGAAGGTCACTGAGCAGCGCGTTGGACAGAAGATCAATGAGATGGAAGTCCTGCGGCAGCAGGTCCAGGCGCTTGTCGATCAGGCGTCGGCCACGCAACAGGCGCAGCTCGATAATCTGGTCAAGATTTACGAAACAATGAAGCCGGACGAAGCCGCGAAGATCTTTGAGTCGCTCGACATGCCCGTGCTTCTCGGCGTCATCCAACGCATGAAACCCGCAAGGACCGCAGCCGTGATGGCGAAGATGGCCCCCGAAAAAGCGAAAGAGGTAACAGTCGCACTGACCCGGCAGGATCAATTACCACAGATGAAGTGACGAGCATTTTATAAGCCGCGAAAAGCATCCCATTGTTTTATGCGAAGCCTGCGGCAAAGAGGTAAACGCGCTGCTTCTTGATCCTGTGAACTGCAAAAAGTTATCAGCTAATGACCGCAAGGCGGAGCGTATTCGTATTTCCCGGCGTGCCGAACGGGACGCCTGCGGTAACGACGATATGGTCGCCTTTTTTCGCGATGCCGTCGCGTACGGCAATGTGCGACGCCTTGTCCACCATTTCGCTGAAGTTGGCGACATCGGCGGTAAAAACGGCATGGACGCCGAACGACAACGTGAGCCGCCGGGCCGTTTCCCTAACCGACGTCAAACACAAAATGGGAATGACCGGACGTTCGCGCGCGGCGCGCAAGGTCGTCGACCCCGAGGTCGTGTACGTAACGATGGCCGTAGCACCAACTGTCTCGGCGGTTTGCTTGGCCGCCGATGTAATGGCGTCGGCGGGAGTGCGCTCAAGCGGCACAACGCCAAGACCTGCGACATAATCGGGATCTTCCTGAGTCCGGCGCGCAATACGATCCATCATCTGGACGGCTTCTACCGGGTATTGGCCAGCGGCGCTTTCGGCGGACAACATGATCGCATCCGCGCCTTCATAGACGGCAGTGGCGACATCGGAGGCCTCTGCGCGTGTAGGCATCGGCGCCGAAATCATCGATTCAAGCATCTGTGTCGCGACAACGACGGGTTTTCCGACCCGCCTTGCTTCCCGAACGATCCTGCGCTGAATCAAAGGCACATCTTCGGTTCTGCATTCGACGCCCAAGTCTCCGCGCGCGACCATGACGCCGTCAGCCAGCGCCAAAATCGGAATCAAATTGCTTACAGCCGCCGGTTTCTCAAGCTTGGCAAGAACGGCGGCGCGGCCTTTGACAAGGGCTTTGGCCTCGGCAACGTCCTCGGGGCGCTGGACGAAAGACAGGGCAATCCAGTCCGCGCCCATGTCAAGCGCGACCACGAGATCGGCGCGGTCTTTTTCGGTGAGAGGCGACAAAGGCAAAACGACATCCGGTACATTGACGCCTTTCCGGTCCGATAGCTTCTGCCCGGCAAGAACAATCGTGTCAACGGAGTCCTTGCCGCATTTAACGACTCTCATGCGCACTTTGCCATCGTCGCACAAAAGCTCGCTGCCTTCTTTAAGAGCAGCGAAAATTTCGGGATGGGGAAGGTTGACGCGTGTTTCGTCTCCAAGAGCGGTGTCCAGGTCGAAGCGGAAGCTTTGTCCAACTTTGAGGGCGATAGGCCCATTTTTAAACACGCCTACCCGCAACTTTGGCCCTTGAAGGTCGGCAAGAACGCAGATGGGCCGGTTGACTTCGCTTTCGATTTCTCGAATCGTCGCCATGCGTGCACGATGATCCTCGTGCGAACCATGGCTGAAATTAAGCCGGAAAACATCTGCCCCGGCGTCGAACAGCGCGCGAATTGTCTTTTTGTCGGAAGAAGCGGGGCCCAAAGTCGCAACGATCTTGGTCTGGCGGTCATGATGCGGAATTTGAATATCGGGCATAGGTTTCCTGTTAAAGCCTGAATGCTTTTGACTATACCCTATATACCTGTTTTCGCAAAATCTTAATCAATCCTGGTCTCTTCATCAGGGGCAAGAATCTTTGTTTTTATAGTTTGTGTTGGGCAAGGGTGCCTTTCGGTGTCAAATTGCTTTGGGATGAGAACTGAGCTTGTGCCTTTTCAAGAGTGCCTAAGTCGAAAACACAATATCCCCAATCTCCAAGGTATGCCCCAGCCATCATGCTCCTTATTCCTGATGCGCAATAAGTATAAATTGGCATGTCTTTATCTGTAGGCAATTTCTCCTTGAGAAAATGAAGCCTAGTGTAAGGAATGTTTATCGCGCCCTCGATATGCCCTGCGTCAAACTCTTCTGGATCTCGAACGTCCACCAGAAAAACCGTTCGTCCATTAAGTTGAACATATCCTTCATTTGATTCATTTTTATCCGAATCGGTAGGCATTTTTTATCTCCTAAAAAAAGTACTCAAATAATCCCAAGTATATGTATGTCCTGTTACATAGTCCGAAGTAAAGTTAACGATGGTTAAATTTCTGCGGTAGGCTCGATTTTCAGTTCATTTTCCTCTTTTTCAGCTTGTACACATAGGAAATGATTTCGGCGACCGCTTTATAGTGCTCGCCGGGAATTTGCTGGTCGATTTCGACGGAACCGTAAAGCGCGCGCGCAAGCGGTGGATTGCTGACCAAAGGGATGTTGTTCTCTTCCGCGATTTCGCGGATGTGTTCGGCGATCAAGTTGACGCCCTTGGCGACGACTACCGGGGCCGTCATTTTCAAAGCCTCATATTGCAGGGCAACCGCATAGTGCGTCGGGTTCGTAATCACGACATCCGCTTTCGGCACCTGGGCCATCATGCGCTTGCGCGCTTTTTCGACGCGCAGCTGGCGCAACCGGCCCTTAATCATCGGATCGCCTTCCTGCTGCCTGTATTCGTCCTTGATTTCAGCCTTGCTCATGCGCAGGCCGCGAATGTACTGGAATCGCGTATAGAAAAGATCCATCGCCGCAATGGCGGTAAAAACCAGCAAAAGCATTTCGATCAGATGAACGACATTCTTGTGCACAAAGACAAGGATGTCCTCGATCGGAAAACCCGTGAAGGTCGCAGCCTCTTTCATCAGAGGCACGAGGACCACATAGGCCATGCCTCCAAGAAAAGAGAGCTTCAAAAGGCTTTTGCCCAGTTCGACCAGAGAAGAAAGCGAAAACAGTTTCTTCAATCCGCGCATGGGGGACAGGCGGGTGAAATCCGGCATGATAAGATCCAGCGAGAAGAAGAAGCCGGTCTGCATCATGTAGCCCGCGATAATAGCCCCCATCAGAAGAAGAAAAGCGACTCCCGAGATCAGCGCGGTTTGGGCGAAGACGTGAAGAAAAAGCCTTTGCACGCTGTTTTCGTTGACCGGGATCGCGTGCGAGGAAGCGACAAAATCGTGCAAAAAACCGAACATCCGCCGCATCATCGGCGGCACGGCCATGGCCATAACCATAAGCAGGCCAAGCATCGAGGTCCACATCGCGACCTCGCGGCTGACGGGCAACTGGCCGTGCTCGCGGGCTTCTTCCAGCCGCTTGGGGGAAGGGGGTTCGGTTTTTTGATCGTCATCGTCCGACATCTTGCGCCGCTACCCCTGAAAGAACGTGCCGATGGATTTGTCGAAGTATTCCAGCCATACCGTAAGAATTCCAGCCACGGCCAGCATAAGCAGCGTCAAACCGCCCCAAATTTGAATGGGCAGCATAATCAAAAACAGCTGGATCGAGGGAAGCAACCGCTGCACGATGCCCATGGCGGCATACATCATAAGGCCGACGATCAGAAAAGGCGCGGCCAGCTCGATGCCGACAATGAAGCTTTTGTTTGCGACATGGATCATTGTCTGGGCAAAGTCTCCCGTGACAATGTCGCTTCCGGCTGGAAAGGCGTCGTAAAGATGGACCGTGGTCCGTATAAGGAAGTGGTCAAGCCCCGTCACGAATATCAGCACGAGCCCTGCGACGCTCAAAAAGGCGCTTGGCAACTGGCTTTGGGTCGCGAGCGCCGGGTTCATCATGGTAGCGCTCGAGAGTCCGGTCTGCATCCCGACGAGCATGCCCGCGGATTCAAGAGCCGTGAGAAGCAGCCGGACCAACGTGCCGAAGAAGATGCCAATAACCGCTTCGAAAACAACCAGCCTCGCCATTTCCGCGACCGAGGCAGGCATTGGTGGCAAGCGGTTCAGCATCGGTTCAAGCAGCAGAAAACAGATCAGGCATGCAAACGTCATTCGCGTCCGGGGCGGAACGTACGTTTCGCCAAAGCCGGGCAAAAGCATGATAACGCAGCCGAGGCGGGCAAGCAGAAGCATAAAGGCGAACACATGCCCGGAAAAAAACGCGTCGATGGACCAAGTATGCATCAGTCGCTCTGGCCTATCTGAACGATCCTGTCGGAAAGCGAGTGCGTAAATCCGCCAAGCGTGGAAAGCATGAACGGCAAAAGCCAGATGGTGATTCCGAAAACAACGACCATCTTCGGGATAAAAGTCAAAGCTTGTTCCTGAATTTGAGTGACCGTCTGAATCAGGGACACAATGATGCCGACCAAAAGGCCCGCGAGCATGATGGGGCCGACGAGCTTAAGCATAACGATGATAGCTTCACGGCAGATTTCAATGGCTTCGGCTTCGTTCATGGGACGCGCTGGAGGAGGCTGAAAAGGGATGTAAAGAAGGTTAACTCTCGGCAAACATTCTTCCATTAAAGCTATAGGGTCAAGATGGAATGCGTTTTGCGAGTATAATGTATGGCATGCCCATTTAGCCCTTGCATTCGCGCGAGCTCTTTGTATTATCGCGGCCTGCTTGGAGGCCACCGGGCCTCCATAATGGATGCGGGTGTAGCTCAGCGGTAGAGCACGACCTTGCCAAGGTCGGGGTCGCGAGTTCGATCCTCGTCGCCCGCTCCAATTTCTCAACTAAATATGTGTGTTTTACAAGGCGTTCGTCTTAACGACGTTCTCCTTGCGTTCTCTCTGCTGTTCAGCAATGGCAGAGAACTCTTCAAATGATCGCTCGCGGTAAACCAGTTCTGGAAAATTTAGAGTACGCTCAGCATGCTAGCGACGAGCGGGTGGCGAACAATGTCACTGTCAGTCAGTTGAATGACCTCGACGCCTGAGACAACTTCCAGCTTATGCGCAATGTCTTTTAATCCCGACAAGCCTTCCAGCAAGTCGCTTTGGTCAGGATCTCCCGTCAGCACCATCGTTGAATGCCATCCAAGACGCGTAAGGAGCATTTTAATCTGATTGTAAGTGCAGTTTTGCGCTTCGTCGATCACGATGAAGGCATTGTTGAGCGTCCGGCCCCTCATGAAGCCGATGGGGGCGATTTCTATTGAGCCCTCGGTCAATAACTGCTTCAGGCGCTTGCCGCCCATGCGGTCGTTGAGCGCGTCGTAGAGAGGGCGCAGGAACGGCGACATCTTTTCCTGCAAGTCTCCAGGAAGGTAGCCCAAGGTTTCTCCCGCCTCAACCGCCGGACGCGAGAGAATGATGCGATCTACCCTGCCAGCCTCTAACGCTTCCACGGCGGCGGTGATGGCCAGATAGGTTTTTCCGGTGCCTGCGGGGCCAAGGGCGACGACCATGCTGTTTTCGGCCATCGCTTCGAGCAAAAGCTGTTGATTGGCGTTCTGGGGTTTGACTTTTCGGATGTACTTCTGGTCCCTGCGGTCAAAAGCGGGGCTGTTCAATGGGTCCCACGGGGAATTTCTTCCATAAAGAGGTTCTACATTGTATGTTTTTTCTTTGCGATTAAGTTTATCGTATCGCTTGCCCATGCGTTCTCCTTTGTTGGTGGACAGAAAAGGACAGGCCTAAAAGTCGGCCAGAGTTTGCTGCTCGGTTGTTACGGGAAAAGAACGAATCGCGATTTCGAGGGCGCAGGAGACAGAACGGTTCCAAAAGGAGTCCGATGCGAAGCGGGCGCTGAAGGCGTTCTGTCGACGTTCCTGCCCCCATATTCTCCGCCTTGAAGGCGGAAGCGATGTTATGCTTCTGAAAGTAAAGGTTTTTCTTAAAGCCCAATCTTTTTATGATCCTAGATTTTTCTGGTTAATAAATAGTTATATTTTGAAGGGCTTTCAAGAATATTCTCATTTTTGCCATTGTTCTTTTTTCCAAAAAACAAATAGATTGTTGCGGTTAGTATTGTCCTCAAGAAGTTTAAGAAGATGGCATATATCTTTTTGAAGCATAGGAAATTTTCGTATTGTGATTTTTCAGTCTTCCAATGCTCTATTGATTTCCTTGACAGAAAGGAAAGCAATCCGTATGAGATGTCCGGCAAAATTAAAGGATATCTGTTATGAAAGTCGCCAATTCACTTAAGTCGCTTAAGAAGCGCCATGCCGGTTGCAAGGTTGTGCGCCGCAAAGGGCGTATTTACGTTATCAACAAAAAGAATCCCCGCTATAAATCGCGTCAGGGTTAAGCGGAGCTCGACAAAAAGACTGCTTCGTTTTGCCGCCTCGCGAGGTAGAAAATGCAAACGCAACGTATTGAGATTAAGCGCGTTGTCGATGAATCGTACGATATCGGTATCGGGTGGGGGCTTGTTCCTCAGCTTATCGATGACATTAAGGCGCGAAAATTTGGGGCTGCCTCGCGGTATGTGTTGATCACCGATTCCAACGTATCCGATTTTTACGCGAAGCCGATACAAGCGAAGCTTGTCGAAGCGGGCATAAAAGCCGATTTATTAGTTTTCCCCGCTGGGGAGAAAAGCAAAACACGCGAAACGAAGGCGCTTTTGGAAGACCAGATGATTGCTCTGGGCTGCAAGCGCGATACGTGCATCGTTGCTGTCGGCGGTGGCGTTGTCAGCGATTTAGCTGGCTTTGTCGCCGGAACCTATGCGCGAGGAATTCCCTTTCTGGTCTATTCGACAACCTTGCTTTCGGCCGCCGATGCTTCTGTCGGCGGAAAGACGGCTATCGATACCCCGCAAGCAACCAACCTGATCGGCCTTTTTTGTCAGCCTAAAAAAGTTTACATCGACATTGACACTTGGAAGACGCTTGATCCGCGCGAATTCCGTTCGGGCATGGCTGAAACGATCAAGCATGCGTGCATCGCCAGTCGCGACTTTTTCGACTTTCTTAAAGAAAGCAGAGCGCTGTTATCGAAAAATCAATTTGAAAGAAGCAGCGCGATTCTTCTTGAGCGGGTTGCGCAAGAGAATGTCAAAATCAAAAGTCAGGTCGTTGCCGTTGACCCAGAAGAGAAAAATTACCGGCAAGTCTTGAACTTGGGCCACACGATTGGGCGCGCCTTGGAAACGCTTTGCCAATACGAGCTGACGCATGGCGAATGCGTCGCCATCGGCTTGGTTTTGCAAGCCGAGATAGGTCAGCACTTTGGCTATCTTGCGAAAGACGACGTGGCGGACATCAAGTCGCTGTTTTTCGATTTTGGTCTTCCAATATCTTTGCCGCCTCAAATTGATACCCAAACGCTCGTGACGAAGATGTTCACGGATAAAAAAGGCAAGGACGGGCAAATCAGAATGGTCTTTCAAAAAGGGATCGGAGACATGATGTCCTTCGAACGCGGGGAATATTCCCGCCCCGTTCGCGAAGATCTCTTGGTTGACCTTATTAACAAGGCAAGGGAAGCCGCTTACGCGCCTTAGCAAAAATTATCCCGATATACTTGGTGTTTGAAGGATTCTTATGCGCCGCAGACGCGGCGCAGATGGATCCCCGCCTTCGCGAGGATGACGGTTGGTATCGTTGAAAAATTGTTCTGTAAAGACATTGCTCCGCCTGCAAAAGCGTCCCCTTATCGTCTTTGAATCATTCGGAAATAATTGCGACTGTTTATAAAAAGTCACTCATGATCCGATCATCTCGTTCGCTTTAGCCCGGGCTGCGGCGTCGGCTTCGCGCAAGACGTCGAGGTCCGTGAGCGTCGATTTCGGCGTAGCATTCAGGACCTTGCCAACAATGCGCTCGATATCAAGAAACCCGATGCGTTTGTCGATAAAGGCTTGCACCGCGACTTCGTTCGCGGCGCTCATGGAGGCGGGGGCTATGCCGCCCTTCATCATGGCCTCTTGCGCGTATTGAAGCGCGGGGAATTTTATCGGGTCCGGGTTTTCAAACGTTAATTGCGCAACTCTCGCAAGATCGAGCTTTGGGACCGGTGTCTCCATGCGTTCGGGCCAAGCGAGGCAAAAGCCGATAGGCGTGCGCATGTCGGGCGACCCAAGCTGCGCCAAAACCGAGCCATCGCGGTATTCGACCATGCTGTGAACAACCGATTGCGGATGGACCAGCACCGAGATTTGCTCACGCGGCATCTGGAAAAGAAGGCTCGCCTCAATGACTTCCAGCGCCTTATTCATCAGCGTCGCGCTGTCGATCGAGATTTTCGCGCCCATGCTCCAGACGGGATGCTTGACGGCTTGCTCTGCCGTCACCTTCGCCATCTCCTCGCGCGAAAGCTTGCGGAAAGGGCCGCCCGAGGCGGTCAGGATTAGCCTTGCGATCCCGTCATGGTGTTCCCGGTCAAAAACCTGAAAAATCGCGTTATGCTCGCTATCGACGGGCAGAAGCGTCGCGCCTGCCTTGGCGACCATTTCCATCATCAAAGGACCGGCGCAAACGAGGGTTTCCTTGTTCGCAAAGGCAATAGTCCCGCCCCGACGCGCGGCGGCAAGCGTTCCCGGCAAGCCCGCCGCGCCGACAATCCCCGACATCAGCCAATCGCTTTCCATCGCGCCGACTTCTTCGACCGCTTTGGCTCCTGCGGCAACTTTTATGCCCGTTCCGGCAAGGGCGTCCTTTAATGCACGGTATTTGGTTTCGTCGGCAATGACGGCGAGGCCAGCGTTCAATTGGCGCGCTTGCTCGGCTAATCTATCGACGCTTTTGTTTGCGGTGAGTGCAAGAACTTCATACTTCTCGGGGTGGCGCGAGATAAGGTCGATGGTTTGTGTCCCAATAGAACCCGTCGAGCCAAGAATTGCGATTGTGCGTTTTGCGGTTTGAGTTTTTTGAGCGCAAGAAGGCATCATTTTTGTATTCACCACCAATTAATTTGATCTCCGAGAAGGACCTGAAACAGAAAGGCGAAAATTGCCGCCGAAACCAAGCCGTCGATGCGGTCCAGAACGCCTCCATGGCCGGGGATCAAGTCGCCGCTTTCCTTGACGCCCGCCTGTCGCTTGACAAAAGATTCAAACAAATCTCCTATTTGCGCTACAAGCGCGAGGACGGGCGATAGGAGTGCTGCGACAAGCGGTTCCTTAGCTCCAAAAGCGACCGCGCACCCATAGCCGAGAACGAGAGCGAAAAAGATGCCGCCGAAAAGTCCGGCCCATGTTTTCCCCGGACTGATCGTGGGGGCTAGTTTCTTTCCGCCAATCAGTTTGCCAAGGACATAAGCTCCGATATCGGTGCCCCAGACGACCGCTAGGAGGAAGAAAAGAAGGCTTCGGCC
>JAQVZU010000083.1 GCA_028708035.1 Alphaproteobacteria bacterium
CGTCTCCAACAACGGCCTGATTTTCTCGAATTGTTCCCGCTTGATGTCGCTCGGATAGGCTTGTCTCATCGGAGGCTCCTTTCGTTGCCTCCTTCGAATCATTCTCTCGTTAAAAGATTATGAACAGGCTCTAAGAGCCTGTTCATGATCTTTTGAGGAGAAGAGCGAGGAAAGCGAAAACGACCCCATTGAGACTGGTGTTGAATTTGCGCTCGCAATTTTTCCAAAGGCAGCGGCATTTTCGAACCAGGCAAAAGAGCGCTCGACGACCCAACGCTTGGAAATGATGGCAAGGTCTGCGACATTGGCGGCGTGACGTGGATAACATGAGGCAGCCCGTTTGTATCCACGCCGATGTGCCGTTTGATGCCTTTTTGTTCGGCTGTATCCGTGTTCTTGACGCTTTGTTCGTCAACGATAAGGAAAGTCGTCTTCGCATCCCGCCCAAGGCCGCGTCGAACGTCGCCAACCACATTTTTTTAAAGCCTCTTCCAAGAGGCTCGGCTTCCCGTCTTCCTTGGCGCTCCATTTCTGCCAATAATCGTAACAGGTCCGCCATTTGGGAAAGTCGGACGGTAACATCCTCCATTGGCAACCGCTTTTCAAAACATAGAGCACGCCGTTGAAAACATCATATAAATCAATTGTTGACGGCTTTATCCGCTTTCGCGCTCGCTTCACCTTTTCTTCAAATATTTCGCGGCTTATATCGCTTGGGTATTTCTTATCCAAAGATCATGAACAGGCTTTAAGCAGCCTTCAATTCCTCAAGAATATCAGAGAGAAACGCCTCAAGGTGCTCGCGGCGCGCAATTTCAGCTTCCAAGGCCGCTTGTTCAAGCTCTTCAAGTGCCTTTTTTGTTTTGGCAAATGCGACGAAATCAATAACCATAAGAGCCCCCTTATTGTTAACAATTTTATACCATATTTTTTTAGGTTAATAAACAATAAAAGCTAATAGACGAAACCGTTTTCTGCATGGCATGTGCGATACAGATCCAGCATTTTACGCGTTATTTGGTTTTGTGGCTTAGTCATGTGAGGACTCTTCTGCCTGAGATAGCATTTGAGTTTTGTCAGTTAAGGGTTTTTGAACTAAATTTTGCCAAAGGAGATTGCATGAGCAGATATTCCTATCCACTTTTGGCGTTGTCAATTTCCGCCTTGGCGCTACTTGCTTGTACCGCAACAATGGCACAGGCCGATTATTCTTCAGTTCCTGTATCGGTGACAGTGGGGCAGACGTTTTCGCTCAGCGTCAAATCCAATCCGACAACGGGATATCAATGGCAGCTAGCGCGGCCTCTTGATCAAAGAGTCGTGCGTTTCGTCAGCAAGAACTATGTGCCCCCGGAATCAAAACTTGCGAGCGCGGGGGGAACAGATATATGGACTTTTCAAGCCATAGGAAAAGGATCGGTGGAGATTCCTCTCATTTATGTCCGCCCATGGGTAAAGAACAAGCCTCCGGCGGAAAGCGCAACCTTCCGCGTGAACGTGAGCCAATAACCTCCAGTAAAGCCGGAGGTTTGAAGGGGTGAACCGTTCAAAGCGGTTTGGGTACTTTGTCACTTGTTCCTGAGAATCCTCAAGGAAAGAGCGATTGTGGTTGAGTGGGCTGTGGGTGAGCGAGGCGCTTCGCGTTGTCCATTATACCGCCGGAACCGACAAGTAAGATTTGATAATGTCTGAGAGAGGGGCGTTGGACGGAGCATATTGCCGTCGTTTTTGGATGGCGAAGTCATTTTCGATGAGGGTGAAGTCTGAACTGTAAGGCGGCAAGAAAAGCACCTCATGGCCACATTCATGGGCAATGGCCTCGAAGTCTTTCTTTTTGTGGAAAACGGCGTTGTCGAAGATAAGGGTGGAGTTGGGCCGCAACGTCTTGCAAAGCATATGACGCGTCCAATCATTGACCAGATCGGCGTCGGCGGCACCTGAGAAAAGCATGGGGGCGAGAAAGTCATCGCCCCAGCGAGCGGCGTTAGGCTTTCGCGCGGACGCCGGTTTCCGGAATAATCGCCATACACTTTCTGGCCGCGCTGGCTCCAGCCATATCGGAGACAAACCTCGCGCCCAAAGCCGGATTCATCGATATAAACAAGATTATCGGAACCGCGTTCCTCGATAATCCTACGCAGCTCACGAAGATAGGCTATACGCTTTTCCGGGCCGCGTCTTGTATTTGAGCGTCTTTTTTACGCGTCAGCTTCAAGTTCTGCATTGCCCAGCCCATACTGCTGACGCAAACGCCAAAACGCAGCGCGTTCGCGCAAGATCGCATCAGGATTTTCGCGTACATGCGCGCGCAAGGCTTCTTTGTCCAGTTTGCGCTGACGCGGCACACCCTTCTGCTGCGGGGCTAAATCCTTTCGCGCCAGCCAGTCCCGTACGCACCAAGACTGATGTCGAAACGCCGCGCCGCTTCCGCCACTATGCACAAAAACCACTACTTTCTTTCGAAAATCTACGCTGTAGGTCATGCCCCAGCGAATCGCTACAGCCTTAACAAATCGTTACGGAATTTATTCGGATGGACTATAGCTGAATCCGAACTTCCATTCAGGAGTCTTGTTTTTTATAAAGGGTTCGTAGTGAAATCATTACGGGAGTAAAATTATGCCTTGGGTCGTCGTCAACATGCTTGAAGGGCTTTCCGACAAGAGAAAGCTCGCCATCCATCAGTCCGTAGCGAAAGCCATTTCAGACGTGCTGGAGATCTCGATCGATCTCGTGCAAGTTCAACTTATCGAAATGAAGCCTGAGGACTATTCTAAAGGCGGCATCCGAGGCAAACCCCGCCGGACTTTGAACTAAGTGCTCGTTTTTTTTATGAGAAGCACATTAAAAACCAAACGGACCCCCGCCACATGGAACTTTGGCAGGGGCCACATTTGATTTATTCACCATTCAAACCAAGTCAACGGACTTCTATGCCGCACTCAGATCCGTCAAAAACTTATCCACTTCTTTACTCAGAAAATCCGCTTGATCAGACAGGCGATTAGCTGTTCCTAGGACTTCAGAGGCCATTGAACCAGTATTTTTAGCGGCTTCCGCAACACCGGAAATGTTCTTTGAAATATCCCCGGTTCCTTTTGCTGCCTGTTCAACGTTTGCGGCAACTTCTTTTGTCGCGGCAACCTGTTCCTGCACAGCCGCAGCCACAGCTGCAGAAGTCTGGTTAATTTGAGAGATCGTTCCCCCAATGTTTTTGATTGCACTGACCGTTTGCGTCATTGACTCTTGCATCCCAACGACTTGTTGGTTGATTTCTTCAGTTGCGCGAGCTGTTTGATTGGCAAGATTCTTGACTTCACTTGCCACGACAGCAAATCCCTTTCCAGCTTCACCTGCCCGCGCAGCTTCGATTGTTGCATTTAGCGCTAACAAATTCGTTTGCCCAGCAATCTGCTGAATAAGTTCGACAACCCCACCGATTTTTTGTGCCGCGGACGCCAAACCATCGACAACGCGAGAAGTTTGTTCAGCTTCGTCAACAGCGCCTCGGGCTATTTGTGACGCGCGGTCTATCTGCTGGCCGATTTCTTTCGTCGAAGCCGCCATTTCTTCCGTCGCACTCGCTGCAGTTTCGGCGTTTGCGGTAGCTTGCTGCGAAGCAGCAGCAACAGTCGTACTTTGACCTTGGGTTTGGTTCGCCAACGCCGACATTGATTCGGCGCTTTTTTGCGTTTCGGAAGCAGATGCTTTCAGCGAAGCGATGACTGAACGTATAGCCGAATCAAATTTGCTCACGAGTTGCGCAATCTTCTCCGCACGCCTCGTTTTTGCTTCTTGCTCGCCTTTTTCTTTTTCAGCCATTTTTTGACGTTCGATGGCGTTTTCTTTAAACACCTGCACTGAACGGGCCATAGTGCCAATTTCATCGTGTTGATCCGTGCAGGGGACATCGACGTTCGTTTGCCCCTCCGCAAGGACTTCCATCGTGCGCGTCAGCCCAACAACTGGTTTGCTTATCGCATTTGCAATAAGCACGCCCAGAACAACCCCTCCCATAATCACGAGAAGGCCAACGAGAATCAGCATATTGATGATGCGTGAGCGCTTTTCATACATGCCATTGCTAGCGTTTTTAGCGGCTTCATAGGCAAGGTTGATGACATTGTCGCCGAGTTTCTTCATTTCCGGCAAGGTCTTCTTAAACAGGGCATCATTCTTCTCTACCCAGTTATGAGCCGCTTTTTGGTATTCTAGGGCGGCAGCTTTGAAAACCTGTACCTGGCTGCGCTCACTGTCCGAAGACACACTCTTCTCCAAGCGAGCCAGCGAATCCATCATTCGAGCAAAATCTTTTTTCATTTGCTCAAAAATTTCCGGTTTTTGCATGAGCATGTAACGTTTTTCATTGGCGCGAACAAGATATGTATCTTCGAGTATTTCGTTGGCTATCTCTTTTTTATCGGCACTTGATGTCGCACGAATATAATCGCGAGCTTGCTGCGTCGCTGTTTCGCCATTTTTTTCAAGCGTCGTTGTTAAAGAGGCCAAATCTATCAACGCAGCAACGCCGCTCCTGTACAAATTCGCGTATGTCTGTGTTCCATCGCGCGCCGCTTTCGACTTCTCAAGAAGAGACGCGTCGCTTGACGATGCATCTATCTTGTCAAGAGCTTCGGTAATAGTTTTGACATCCTGTTCCGCCATTTTAAAGGCTTGGGCCGCACTCTCGGGATTTTGGGTAGCCCCGTTTGAATTGAGCAGGTAATTTTTCTCCTCCAATATCGTCGCATAGGCATAGCGCTCAACGCTCGTCGAGAGCAAAAGCTCATCCAGAGATGTTTTAATGTCCGAAAGGCCGAAGTTTGACACGACAAACATTGTCATGGCAGTCACAATAATCGTGCCTACCAGAATGAATGCTTTGTATCTGATTTGCAGATCCTTGATAGTCATGCTCATCACCTTTCACGATTCTCTCTATTTCCTGACAGATGGCTGATTCGCCATTAACCAATTAACCATATCACCGACTTTTTTATCCGCAATCTAATTTTTTGTTTTTTAGAAATCCTTTTCAAAAAACATACAAGCGTCTGCGCTTTCAGCTAGGGGTTCGCTGGGAAGCGCTTTTGTGTAAAATTTGCACTAGGCTGACCGAAACGCTAGATTGTCGCCCAATATGGAGAAATTCACACCCCGACGCTTGCCTTGGGCGCTCCGGCTGAAGCGGCTTTTGCCGCGCAGCCTTTTCGGGCGTACGCTTATGATTTTCGTCATTCCGACGTTCATCATGCTTGCAGCAGCAACGTACGTTTTTTTTGACCGGCATTGGTATACCGTGACCAACCGTATGGCGCACGGCATGGCTGGTGACGTTGGCGCGGTGGTCGAGCTTTTGCAAAGGAGCAACACGCTTGAGACCTCCGAAGGCATCAAACGGCTCGCCACCGAGAAGATGAATTTGACGGTCACGTTTGCGCCTGGAGAAACGCTGCCTCCGCCACAAAGAACTCACGGACCAACCGCAGCTATTCTAAAGAACGCATTAAAAGAACGGCTTTCATATTCGTGGATCATGGACATGACACTTGAGCCCGACACCATCGGGATCAAAATTGGCGTTCCGCAGGGCGTCTATACAGTCCTTGTGCCTGAAAAACGCATTTACACACCCACGACACAAGTTTTCATCCTGTTTCTTGCAGGAAGTTCGATTCTGATGACCTCGATTGCGCTGATCTTCATGCGCAACCAAATAAGGCCCATACGCAGGCTTGCGGCAGCGGCAGAAGCTATCGGTAAAGGGCGCGAAGTGCCCTGGTTTAAGGTCGAAGGATCATCGGAAGTCAGGCAAGCCGGAGCCGCGTTGATGGTAATGCGCGAACGTCTGAAGCGCCAAATAGGGCAGCGCACAGCCATGCTGGCAGGCGTGTCTCATGACCTGCGCACGCCTTTGACGCGAATGCGCTTGCAGGTTGAACTTATGGGCGAAAATTCCGGTTTCTCCGAGCTTCTAAGAGATATCAGCGAAATGGAGCAGATGCTCAACGCGTACCTCGCGTTTGCGCGCGGCGAAGAAGCCGAGGACAGCGTACCGGTCAATCTTTCCGAATTACTGGAAGAGATCGCGGCCTCGGCGCGAAGGCTCAATGCAAATGTGACATTCCACGCTCCGCAAGAGATCGAGATCATCATGCGGCGAAACGCCGTCAAGCGTTGCCTGACCAATCTGGTGAGCAATGCGCTGCGTTTCGGTACGCGCGCCGAAGTCCATGTCGAAACGGGCGGGGAGACAGTCTCCATCATGATCGATGACAACGGGCCCGGAATCGCCCCCGCATTGCGCGAAGAAATGTTCAAGCCTTTCACGCGCGCAGAGGGCTCGCGAAACCAGGCAACCGGCGGCGTGGGCCTCGGACTAACCATTGCACGCGACATCGCACGCTCGCACGGCGGCGATGTCGTGCTCGAAGACAGCGCCTTAGGCGGCCTTCGGGCACGAGTCTGGATGCCGGTGTAAAGTTCGGTTACAAATATAGTCATTCCAAATAATCTTCAGACACATTAGCGATTTATAGGTTTTGTCGGGTACAGCTGGCGGATGAGATTTATTGAGGCCATGTGCTTATTATCGGACAAAAAGATCTTGATTGATGAACATGTGCAAGCCAATGCTGGCTATAAAGCCCAGAAAAATGGCCCATGCCCATTTCAGATGCGACAGGAAAGAATAGTATCCTTTTCCAATACCCATGAGAGCGACACCCGCGGCTGATCCTATGGATAGCAAAGAGCCTCCGACGCCAGCCGTTAACGTAACAAGCAACCATTGTCCGATATTCATATCGGGGTTCATTGTTAGCACGGCAAAGGTCAGAGGGATGTTGTCGATGAGCGAGGAGAGGATGCCCACGCTAATATTGGCAGGCGTGGTTCCTAAATCGATGTACAAAAACTTGGACAAGCCTTCGAGATAGCCAATAGCGCCGACGCCTCCGACGCAAAGCATCACACCATAAAAGAACAATAGCGTGTCCCATTCCACTTTTTCGAGAATCCCGAAAATATCGAAGGGCTTCCGCAAAGGCAAAAATCCGCCCGGATCCGATGCCGCTGTTGAAAGGACCGGCGCGTGCGCCAATAACCTCGCTTCCACACCATGAAGGTAATAGCCATATAAGCTCAGCACCCCCAGTCCCATCATCATGCCGAGAAATGGCGGGAGCGACAGATAATGATCCAAAAACACTGTCGCCGCGACGGTGCCCAGGAAGATGCCGGCAACGACAAATCCGCCTTTGTGTACTCTTATGCGTTCCTGTTTGACCTCTGTTTGCTGGCTTGGGATTCCCAAAGAGAGAATCAAAGCGGGAATAAGCCAGTTGACAAGGGCGGGTAGAAACAGAGCGAAGAATTGAAGAAATTCGACTTTTCCTTTCTGCCACACCATAAGCGTCGTGATGTCTCCAAAAGGAGAAAAAGCTCCACCGGCATTCGCCGCAACAACAATGTTAACAAGAGCGCACGAGACAGCCTTCTTGTTATGATTAAGCGTTGAGACGGCAACAGTCCCCATGACAATGGCCGCCGTCAAATTGTCCGCAATAGGGGAAATCAAAAATGCGCAAAAGCCGGTGATCCAGAAAAGACTTTTTACGGAAAGACGAGATGCCACAAGCTTCGCTCGCAAGGCTTCGAAAACATTTCTTTCGACCATTGTGTTGACAAAGCTCATGGCCGAAAGAAGAAACAGCAGCAGTTCGGCGTATTCCAGAAGAATGCGGCGAAGTTTCTCGCCGACTTCGTGTCCCCGGCCTTGTTGCAGGAAGGCGATGGCGACAAGTATCCAAATGAGTCCGGCAGCGATCACGACGGGCTTCGATTTTCGCAGATGGAGCTTCTCCTCTGCGAAAACCAATAGATATGCAAGGCCCAAAATACCTAAGATGGCGGGGCCTATTAAAGAGGGGATCTCAATCACGGTAAGTTCCTTTTTTTAAGAGCTTCCCCTTTCTAGAAGTCCATCAAAGTCAACGGCTAACCCCCAAGACCATACAACGAAAATGCCATAATGAAGGACGAATAACGATGCGCTA
Source organism: Alphaproteobacteria bacterium (assembly GCA_028708035.1). GTDB lineage: Bacteria > Pseudomonadota > Alphaproteobacteria > UBA9219 > UBA9219 > CAIXLI01. The sequence continues at coordinate 8,058 of JAQVZU010000083.1, forward strand.
TAAAGCCTTGGCTTGAGAACGTGGATTTGACGGTATTCCATGGGTTTATGACTTCGTTATATAATATTTGATTAATAAATCCTTACTCCCCCACTTTCTCCCGCACTTCTCCCCAATGGTCGATTTTTACCCACATCAAGAGGCCATTTTTTGCGTTTTCAATCTCCGCGCAAGCTCTGAGATTGCTCTTGCCCTTGCGGAAAATATCCACCTATATTCACAAGCAAATAAGCTGGCCTATTTTATCGGGGATGCGAGTGTGCTGTTAAAGAGGCATCCCCGGGCGCGATATTGGCGGCCTTATCGAGCGCGGCATCTTGAGAAAGGACGAAAGCGGCGGGAGATGGCAAAGATTGAGCTTAACGAACAGTTTCAGGCCGCGCTGCATCTTATGGAGGCCGGAGAGAAAAGCCTGTTCATCACGGGCAAGGCGGGCACGGGCAAATCGACGTTGCTGTCGCATTTTTGCAAGAACGCCGAGCATAATAACAGCGCGGCCTTCTATCTCTTTCCGAAGCTCGACATAAAAAAATTCAACATCACGGACGACCAGCAGTTTGCCATGGATTATCTGCACAGCAAAAATGTCATGGTAATCCCCGG
>JAQVZU010000084.1 GCA_028708035.1 Alphaproteobacteria bacterium
ATCAAAGTTTCGTCGGAGCGTCCTGACAGATTTTCTATATCGCTCGCTTAAATTTGCGAGCGTTTGGCGTCCGGAAGAATATTGCTTGTACGCACGACAAACAGATCTCTTTTTTCTGTCCGTGGAGACCAACCAAACATGCTTACAATCACGACAGCGCCACCTTTGTAGCTTCCGTTTCTTCCCATCTCTTTTGATAGAAATCGACCCGCATTCAGGACAGTTTTTTTCGTGACCATAGCAAAAACCTCTCTTTTGCTATCAATATCATATCGTTACGCCGTTTCCAGCCACACCTTTTTGTCCATTATGCCAAATTATGCAACAAATCGTTCGAACAATGGCGATTTCAGCACCAGCGTCGCAAGAAATCTCGGGATATCCCCCGAAGAAAGGCCGTGGCTTTTTGTTGTGAAGAAAAACAAGACGGTCCTTGAGCGCTTGTTGCGCTGGATAAGAGACCACGTTGCCAATGCGCACGATCCTGTGACCGGGCAAAAGATTGTGACCAATCTTCCTCTTCTTCTTATAGATGATGAAGCAGATCATGCCTCTGTGGACACTGGGGAACAAATTTATGACAGTGAGGGCAAACCCGATGAAGAGCATTTGCCAACAACAATTAACCGACTGATTAGGAGGATACTGACATCCTTTTCACGCAAGGCATATGTTGGGTACACAGCCACACCGTTTGCAAATATTTTTATTCACGAGAAAGGATGGACCAAAGAAGAAGGGCCTGACTTGTTCCCATCCTCGTTTATCATCAACTTAGGGGCGCCATCCACCTACATTGGACCTGCAAAGATTTTTGGTTTGGAGTCCGATGAAAATGGAGCCAATGGGCTTCCTCTCGTGCGCCCTGTCGACGACTATGCATCTGGTGATGGTTTGCATGGGTGGATGCCCCAAAACCATAAAAATAATCATGTGCCACTTGTAAACGATGTTGCTGACATTCCAGATTCGCTCAAGGAAGCCATTGATGCATTTATGCTTGCGTGTGCCGTGCGTCATCTGCGTGGACAGGGTCAGAAGCATTCTTCCATGCTTGTTCACGTAACTAGATTCAACAATGTTCAAAAGCATGTTTTTGATCAAATCGAACAGTATGTGCGGCATATGCGCCAAAGATTACAGCGCCGCATAGATGATGATGCGATCAATGATAGGCTTCAAACGCTTTATGAACGGGATTTCATTTCTAGCCACGACAAGATGAAGACGTCATCGTTGATCGTGCATGAAATGCCTTTATGGGGGGCCGTTAAGATAATTCTTCCGGAGATTGTCTCAGATGTACAGATTAAAACAATCAATGGAACAGCCAAGGATGTTCTGGATTATGAGGAGCATAAAAATACAGGGCTGAAAGTCATAGCCATAGGAGGAGACAAGCTCGCGCGTGGGTTAACTTTAGAGGGGCTATGCACAAGCTACTTCCTGCGCGCCTCCAAAATGTATGACACCCTAATGCAAATGGGGCGTTGGTTTGGATACAGGCCAGACTATCTCGATGTGTGCAGATTATACACCACGCAGGAATTGATTGAGTGGTTTTCACACATAACCAATGCTGCAGAAGAGTTGCGTGAAGAATTTGACCAGATGGTTAGCGCCGGTGCCACACCTAAGGAATATGGCCTAAAAGTCCAATCTCATCCGATCCTTCTTATTACGTCCCGTCTCAAAATGAGGGCAGCCAAGAGTCTCTTTTTGTCCTTCAGCGGAATGCTTCTTGAAACCATTGCTTTGTATAGGGATAACACAACCCTGAAAAAGAACTACGATTTTACCCGAGACTTTTTGCAACGCCTTGGCACGCCTTTGCCCATTCCAAAGCGATACAGAAATGGGGGCGGCCAAGAATGGAACGGGTGCCTTTGGGAAAATGTGGATTGGCAAGAGGTTGTGTCGTTTCTGGGAGTATATAGGACGCATCCTGATGCGTACAAAGTCAGAGGCGCACTCATCTCCGAATTTATTTCCTCCATGGCCTCTGTCGGAGAGCTAACCAACTGGACTGTTGCCGTAATCGGTGCGTCCGGAAAAAAGGATGCCGGATTAGTTCCTTCTTTTGAAATTGGCATGCTCAAACGAAAGAAGAAATCCATCCAAGAAAATAGGTATTCGATAGGACGGCTTATGTCGCCAAGAGATGAAGGCATAGACTTAGATGATGAAAGCTGGAATGCAGCACTGGAGAAGACCATAGCTGATTGGAAGCCGGACCCAACAAGAACAAATGAGCCTAAAGAACCAACTGAACCGAATGGCCCAGCAATCCGGGAAATAAAGGGGCATGGATACAAGGGGGTGCAGGCTCACCCGGAAAAAGGCTTGCTGCTTCTGTATCCGTTGGATCCACTTGAGGCTGAAGTAGGATTTGATGTTTCCACGCCACCAGTTATTGCCTTCGGTATCAGCTTCCCAGGAAGCAACAAAAGTGTGAAAGTTGAATACAAAGTCAACAGCGTTGAATGGACACAGTGGGAGAAACAGTATGGCGCCTCAGAATGAACGAGAAGATTTGCTCTCGGCCTGGAGAGCCCTAGCTTCCCAACAGCAAGACAATGGCTGGAGAACCATTCCTATTTTCAGTTTTGGTGGGGTGCGTGTGCTTGCTGGACGGCATTTCCCGGACAATGGGGAGGCCATCCTAGTAAGTTTCCCCAGCATTCGTCTTCCCGCCGATGCTGACCTCCCGCAGGCATACGGATTTAGCACAGGCAGGGTCGATGCCATCATCGACGAAAAACAGGGATCGTGGGTTGGTCTCGCCCGCCAAGATGCCGGGGACATCGACCTGTTCGTGATTATGGTTCTCGATATTCTAAATTTGCTCAGGGAAAATGCCAAAACTGCGGAAAGAGACCTTTTTAGGGCCTTCATTAACAGGATTTTGGCTTGGCAGAGCTTTATGAAGAAGGGAAAAGACAGGGTTCTGGGCAATGATGAGGAGATCGGCCTGTTTGGTGAACTGACGGTTCTTGATGCGCTCATGTCCGATGAAGTTCTTTTTTCAGAAGCGATTGAAAGATGGAATGGCCCGTTGGGGGGAATCCACGACTTTAGCTTCAGAACTTGGGCACTGGAGGTCAAGTCAACCCTCTCAGACGGAAAAGGTTTTCCTGCACACATAGGAAGCCTTGAACAACTGGACAATCGAAATCTGGAACAGCTTTTTCTCATTGCTGTTCGGCTTCAGCTGGATCCGCTGGGAACAACGTTGCCGGAGCTGGCGATTCGTGTGCGGGAAAAGGCCGCGTCGCTGAATGTCGATGTCGACGCCTATGACACTAGGCTGATAACAGTTGGCCTAATTGAAGGTGACCACGACAAATACACAAGAAAATTCGAACACTTGTCCACGAGGTTCTTCAAGGTTGCCGATGGATTTCCCCGACTGGTCAGGGGAAATGTTTGCAGTGAAATCCGGACGCTTCAGTATCAGCTGGATCTTGATATGATTCAGCAGGATGGGGATTCTCTCGATGGATTGTTTGGCCTGATTAAGGAAAAATAAAATGACTTTGGAAGAATTTCTCGCAACCACTCATGGACAAGTCCGATCGGAAATTGCGGATCCGAACACTTCTCATGCATATGAAGAATCTGTTTTCTCAGAAATAGTGATGCAGCACATGTCAGATGTGGGCATGACTTTTGAGCCAAGGGTTTGTCATTATGCTGCCAAAGTTGGAAATGCAAACCTCCGACTTAGTGGTTATGCGGTGTCAGAGGATGTTGATCAGCTCGATTTGTTCGTCAGCATATACTCTGGATCGGATATCCTTGATACGATACCCGATGCGGAGACAAAGCAAGCCGCAGAACAATGCTTGAGATTTCTGACCAAGTGTGCCGAGGGCCGACTAGCGTCGACCATGGACGAGTCAAATGATGCGTATGTTCTTGCTCTTACGATACAGGAAAGTTTCGAACAAATTGAGGAAATAAGGGTATTCGTTCTTACGGACAAAGTTGCAAAAGCTAAGAACTTCAAGCCAAGAGAAATAAATGGCAAAACAGTCAAGCTTGAGGTGATGGATATTGAGCGTCTTCATCGGCACTGGTCGGAAGGGAAACCTCGTGATGAGCTTGTGGTCAATTTTGAGGAAATTGCGAAGGTGCCTCTGCCTTGCATTTATGTTCCCGGCGAGGCGATGGATTATGACTATGCCTTGACCGCGATTCCAGGGGACGTGCTGCGTCTTGTTTATGAAAAGTACGGCGCGCGGCTTCTTGAGGCGAATGTTCGTTCGTTTCTAAGCTCAACGGGAAAGGTCAACAAAGGTATTCGGGATACGCTCCGTGGTGATCCCGAAAAATTCATGGCTTATAACAACGGAATTGTTCTCGTGGCTGACGAGGCCCAACTCGGACGCTGTCCTGATGGAGCACCTGGAATTTTGTGGCTAAAAGGCATGCAGGTTGTAAATGGTGGACAGACCACAGCATCCCTGTATTTCACAAAAAAGAAATACCCCGAGGTCGATTTAGGAAAGGTAAGAGTGCCTGCAAAAATAATCATTCTGCATGCGGTTGATTCTGCTGCCGAGGAATCGCTGATTTCAGATATATCAAGATATGCAAACAGCCAAAACGCCGTCAAACAGTCCGATTTGTCCGCAAATAAACCTTTTCATATCGAGCTTGAGAAACTGGCGTTATCAATCTACTGCCCCGATGGCAGCAGCCGCTGGTTCTATGAGCGGGCAGCTGGAAGCTACAATACCATGCTGACTCGTGAAGGCACAACGCCAGCCAAACTAAAACAATTAAAAGCGACGATCCCAACCTCTCGCAAGATTACCAAAACAGATCTGGCAAAATATATTTCTGCATATGACCAGAAACCGGATCAGGTGAGCCTTGGTTCCCAGAAGAATTTTGAAAGGTTTATGGAGGCGATGAAATCGGCTGAATCTGATGGCAGCGTTCAGATGCCATCCGTGGCTGATTTCAAAAGAATTGTGGCCAAGGCTATAATTTACAAAGCGGCACAGAAACTCATCCGCCCTAGATTTCCGGCTTTTCAAGCGAACATCACCACTTATGTTGTTTCTCTGCTTGCAAACAAACTTGACGATAAAATCGATCTTGCCCATGTGTGGTTGCAACAGGACATTTCGGCCAGTCTAAAGGACTTGATTTTACTTTGGGCCAACGAAGTTAATGATGTTTTGCACAAATCAGCCAATGGCAGGATGATATCTGAATGGGCCAAAAAGCAAGAATGCTGGGATGTTGTGCGGTCTGCAAAATATTCTGACTATCCTGACGGCATTTCAGAAATCATGGCAATGTGATAATGCAGACTGTATTTCTGGAATAATTAATACTCAAAAGCTGTAGGAATTCCCTTCGGACTGACACAGCCTTCGCCGTGCTAGGGCGTCAGGGCCGCAACCTTCGTTGCGGTTTTTAGGGCAAAAACCAATAAATTGCGCCCAAGCGGGAAACGTGGTAGTTGGCACGCAGTTCGTGGGTAACTGTGGGTTGGGTTGTTTGCGCGAAAAACCAAGCAAAAACGGCTGTTTTCTCGCTTTCTTACCCAAATACTTACCCACTTGATTTTTGGAAGGTGCGGAAGAAAAAAACAGAAGTCAGATAACCATTTGTTTTTGAAGACATCTTTGAATGTCGCGGGGTGGAGCAGCCCGGTAGCTCGTCAGGCTCATAACCTGAAGGTCAGAGGTTCAAATCCTCTCCCCGCAACCAATTTCCAAAAACAATTCAAAGAGATGTATGGTGCCTTCGGCGCCGTTTCTGCGCTTGGCTTCCCCGTTTTAGACATTTGGAAGCACTGTGGAAGCAAGAGGAAGCGTATTTGGGCAAATCCGTGCGCAAGCCTAGATCCTTGCATTTTGGGCAACCTGTGCCGACTGGCATCAGAATCTTATCGTGGCATAAGCGCAAATACCCCCCAACCCAGATATTCGCGAGCGTACTTGGCATAGCGTTCGGGAGCCGAGGTCAGTTCGGAACGAACTTCCTTCGCAAAAGCGTCGGCAGGATTTGCTTCGAGCCATCGGCGCATCGTAAGCCACTTGGTTGCTTCGTATCTGTCCCAACTGTCTTGATCGGCCAGAACCATTTCAACGACATCGCAATCAAGCTTTCCAAACGATGCTATAAGGTCCGGAAGTAAAAGAAAGTCTGAAACGGACTCTGCGCGGCATCCCTGCGCAATATCCTCTGTCGGCAATTGAATCCAGTAGGGTTCGCCAATAAGAATAAGCCCTCCCGCGCGGAGGCTTTTAGCCAAAAGCTTGACGCTTCCCTCCACCCCACCTCCGATCCAAGTCGCCCCGACGCAAGCCGCCACATCCACCCTCTCGTCGCTGACATAGCCCGAAGCGTCTTTGTGGATGAAGGTGACCCGATCTGTAACATTAAGCTCACGCGCACGAGCTTTTGCCTGCTCAACGAACAACGGACTCATGTCAACGCCGACGCCGCCGATTCCATAATCGCGGGCCCATGTGCACAGCATCTCGCCGGAACCGCAGCCGAGATCAAGAATGCGACTTTCAGATTGCAGCCGCAACGCTGCGCCGAGAGAGGCAAGCTTTTCCGGCGTGAACGGGTTATGAATCCGGTGGGCGCTTTCCATGATGTTGAATATCCGTGGAATATCCACGATGGTTTCGGTTGAAGGGTTAGTCATGTTTTCCCCATCTGTTGTCAGGTTGAGAGCAAACGGCCTACTGTTTGCATGATAAACCGCTTCTTCATGAACCTGCTCCTTTGTGAACAATGTTAGAACAGATTCAACCTCCTTGTGGACCCAAAACGGGGGGTAGGTCAACAAGACCGCTTCGTCATAACGGGCAACCGCCGTTGATCGCGTCTATCGAGGCCGATCCCACCGCATCGCAGGGATTGATGGAAATGGTCAGGAACAGCCGTCAAGAAATCGATTTTTTCCGAGAAACGGCTATCATGGATATGTATTTCATATTCTGCAAAAGCCGTAACCGAGAGGAAGGAGGCGACAAGCCCCCTTCTAAGTTACTTGGGTTTTAGAGGTCGTCTTAAGATGACTTCGCGTGTAAATCCTCCCCAGCGTTTTAAACGCATTCTTATACCACAGAATCTTCTTCCCGGTTGTGTGGACTGCACCAAACCGCAATGCATACAAGTCCCTGCGACTCTCTTACTTCCTGAAAGCAGAGCAGTTACGCGTATTTGGCAATGGAGTCGTACATGTCCACGTCCACCCCGAAGCCGTAGTTGTGACGCTGGAAGGCGTTCCGTTGCTGCAAAGATCGGAAGCTTTCGTCGGCATAGAAGCTAGCTTTTTGCCTTGCGCATCGCCGCACATTCCACAATCGCACTTCGGTGCTTTACAAGTCAAAGAGCTGCCATTCTTGGTGCACGTCCAATACCAATACCAAGCATGAGTTTCGTTGTTAGAGTAATATTTGACATCCGAGGCTGTTCCAGTTTTGCACAAGTTAGAAGTCGGTTCCGATTCAGTCGTTGTTGCGGCTGAGCCACATTCAGGCGGCGCAAGTGTTGCACATGATGCAGATGTTCCGCCATTTTTCCCCGAACACGTCCATGACCACGGATTACTGCCGGTCATTCCTGAGATCGTTCCGGCAGAACATGCCTTAGTGCCGCTCGGCTTCGAAGCCACCACTTTATCATCGGAGGAGCCACATGAACCATTAACCTTCAGCGGAGCCTCGCACGAAGCAGTGCTCCCACCGTTTTGACCCGCGCACGTCCACGTCCACGGACCTGAGCCAGCTACTGAAGAGGCTGTTCCCTTGCTGCATAAATTCGATGTCGGCTTGCTCGTCCTGCCAACACCATCCGCAGAACCGCACACGCCATTCACCTTCAGCGGAGCCTCGCATGAAGCATCGCTGCCGCCGCCTTCGCCTTCGCAAGTCCATGTCCACGGACCGGAGCCCGATACCGTAGAAGCCGTGCCTTTGCTACACAGGTTCGACGTCGGCTTGCTCATCCTGCCAACACCGTCCGCAGAACCGCAAATGCCATTTATCTTTGCCAAAGCCTTGCATGAAACACTACTCCCTCCGTTCTGCCCCTGACAAGTCCATGTCCATGGTCCAGAGCCAGCTACTGTAGAAGGCGTTCCCTTACTGCACAGGTTCGTCGTCGGCTTGCTCGCCAACACAGCACCGTCCGCAGAGCCGCAATTGCCATTCACCTTCAGTAGAGCCTTACAGGAAGCGTTACCGCCTCCGTTCTCGCCCGCACAACTCCATGTCCATGGTCCAGAGCCAGCTACTGTAGAAGGCGTTCCCTTACTGCACAGGTTCGTCGTCGGCTTGCTCGTCATACCAGCGCCGTCCGCAGAACCGCAGACACCATTCACCTTCACTGAAGCCTTGCATGAAGCATCGCTGCCGCCGCCTTCGCCTGTGCAACTCCATGTCCATGGTCCAGAGCCAGCTACTGTAGAAGGCGTTCCCTTACTGCACAGGTTCGTCGTCGGCTTGCTCGACAAAACAGCACCGTCCGCGGAACCACAAGTACCATTCACCTTCACGGAA
>JAQVZU010000012.1 GCA_028708035.1 Alphaproteobacteria bacterium
CCGACGCTCTTCCGATCTACTATCTCGCGGGAAGGTGCGGAAAGGACGAACTCCAAAAAAAATATCCGGAAGAGTGGAAGCGTGCCGAGTCCTCGGCAGTGATGATGGAACTTGGCGAACACAACCACGACAATGTGAGGAAGTTGATAGCTCAGCGAATTGGCGAAGAAAAAAAATGGGTGTTGGTGGGCGGCCCTCCGTGCCAAGCATACTCGCTGGTGGGCAGATCAAGGCGAATAAACGACCCAAAGTTTGAAGAGGACGAAAAGCATTTTTTGTACAAAGAATACTTGCAGATCATAATAGATCATAAGCCCCCGGTTTTTGTCATGGAGAATGTGAAGGGGTTGTTGTCGGCAAAGGTCGAGGGAGAGCTTGTCGTCAAAAAGATTCTTGAGGACTTGGCGAACCCGATCAAGGCGATAAGCAAAAAAGATAACGGACTTAAATACAGACTATATTCGTTAAGTGCGGGGACGTCAGAAGAAGAAATCGATCCCAAAAGCTTTGTTGTAAAGGCGGAGGAATACGGCGTGCCACAAGCACGCCACAGGATGTTCGTTGTGGGGGTGCGTTCGGATTTCCAGATCAAACCATGCCTCCTAAAAAAGAAAAGCCCCCCTAATGTTCAAGATGTGATTGGCGATTTGCCTTCTATCCGAAGCGGGATATCCAAGCAGCCGGACAGCTTGGAACGCTGGCGGAAAACAGTGGCGTCCAAAACCACATGGGCCACGCTTCGTCGGGCAAAAAAATGGAAGAAGATCGTAAAGGTCATCGACGAAACAGTGCAAGATATCCTCAATGGACCGGATGCAATATCATCAACGCACGTAACCACTCCATCCGCGATGCAACAGTGGTTTGCGGACAAAGGTCTTAAAGCGCTTACTGGTCACGAGGCGCGGGCACATATGAAATCCGACATTTTGAGATATATGTTCGCCAGTTGTTACGCGAAAGCAAATGGCAGCTCCCCCCAATTGTCGGACTTTCCAAAACGGCTTCTTCCCTCTCACAAGAACGTTGAAGAAGGATGTAATGGGGACATGTTTTCTGACCGTTTCAGGGTACAGCTGGGGGATCGTGTATCAACTACAGTCACCTCCCACATCTCGAAGGATGGGCATTATTTTATACATTATGATCCGCTTCAATGCAGGAGCCTGACGGTCAGGGAAGCCGCAAGGCTGCAAACATTTCCTGATAACTATCACTTTGAAGGGCCTCGAACGGCCCAGTTTCACCAGGTCGGAAATGCAGTGCCGCCCTACTTGGCGAAGCAAATTGCCAAAATAATTCAAGAACTGCTCGACAAGATTCCAGAGGAGTAATTCTCCAGTGAAGACGTATAGAAAATGTCCCTCAATGCAGCCAAAATAAACCCGCTCTTCCGATTAGCGGCAATTCGTGGGAGCAAGCCTACGGTCGAGCTGTTTCTTCGGCGCGGGGAGAATTTGGATGCAAGGGACGAGAACGGCTTTACTCCGCTTATGTTGGCAGCGATGGGAGACAATATTACAATATGTGAGTTATTGTTGGATGGAGGGGCTGATCCTTCTGCGAGGAATAATGAAGGAGACGACGTTTTTGATCTTTTAAGAAAAATGGGAAAGCGAGAACTGATGGCTCTTCTTTCTCTCAAGACCAAAAATAATAAAATTCAAACCATCCAACAGAGACCAGACGAACCCAAGGAGCCTAACGCAGTGCCTGACGAGGCCGGTTGGGAGCACGAGCATATCCCGGTCAAACCCGTCCAAGACGACACGTGTCTAGTCGAGGCGAGCGAGAGACGACGGCGCGACATGTTGCTGGTGGCGCAAAACACGGATGAAGACTGGTCCGACATAGCTGCCGCATTCTCGCCTACGAAAAAAGCCAAGTTGGAAGATGGCGCTGACACAGAAGTTGATCCCCAAGTTTGGATCGAGATCAGAAAGCTGTTGCTTAAAGCGATGGTATCGCGGGTAGCAAGTGAAGAACATGTTTGTTTCTGGCTTGAAAGATACGTTTCGCCGGAAGATGCAAAAAAGTTGTCGAGGCTGACATTGGCGCATATAGAGATGCTGGATGCCTATACGGACGAATATTGTGATGTTTTTGATTTTGATGATGCTCCCTTGTCGCGCGCTCCAATCGACCGGGAAATGGCCCGTGAGGCGGGCCAGCGCATAAAGCATGAGTTTTTGGGTTTTTCTGAAAGCTTGAACATCCACAAACGCAAAATCGCCGCATCCGGTGTGCTGGGCGCGAGCGATCAGCAGATATTGTGCTATCAGATCCGTCAATTTCGGAAAGACATGTTAGCCTTACTTGCACAATCGGGAACCGCGATGCAGCAGATTGCGAACCTGATTGGGGAGATTAGGAAAACTCCAAACCGCATCGTCGAGCTTGTCGGGGAGGAAGTCGGTTTTGGGGTTGATGCGGTTATATCGGCGGCTGCGGTTGTAACTGAAGACGTGAAAGCGGTACTGGAGTCGCAGACCCCTTTGGAGACCCTTTTGGGTCCAGTCGAGGCAATATATACACAGATGGTTCAATCAGGTGGGCCGGGAAAGGACCCGCGCCTGTTGCGTTACATGCTCAGAGAGTTGGAGCGTATTCACTTACCTATGGAACTTGTGGAGAGGTTGTCCAATAACCGCCCTAGTGATGTGGAGGACGGCAGGATTCTTGAAAAGTTAAGATTAAAAATTCACCAGCAGAGAAAAATTCAAAACCAATTTGTTTCCTCAAATTTGAGGCTCGTTTTATGGCTTGCAAAGCGTTACGTTGGCAAGGGAGTTGACATTGAGGACCTTATACAAGAAGGCAGCATCGGGCTGTTAAAAGCTTCAGAAAGATTTGACTATTCGTTTGGTACCAAATTTTCGACCTACGCAGTTTGGTGGATCAGGCAGGCGATGACGCGCGCAATTGCGGATACGTCGCGGACGATAAGAATTCCGGTGCATTTGTTCGAGAAGCTGCAAAGGGTTAGGCGAAAGATGGATGGACCGGATGCCCTTCAAAGTTTTTCGGAGCTTGCCGACGAGTTGGAGATAACTGACAGGAGGCTGGAATTTCTTTTGAACGCGGCCCAAGATCCAATTGCAGTCGATGCGGTGGATGAAGACGATTGCCCAAGCGATCTTCGCTCCGCGAGTACAATAAGTACAGAGTCCGAAATTATAAAGAGAGATTCACAAAAGTATGTAGGAACGATTCTTCATCTTCTTTCGGCGAGGGAGAAACATATAATCAGTTTAAGATTTGGCTTTGGAAATTTGGACGAGCACACCCTTGAAGAGGTGGGATCGAGTTGGGGATTAACAAGGGAAAGGATCAGGCAAATTGAGGCCAAGGCATTAAGAAAGTTGCTTCAAAAAAAGAATATCCGGGACATGCGCGGATATTTAGAAGATTTGGGGGCATGAAATATGGAGACGAAGAGACGCAATCTTCCGCCCAAGGCGAGTGCTATGGCAGAGTCTCTTCGTGGCCTTGGCTATTCCACAGCAACCGCTCTCGCCGACATCATTGATAACAGCATAGCTGCCCAAGCCGACACGATTTCTATCAGATTTGTTTGGGGAAAAGACAAAAGCCTTATCTACATCCTTGATAATGGACTGGGGATGGATGACAAGGAATTGGAATTGGCAATGAAACTTGGAGGCAGAAGTCCTACCGAAAAAAGATCAAGGACAGATTTGGGCCGTTTCGGCTTGGGACTCAAGACCGCTTCGTTTTCACAAGGCCGTTGTTTAACGGTCGCCAGCAAAAAACGCGATGTTCTCTCCTGCTTGCGCTGGGACCTTGATGCCCTTGCCGAAGGAACTGGTGAGGATTGGAATCTTTATGAAGGGCCAAGTGTAGATGGTGAAGTATTACTTGCGCTTCTCAAGAATTTTCAAAACGGCACTTTGGTCGTATTGGAAAAGCTGGATCGTGTCACTTCACCGGAATCAACCGAACAGGATTTCCTCGATCTGATGGATGCGGTAGAGTTTCATTTGGGGATGGTGTTTCACCGTTATCTTGGAACGCGAGTGTCAATCACAATAAATGACATTCCTGTTAAACCTTGGGATCCATTTCTTCCGACCCATTCGGCCACATGGTCTTCACCGGCGGAGAAAATAAAAACACCTTCGGGAATTATCGAAGTCCAGTGCCACGTGCTACCCCATAAGGATCGGCTGGACGATCAGACTTATCTGCGCTCCGCTGGCCCTGATGGATGGACGGCTCAGCAAGGATTTTATGTTTACCGGAATGAAAGGCTGCTGGTGGCAGGTAGCTGGTTGGGATTGGGGCAGGGACGAGCATGGAGCAAGGAGGAGGCGCATAAGCTTGCGCGCATCCGTTTGGACATTCCCAACACAGCTGATGATGACTGGAAGATCGACATCAGAAAATCCACCGCTCGTCCGCCAGTTACAACAAAATTGCGTTTGATCCGCTTGGCGGAGGATACAAGAGAAAGGGCAAGACGGGTTTTTGCCCACCGGGGGCAAGCTGTGCGTATTGGACAGGCCCGAGAACTTCAACAAGCGTGGAAGATTGAACGGATTAAGGGGGGCGCAAGGTATTCAATCGACGAAGAGCATCCCGCCGTAAAGCTCGTATTGGAAAGTGCGGGCGACTTTAGTTCGTCTGTAAGGGCCATGTTGCGGGTCATTGAGGAAACAATCCCGGTGCAGCGAATATGGTTGGATACAGCTGAGGCCGGAGAGCCTCCGCAGACCGGTTTTTATGGAAATGCGCCAAGCGAGGTTCAGGGTGTCTTGCTGGTGCTGTTCAGGAACCTCACCGAGAAAAAGGGGATGTCTATAGAAAGGGCAAAGCAGTATCTGAAGGAAATCGAACCGTTTCACCTTTGGCCCGAACTGATTGACGCGTTGTCTGAGGAAACCTTGAGCGAGGTTAGATCATGAGCGAAGAACAAAGCCAAAAGAATTTTTACAATGTAATAAAGATCGCACAGGTGCTTTTGGAAGAGGAACCTCAGAGCAGCATAACTCCAGCGTTGATCGCCGAGAAAATCAATTTCGTTCTTGGCATGACTCCCAAGTGGAATGATGGCTTGGACAAGAACGAGGTTGCCGACGAATTGATCAGGCGCTTCAGTGTATGGGTCGGGTCGAGCGCCATATTAAAAAGTGAAGAGGGGCACAAGGACTGGCTTAATGCGATACGGAAAAGCGATTGGAGATATTGGCAGCGCTATCGCCAATGGATGGAACAGAAGCTTCCTTCCAAAGCGATAGAGTCATTGGACGAGTCCAGCGATGAGGTGCTGTCCTTGCTTGAAGACCCACTTAGGGAGGACGCGTGGGACAGGAGAGGACTCGTTGTCGGTCATGTTCAATCCGGCAAAACCGGAAACTATACCGGCCTTATCTGTAAAGCCGCTGATGCCGGATACAAGATCATCATAGTGCTCGCAGGCCTTCATAATAATCTCCGCTCGCAAACGCAGACTAGGCTTGATGAAGGATTTCTTGGATACGAGACCAGTCCTTTACCGGAAGAAGCAAAAATAATTGGCGTGGGGGCGATTGATCGCGATCCGACAATACGGCCAAACTACGCAACGAACAGGTCGAACAACGGCGATTTTAGCACAAGCGTTGCGAGGAACCTTGGCATCTCTCCAGAGGAAAAACCTTGGCTTTTTGTTGTGAAAAAAAACAAGACGGTGTTGGAGCGACTGTTGCACTGGATCAGGAACCACGTCGCAGATGCGCTGGACCCGGAAACAGATAAAAGGATCGTCACGACCCTTCCGCTCCTTCTTATAGATGACGAAGCTGACCATGCATCTGTTGACACTGGAGAGCAAGTCTATGACGGCGAGGGTAAGCCGGATGAAGAGCATCAGCCAACCACGATAAACCGGCTGGTAAGAAAGATTTTGGCTTCCTTCTCACGTAAAGCATATGTGGGATACACTGCCACTCCATTTGCGAACATCTTCATTCATGAAAGAGGGCGCACCAAAGAGGAAGGTCTCGATCTTTTCCCGTCCGCCTTCATCATAAATTTGGGCGCACCTTCGACATACATTGGGCCGGCAAAAATATTTGGCTTGCACGAAAATGAGGAGGGATTGCCGCTTGTCCGGACGGTAAACGATTACGCTTCAGAAGACGGTTCGCACGGGTGGATGCCGCAGAACCACAAAAGCGGTCATTTCCCCTTGGTAAATGGTGTAGCCACAATCCCACCCTCGCTACAAGAAGCGATAGATGCCTTTATTTTGGCCTGCGCCGTGCGCAACCTCCGCAAGCAGGAGAAAAAGCACTCGTCAATGCTCATACACGTTACTCGATTTAACAATGTGCAGGAGCAGGTGTTTCAGCAGGTGAACGAGCATATCCGCCACATAAGGCAAAGGCTGCAACGGCGGATTGATGATGCCGACATAAAGGCCCGCTTGGAAAAGCTTTACAAGGAAGATTTCATTCCAACCCACATCTCGCTCAGCGCGCGGGAACCGGATTTGATCTCGAACGAGCTGCCCGCATGGGAGGAGATTTTCGATGTTCTTTTCGAGGTCGTTTCGGACATCCAAATCAAGATGATCAATGGCACTGCCAAGGATGTTTTGGACTATGAGGAACATGAAAATACGGGGCTTAAGGTAATTGCGATAGGCGGCGACAAGCTTGCTCGCGGTTTAACATTGGAGGGGCTTTGCACGAGCTATTTCCTTCGGGCCTCAAAGATGTATGACACCCTTATGCAGATGGGGCGATGGTTCGGATATAGGCCCAATTATTTGGATGTTTGCCGGTTGTATACGACTCCCGAATTGATTGAATGGTTTTCGCACATAACTAACGCGGCTGAGGAATTAAGGGAGGAATTTGACTTGATGGTCGCGTCGGGTTCTACCCCGAGAGACTTTGGACTCAAGGTTCAGTCCCACCCGGTACTGATGATCACCTCTAGACTCAAAATGAGATCAACAAAGAATTTAATGCTCTCATTCAGCGGTCAGCTTCTCGAAACTGTCTCTCTCTTCCGTAGTCGCGACGTTCTCCTGCGGAATTATGAGGTGACAAAACATTTTCTACAAAAACTTGGACATTGTTCACTTAACCCGGAACATTTAAGGGGCGACAAAGCTCAACGGTGGACTGGGTGTTTATGGCACAGTGTTCCATGGCGCGAGGTCGTTGATTTCTTTGATGCGTATGAAACTCATCAGGAGGCGTACAAGGTAAGAAGTGCTCTCATCTCCGAGTTTATCCAATCCATGGCCGCAAATGGAGAACTCATCGAATGGACTGTCGCTCTAATAGGGGCAAAAGGTGGACGGGACTCAAAATTGGTTCCTGAAGCGGAAATAGGAATGCTCGAACGAAGAAGTAAACCGGGCCATTCGGATCGGTACTCCATCGGGCGTCTAATGTCGCCAAGGGATGAAAGCATAGACCTTGAGGATAATGAATGGGCTGCGGCGCTCGAATTTACGAAAAGACACCAACAAGCAGATCCAGGAAGATCACACTCCAAAGCGCAGCCTGAGGAGCCAAATGGTCCAGCAATACGATGGATAAGGGGATTCGGGGCTGAAGGAGTTCCAGCCCATCCAGAACGAGGACTTTTGCTCCTTTATGTTCTTGACCCCCTGAAAGCGAATTGCTCATTCAGTGATGAGATTGCGCCCGTCGTCGCATTTGGGACGAGCTTTCCGCAAAGCAAAAAAGGTGTAAAGGTCGAATACAAGGTCAACAGTGTAGAGTGGATGCAGTGGGAGAAGGAATATGGCTCCTCAGAATAATGAATGCGAAGACCTCCAATCTGCTTGGCGCGCCCTTGCGACAAAGTGGAATCCCGATGGGTGGAGCACAATACCGGTCCTTGCGGTTCGCGCTGTGAAGGTGCTTGCAGGGCGGTATTTCCCTGAAAATCGAGAGGCGATCCTTATCTGTTTCCCCAGTGTGCATATTCCTTCGGAGGTTGAACTGCCACAAGCCCAAGGTTTTGCCACGAAAAGAGTTGTTATAAAAGATGAGCAGAAACCTGTTTGTGCGGTTAGTCTGACTCGTTCGGAGGAAGGCGATCCCGAGCTTTTTGCTACTATTGCATTGGATATCATTGCCCTTATTCAGCAGTATCACGACGCCCCTGAGGCGACCCTCTTTAGAACATTTATCAACAGGATATTGGCGTGGCAGTCTTTTATGCTGCGTGGGGGCAGCCGATTGTTGAGCAACGACGAGGAGACGGGATTATTTGGCGAACTGGTCGTTTTGGATGCCATGCTTTCGGACGAGGTTCTGTTTATCGACGCGGCTGACAGTTGGACGGGACCTTTGGGGGCGCTGCGAGACTTCACGTACAGAAATACGGCACTGGAGGTTAAAAGCACTCTTTCTGTCAGCAAGTTCTCCGCTCATATTGGAAGTATCGACCAGCTTGACACGCAAAGGCTGGAACATCTTTTCCTTGTTGGTTTGTGCTTGACGTTAGACCAGTCAGGAATGAGTCTTTCAGAAAAAGCCCTGTCAGTTCGCGACAAAATTCGCAAAATGAGCAATGGCGCTGTTAGTACTTACGAGACCCGACTTATCTCAGCAGGGCTTCTTGAAAGAGACTATGACAGATACATGAGAAGATTTTCCCATGCTTCGACAAGGTTCTATGAAGTCTCTGAAAGGTTTCCAAGACTTGTTAGAGCCAACACCCGAAGGGAAATAACTGGTGTGCAGTACCAAATTGATCTCGACATGATTGAACAAAAGGGCAACTCGTTTGATGAATTGTTCGAGCTAATCAAGGGGGGCGAAAATGACCCTGGATGAATTTCTTCTTCTAACGCACGGACAAGTCCGATCAGAAACGTCAGACCCATCTAGCTCTCATCCTTATGAGGAATCCGTTTTTTCTGAGATCGTGATGCAGCACATGGCGGATGTTGGGATGACCTACGAGCCGCGTGTCTGTCATTATTCAGCCAAAATTGGCAATGCAAACCTCCGCCTTAGCGGTTATGCGGTTTCCGAAGACGGGGATCAGCTCGATTTGTTTGTTAGCATATATTCGGGAGCGGACAGCCTGACGTCCATACCGGACTCGGAGACGAAAAATGCTGCGGATCAATGTTTGCGATTTTTGAACAAATGCGCCGAGGGCCGCTTGGCAGCAACCATGGATGAATCCAATGACGCTTATGTGTTGGCCTTAACCATTCAGGAAACCTTTCAGCAAATAGATGAAATCCGGGTGTTTGTCCTTACAGACAGAGTGGCGAAGGCAAAGAACTTCAAGCCGAGGGACATCAGTGGAAAGACCGTGAAGCTGGAAGTTATGGATATCGAGCGCCTTCATCGTCATTGGGCGGAAGGTAAACCACGTGATGAGCTGGTAGTAAACTTCGAAGAAATTGGTGGTGCGCCGCTGCCATGTATATATGTGCCAGGGGAAACGACGGACTATGATTATGCGCTGACCGCTATTCCTGGGGAGGTTCTGCGGCACATATATGAAAAATTCGGTGCACGGCTATTGGAAGCGAACGTTAGATCGTTTCTTAGCGCAACAGGAAAGGTCAACAAGGGGATTCGTGACACGTTGCGACGAGACCCGGAGAAGTTCATGGCGTACAATAATGGTATTGTACTTGTTGCCGATGAAGCGCAGTTGGGGCGTTGTGCTGACAAGATTCCGGGCATTTCATGGCTAAAGGGGATGCAAATTGTCAATGGGGGCCAGACTACGGCATCGTTGTATTTTACAAAGAAGAAATATCCTGAAGTTGACCTTGGAAAGGTAAGGATTCCGGCAAAAGTAATCATTTTACACGTCGTGAACTCGACCGAAGAAGAAGCGCTGATCTCGGACATTTCAAGATATGCCAACAGCCAAAACTCGGTCAAACAATCCGATCTTTCCGCAAACAAGCCTTTTCATGTTGAATTGGAAAAGCTGGCAATGTCCGTTTTTTGCCCTGATGGGAATAGTCGTTGGTTTTATGAACGCGCTGCGGGCAGTTACAATACGATGTTGGCCAGAGAGGGTACCACTTTAGCGAAGTTGAAGCAGTTGAAGAGCACAATTCCAACTTCAAGGAAAATCACAAAAACAGATTTGGCAAAATTTCTTTGCTCATTTGACCAAAAGCCAGACCAAGTCAGCTTGGGTTCCCAAAAGAATTTCGAGAAGTTTATGGAATCGTTGAGGACAAACTCGGAGAACGAGAATGAGGTTCGACTTCCTTCTGTGGCGGAATTCAAAAGAATCATAGCCAAAGCCATCATATACAAAGGGGCACAGAAACTTATCCGACCTAAGTTTCCTGCATTCCAAGCAAATATAACGACGTATGTAGTGTCCCTTTTGGCAAGCAGAGTGGGCGATAGACTCGATCTCGAACAAATATGGGGCGCGCAAGATATCTCTCAAGAGCTGCAAAAGCTAATCTTGGAATGGGCCGGAGAAGTCAATGGCGTCCTCCATGCGTCTGCAAATGGAAGGATGGTTTCAGAATGGGCAAAAAAGCCAGATTGTTGGGAAATTGTCAGATCAGCGAACTACAGCAGCGGACTCTGTGATGATGTCCCGGAGTTGAGACCCATTTAATGTCGTGTAAGGAGCTGGCTCAATATATGCATACGCCTTTGCCCAGCAAAGCGTATTAACGAGGCGCATCTGATGGATGTGGTGGCATGGAATTTCAAGCAGTTTTGGATTTGCGTAGATGACGGCCAAGCAGCGTGCGCGGCTGATCGCGACGTTTAGGCGGTTCCGGCTGAAAAGGAATTCGATGTCTCTCGGCAAATCTTCTTCTGACGATGTTGCCATTGAGATGAGGACAACGGCGGCTTCTTGTCCTTGGAACTTATCAACGGTGCCAACTCGTGCGCCGGAGGGCAGGGTGCTCTCCAGTAAATCGACCTGCATATTATAGGGCGTCACGACCAAGATGTCGTTTTGGGTTATGGCCTGCTCGACACCTTTTTCATCGCCCCACTTCATGCTCAGAAGGCTTGCGTAGGTTTGCCGAATACGGTTGGCTTCTTCTTCGCTTTTTTGAGCGCATCCGTCATGTTGAACATCAACAAAGCGCAAACCCGCTGAAATAATAGCCTCAGGGTCGGCGTTCTTGTTCAGGATAATCTTTTGTCTGGAATTGTTCTGTCCGGGCTTCAAACGACCATCGTAAACGGCATCGGAGATAAACTGACATATTTGTGGGTGCATGCGCCTGGTTGTCGAAAGAAAGATGCCTCTGTCTTCCGGCACGGTTGCGGAGTTACCCAATAGGTATTCCAAAGCTGAAAGGCCGGAGTTGCCAGGATGCGTTCCTTGGATCGGTTGAGCCAACTGCATTTGATAGCCTACGAGAACAATGTTTTTCGCGCTGCTCCCCATAGCGACAATATTTGCAAGGCTAACTTGTCCCGCTTCATCGACAAATAGGTAGTCAAGCGTCTGATCGAGTCCTTGCCGCGCAAAAAGCCAGGCCGTCCCGGCAATAAGCTGATAGCCGCCGTTCTCCACGTCGTTGTTGTCTGTCGTGTTATTTATCAGGCCAGAGCCTTCAAAAAATTGCTCCTCATTTGAGGATTTTTTGATTCCATTGAAGCGAATATCGCGCAGAGCCGCCTGTTTCTCGACGGCGAGAAGGAGATTGTTTACGGCCTTATGCGAGTTTGAAGCAATGCCAACCCGTTTACCTCGCTTCAGCAGTTCGACGATTGCATGCGACGAGGTAAAAGTTTTCCCTGTTCCTGGGGGGCCTTGTATAAGCATGTGGCTGTTATCAAGACGACAGACTGCATCCACTGCCGAATCCAATGGGGCGGCACTGGGGGGTATGATTGCCTCCCCCGCGTTGGTCCCTGCCAATCGAGGATGCTCTTTGCGCAGAATGCTGGTGATTGCGGCATAATGTTCTTGGCGGCCACCAATGACGGCCTCGGCGTAGCGATAAATGGCATCCCTTAAGACCTGATCGCCAATCGGGCCGTTGGGAATAAGCGATAAGGTGTCGGGCAGGGGAGTGCGTGTTGGCCCGAGTTTCAGCGCTATAATCCGGTTCTTGTCGTCAAGGGAGATAATCTGTCCTGCCGATTCCAACGTACCGGGCCGCAGAGGACTGTCATTAACCCGCATCTTAAAGTCTTGGGCGGGAAAGCGATAAGTGTGAACGACCGATCTCTTTTCCTTATAAGGAGGGCAACCCGGATCGCGGGAAAGTTTTCCGATGCACTCGGCATCATCGACTAGGCTTTCGTCGGTCATTTCCTGTCGGTTAAACATTGCCCACCATTGCGGTTTGGCTTCTCGGCGATGAAACTCCAACAGATGCCCCACCAGCTCCCGCCACGGTTTTTCTTCCTCTGGCCCGCCCTCGCTTAGCTTTGCCACGAACATGGTCGTGCGGGCCTCGGCTTCATGCCGGTTATTTTCTTTTTCAAGATCGGAGGCTTCCTTGGCGACTTGTGGCGAAAACCATTGAACTCCCGCCGTTGGGCGCAGAGTTAACAACCAGTCGCGGCACATCAGAGTGGAACGGCAATCAAACTCGTTATAATCCGAGATTTCCTTGAGGATGGCGTCATCTCGCAACTGACGCCATTTTTCGTACATAACGATACTGTCTCCCGCGTTTGTGACTTCTCCCGCCCGCTTTTCTGCATAGAAGTGTTCCATGTTTTTGATCGAATAACGAGGTTCGGACACGCGCACGGCTTCGCGGACGACCTTGAAAAGATCAACAAGTTTCCGGCTTCGCAGCAAGTGATCGACCTCGGCCTCGCGTGTGCCGTGATACATAGCCAGGTTTTTGAGCGCCGTTTCTTCGTAGTTGGCATAGTGATAGATATACGCGTCTGGATACGTCTTTAGCCGATCCATGATGAAGTCCATTACCCCTTCAAAGGTCTTCTTCTCTTGCTGACGATCATGCGCCCAGAAGGCCCTGAATTCGGGCTTTGATCCCCCGTTTTGCAAGACAAAGCCAAACAGATATTCAAGCCGCATTCTGGGCTCATATAGAGGATCGCCTTCCATGTCGAAGAAGAGATCGCCCGCAGTGGGCGGCGGGAGACGCGCAAATCCCTTGTTTGGCAGAAGCGGCAAGACCTCGCAGCGGTTTTGGCCGTCGTCCCGTTTGGCAATCTGCAATCGCGCCTGCTCCCTTAATCGTGAGAGGGTTTCCAGCTGTAGTTTGGCGGAGAGTGATGGAGACATTTGCGCCAGCTCGCGCATGCTGTTGACGCCCGCTGCGCGCAGTTTCTTGATTTGATCCCCGGAAATGTTTGCGACAAGGCTTAGATGCTCCTTCTTTTCCCAATCCGCTTCGCATCGATCCAACCAACGGCAACGATCACATTTGCCACACGGTTCGCCGGAGGACGGTATCGGCGCGTTGTCCATAAAAGTCTCAAAACGGCATGCCGCCAGTTTTTGGAAGTATTTGAACTCGTCAACGCGCAAAGATGTCTTGCTGGAATCTCCAAGGACTATATGCAATTCATGCGGCTGTCGTTGTTGCTCGACGGCGAGAAGATCGCAGTAGACACAGAGCTGGATCACGTAATCCGGTTTTGCGGAGAGGGCCAATTTTGTATCGGCGACCTCGTAGCTGTAGCTTCCAAACTTGGAAGGACGGTTCTCTATGCGCAGAAGGAAATCGGCAAAACCATTCCAGGGGCTCCTGATAAGCGCCGCCTGATAAATAACCTGAGCGCCTTTTTCCATCGCTGTTTTTGTCTGAGCGACGCGGCTGCTTATTGGAATATCAGAAGGGATTTCTGCGATTGTTAAGCCGCTTTTGCGCAGATGCTCCAAGTATGTGCGCTCATGTTGAAGCCCTTTTTCTTTTAATAGTCGATCGCTGTCTTCTCCCGAGGGAAGTTCAACCGGCGCGCACATCTGTTGCAAATCAAAGACGGTGGCGTATGGGCATCCCAAATAAGTGACAAGATCAGAAGGGGAGAAGAAAGTCTTTCCATTTTCGGCCCTACGCATAGTCGCCCTTCCTTTCGGAGCTTTGCCAAGGAACCTGTACGAAGGAGCATTATTTATAAACCCACCCAACTAGGAAGCCAATCATCGCGGCAGAAATAGCAACCGCAGCGTAAACTATAACAAAACCGGCCTTGTCGCTCTCATAGTGACGTTCGCTATCCTGCGGGGCTAAAGCTTCCTTAATAGGTTCCATTTTGGCCTTGGTCAGATGTCTTGTGCTAGAAACCCCATCTATATTACGCAACCATGACAAATATGGTCTTATTCCGGCTTACTGGAAGGCTGTTTGGAACAAGTTACCGGAGAAGAGCGGCGGCGATGGCACAACGCTTCAAGAGGCGTACTATCTGCATATGCAGATAGCTACTGTTCGATCTTTGGTTTTGCAATCCTTTGTCCAGAAAAGAACATAGCATCGGAACCGGCGAACCGTTCTGCGGAGAAATATCCATCCCCAACCTTATATTGCACCAGCGCCGCAACCGGGGTTGAGACACCTGCGTCTCCTTCAAATTCTATTTTGGCGATGCCGCTTTTTGATGCCACTAATTCGGCGCGGGCGGGAACGGCCAAGCGATTAGCCTTAAGCCACAAAATCCATTGTGCCTTGCCCCAACGGACAAACCAATAACGCTTAAAAACATCCTTTCTATCTGAACTAAGCGTGTAGCTCGGCCAGCCGAATTTCTTTCCATCGAAACTTTCGAGAGAATACATATCAATGCCGACAAGCCTGCCAGTGATCTTCTTTCCCTTAACGGCCACAGAAATCAAATCGTTAAGTTTGAAGTCCTGCGCGTTCGACATTTGACGCCTCGTCTGAAATGATTTTACGGCTCTTTGACCTATTGGCGAGTTTAGAAAATTGCCGATAGCCGCCGTTAATTCTAACATCGACCGAGCATAAGTCGATAGTTATCGCTGGAGCGAATTTCCTTTTATAAGCGTCCAGATTTTCCGTTTCAGATCCGCCGAGATTAACGTACTCAATGCCCTGATTATGCAAGGTTCCACAGCACTGAACCATCGAAAATTCCGAAAGGCCAGGGATTTCAGTGTTACAGAAATTGACATAAACGTTTGCCGTTTTCCGGTGATTATTAGAGACATCCCACAAGCCTACGGCCTGTAGTTTGCCGTCAACAAATATCATCTGGCCTGATAGCCCCGAGGACTTATCGATGCCGTGTGAGAACAAGGTTTCATAAGGCGCATACAAAAGCTCGTATTCGGAGCGGCTGGTCGCATTGTGATTGGTCCAGCGATGAAGGAGGTTCTCTAGTGCGCGGCTGTGGCTAATGGCATCAAAGGGCGCTGTCTCAACGAAATGCCTTTTCAGTTGGCGAATATGATTTCTGATTCTCATGAAGTTATGCCCCGATAGTGCGGCCACATGAGAAGTGGACAGAATACGCACGGGGTATCTCCAATCGAGGACGTCTTCTTTGCATTTGTTCAAGGAGACATGACGATTATCGAAATACATATCTCTGAGTTCAGCTACGCCAGCCGATTTAGATCTCGCTATACGGACGCCGCCGGGAGGTTCAGGGATAGAGCTCAACAGGTCGCCAATCAAATCAACTTCCGATTTAACGAGCTGAGGAAAAACTAGAATCTGGCCCTGAATATTCGGATGCCAGCAGGCCAACACGAAAGCGCCATCCTTTTCATAGGCCCACAAACCGTTCCGCCCGGTGAAGGAATAGTAAATCGGAGAAGTTAGGTAAGAGTCCGAATCCTCGCATGAAGCGAGTAATTGTCTCAAGCGGGTAAAGTCGTTCTCCGGGATGCGGGAAACGTTAGAAATCAGTTCAAATTTGCTTTCCCATGCCCGTTGATCGGAGGTGTCGGACAACGCGAAGGCTTTGTTTTCCTGATCGGTGTACGCGATGTCTTTATATGTCGGGGTCATCTGTTCCCCTTCTTGTCAGGCGGAATGTTTAGTCTCTCGGCGTGTTGCCAAACAAAATTAAAAAGCCGTCTCGCGCTTTCTGCAAATGCTTCGTCGTGAATGATCGTACAGCGCCTAGCGGGTGCCCATGCAACCAAGGCCAATTTAGGCCCATATATATAAAGGGGATATGGATTATGAAATTGGGCGTCTATGCAGCGATAGCTATCTTCCGGAACAGTAAGGTGATCGTCTCCCTTACGAATGAGCATGCGCTCTTTAATGTTGGCTTTGTTCAGGCGTTCGATATGAGCATTTAGGAACGTTTCATCCACATCTCCTATCGCTCTGCTTTCGTCGACACCGGCGATCAAGACCTCACCGCCAACGACATCCCGAAGCGTATGATAAACATCGTCCAGCAATTTCCTGTTTGCATCCTCGCCCTCATACGTCTCCACAAGGCGGTCTTTTTTTCTTACTCCCTCGCCAGGAAGAAATTCGATGCCATACATTTCGAGAATGTTGCGAATTTTGCCAATGGTGGCTTCTCGGTTGGCTCCGGTATTGTTCAAAATGTTGATGAGCGTGTTTTTCGCTATAGCGGCTTCTTTGCAAAGCGCTTCTCTGGTCAAGCCAGCTAAAGATATAGCTGCTGCTATTTGGGGTCCGGTGAGTTTCATGGTTAATTTTCCCTCGGGAGATTACCCCCTAGAACTACCGTACAAAACTTTCAGCCCAATTAAAAGGGACTTTTTGTTTCGGTAATATTATTTCGTTTTTCATTCACCTACCTCTTTTTGGTAATAACCTACCTTGAATTGGTAACAAAATAGAACGAAAGGCCCAATGCGCTTGTGCTTTTCGTTTTACTTGCGCCAATTGCCGGGTATTATTCTTGCATAGAGCAAAACAAAATTTGGAGTAAAAAATGTTAACGAACGAAAATTTTACTTTCAAGGATATGGCAGCTCGGTTTGGCGAAATTATCGCCTACTCCTATTTGCATGAGATCGAACGCGCCGCAGGCCTGGTCCCCACACTCATGATCGGCATCGAGCCTGAACTTCGGCTTACGAGCGCCTTCCGCATACAGGACGCAAAGCGGAAGACTCCGGCCAAAGAACAGCAGACAGATAATAACACCATGCTGGAGGCAGCTTAAAATGATTTCCACATCGTTACAAAGCGACGATCCCTTAACGCGAGAAGAGCTGACCTCGATTACAGCGATAATCGAATACTTGGCGTTCAAAAAGGGCAGCCACATCGAAAACACGTACTGCCACTTGGCGACCGAATTCAAAGTGCCGGACGTGAAGCAAATCAAGCGCTGCGATTACGACCGCGCGGTTAAATATTTGGTTGATTTGGATGAGCTTGAAGTAAATTAGGAGAACCCGTGCCATGCTAATGATTACCGGATCGCAAATCAGGGGAGCTAGGGGACTGTTAAACTGGTCTCAGGATAACCTGGCCGAAATCTCTAAAGTCTCGCGGCGGACTGTCCAGCTTATCGAAAGCGACTTTCCTGCGCGGAGCAGCAACCTTCGTAAGATACACCAAACCCTGACCGATCATGGCATTGAGTTCTTACAGGGCGCCGGTATCAAGCTACGCTCAAAAGGCTTCCACGATTTTATTGGTGCGGAAAGTTGCGACGATTTCTTTGATTATGCTCAGAGAACGATTAGCGACCGGGGTGGGGACCTGGTCTGCATGATTTCTGAGATGGACATGCTGACAAAAACCTGCTGCTCCTCAGGCCTCACGAATATTCAACGCCTTGAGCAGATACAGAAAACCGCCAGCGTTAAATGCCTTATCGACGAGGCTCTTAAGCCAGCCTTCCCGCCGCCATCCTTTGAGGTTCGGGTATTTCCGGACGAACCTACCATTATCCCAATATCCGTCTTTGTCTTCGGCAACCAATGGGTCGGCGGGTTTCAGGACGACGATAAAACGAATTTCACATTTGTCGTGTTTAACAAAGCTCGCTTGGCGAATAAAACCCAAGACTATTTTCTGCCGCGCTGGCATGAAGCCAAGGCATTGCCGACGGAAGTGAAAATGAAAAGAATATCGAGGCAAAAATCGTGAGCGAAAAGCGCAGACAATTTAGCAAAACGCGCAGCTGAAAATTTTCGGAGCAGAAAGCGCCGTCTCGTTACGCAAAACGCGCAAATATTCATGTTGTCGGACGAGAAAAAATAATGACATTTAGAAAATACGAAAGGAGCGGGCGAACATGGAAGCGGTGGGGGAGATGATCTCTAGTCAGCACGCCCAGCGGGGAGCTTTTCAGACGGAACGACCCCTTCATCACCTGGCTGCACGCATCGCCAACGAGATCATTGACTGCCTTTGCAAAAAAGGAACGTGGAAAATTGAGGATTTGAGAGCTGCTAACTTTTCATATGCGGAAATTGGGCGTCATTTGCCGGAGGCCTGTCGGATCGCGGAACAACGGCCTCGTCCATTGCTGCGGTAGACATAATGGAACAGGGAGTGACGCCCAATTTAGTCGTTATCGACCTGATTTCGGATAACGAAGCTCTCAAATTTGAAGTCGCCGACCGACTGGCAAAGGCCATCATCGAACTCCGGAGAAAGGACGGAGGATGTATGCCTCAGGACCTAAACGAAAAAGGATTTACGGTGTCAGAGGTGGTCGAAAATTGGGATGCGGCTCATTTTCTAATTGCGATCACTGACATGACAGAATGGGGCAAAGACGATGGAAAACGTAAAACATGAAAAAACGCAGCGGCCTCTCGGCAATATCCTGAACTGGGGCATACACCCAATCCATCCTTGGGAAGCACAACACCACTTGGAGAATTCCAAATGATGCAAGTTGCCATGCAACAGCGCCTCTGCGTCATGTTGGCTTTCCAAACCATGATCGCCAGTGGCAAGAAAACGAATGCGCCGGGTGTAGCAACGTTGATCATTAAACTCGCACAACATATGAATGAATTCTGCAATCGGTACGTTCGGGAAGCTTTTCCTCCGGGCACAATGAATTTCGTTGATGACAAAGGGGCGGCAAAGCTAGACGAGGCCATAGACCAACATATCCGGGAGCTAAAGACAAAAGAGCAAACGCATCTCCCCGAAGACAGGGAGACGCTGATCCAACTCTACGACCGCCTCCAACAGCGCAAATCACGCCGGATGCAGTGGGAATTCTATGCCACGGCCAAGGAGGACAAACTCGCCGATCTGATCCTTAAATACCTTGATGAAGAAATCGAAGACATCGAGGGAGGGGCGCGTCAATGATGTCCTCTCCACAGGCAAACCTTGTCCCGCATGTAATCGACCTTATCGGGGTCAGTTTCGATAAGAAGTTCGCGTCGCACCAACGCATGGCGGGTGCCATTATCAGTGTAAGCCTTAAAAAGGGTTGTTGCGAACCTCAAGACCTCCTGCCTTTGGGATTTACGCAAAAGGAGACCTCGGGAATGTGGCATATGGCGCAAGCGATGGCCAATGTTGAACTCAAGCTAATAAAGAGTACCGCCTGTCAAGGATACGAAAGGGAAAAGGAACATGCCGCCATCTAAGAAATCCAACAAGGCGGCCAAGAGCATAGATTTTTGTTCGCTCCCGCTGACCAGTTCAAATTTCGGAAGCCAATCCGAAATCGATGCCGAGGTTGGAACGCCCCCACAGTGGAAAACGATAGCTACTGTTTATTCCGCCGCCGATGTGGATGCGGAGGATATTGCGAATCAGATTATGCTTGCGATGAGCGGTCGCCCCAAAATGCAGGCGGCTCTGGATACCGCACTAACATGTCTGGAGGCGTGTAGAGATTGCGAACGCCTTGATGCCAAAATCAAAGCGAACATCAAAGGGGCTGTCGAAAGCATCCAAGAAATAACCGACGAATATGGAAGCAGGAGAGCGAGATGAGCGACGAGAGCAGAAAGAATATTCTTCTTATCGGTGGATCGGTCTTCGTCGGGAAGACAATCGCTGAATATCTTCTTCGGGAAGGAAGCCAAGTCACTCTTTTGAACAGAGGGACGCACCCGATTTCGGGAACCCGGCAGCTCATAGCCGACCGAAACGTACCGGAGGAGGTGCAACGGGCGGCCTTGGGCGCGGATGCGCATTACGATGCGATCATAGATACCTCGGCTTTTAACGGAGAACAGACGCGGATCGCTTGGGAGGCTCTTTCGTCCAAGACAGACCACTGGCTTCATCTGAGCAGCGCCTCAGTTTATAGCGATGCAAACGACAATCTTCCAAACGAACAAGCGGCGATAGGCGGAGCTGATGTTTGGGGAAGCTATGGTCGGGACAAAAGCGCCTGCGACTCCTTTTTGCAGGCACAAACAAGTGGGCCTGCGGTAACAATTTTCCGCCCGCCCTACATTTACGGGCCGGGAAACAATCACGACCGAGAGACGTTCATTTGGAGCCGCGCCTTACGCGGACGCCCCGTGCTTATCCCCAGCGGAGGGAAAACGCAGATCCAATTCGTTCATGCGAAAGACTTGGCTGCCGCGTTTGTCCGCGCCCTTGGTCGGGACTTCAAGCATAAGGTTGCTGTCTACAATATCGGCACAAGCGAGAGATTCTCGCTTCGGGAGTGGGTTTCGGGCTTGTGCGCTATCGCCAAGGCCAAGGATATCGGCGTTTGCGTTGGGCAGAACGCCTCGAAATACAGCCCTCGCCAGTATTTTCCATTTCGCGATTTTCAGTGCGTTGTTGATGTAACCCGGATTGGGGCCGAACTCGGATGGAAGCCCACATTTGGTTTCACTCTTGGTTTTGAAAACACGCTGGCAGCCTATGATCTCGATTTTCTAAAAGCCAAGCCAATCGAGACAGCCATAGAGGACGAAATACTGAAACTGATTTCGTAGCAAAAGTATTTTGAAAAGGAGCAAAGATGTTTGACCCCGTAGACGGTTTAAATACGGGACTGGAAGAACTCGCGTCCAGTGTTCTCCAGTCCGCCTATTCCGGCAGCATTTCGCTGCGGCCCAAATTACGCGAGCAGCTCAATGCGCGCGGCGAAAAGCAAGCAATTTTGGCTCGGACCGCGCGAGATACACGGGAAAAGACCGGCGACAACTATTTGGTCGTTCGCGCAAGCATCGAGTTTTCAAATTATTGCCGTCAAATATGCTCATACTGCGGAATGGCGGCGACGAATAGCACGCTTCAGCGCTATCGACTGAATTCAAGCCAAATGTGCAAAATTATCCAAGAGGTTTCATCCCTCGGCGTGACCGACCTTCACCTAGCCTCGGGAGAAGACCGCTCTTTCAAGGCTGTCGAGCTTGTTCCCGTTATTGCCGAAGCCGTTTCGGCGGGAATGGAAGTCACGCTTGTTAATGGACAACGAAGCATTGGCGACTATGCGCTGTGGAAGGATGCCGGGGCAAGCCGTTATATCCTGAAGGTCGAGACAACCAATCCAGAGGTGTTTAAGGATGCAAAGCCGGGTGCAGACCTAACTCAACGAGTGTCGCACCTGCTTTATCTGAGAGAACTAGGCTTCAAGATCGGCAGCGGAGTAATTTCGGGGTTGCCGGGTCAAACGGTCGATGATCTTGTCGGCGATCTCATATTCCTAAAAGAGCTGAAGCCCGACATGAACAGCGTGAGCCGGTTCTTGCCGAATTCACAAAGCCGTTATGCAAATGCTTCAGAAGGCGACCCGGATACCGCGCTCAACTTCCTTTCTCTGTTGCGGATTGAAATGTCCAGACCGGGCCTCCGGATTCCCGCCGGAACGTCCTTGGGACGCAGGCAAATCGACGCTTTCGATCATGGAGCCAATGTCGTCTCTTGCACATGACCCCAAACGAATATGCGGACCTCTATTCGAGCTACCGCGCGGAAAACCGGATTTCGACCAAGATGGAAAAGATCAAAAACTTTGCACGCGAGACCGGAATGCCATTACGGCTGAATTTGTGACGAAGTTTATATTTGGCAAAGCTTATGAGCAAATTTAGTGAACCCATATTTGCGAACGGATTGGAAAAAATCGCCTCATCCTTCGACGCGTTTATCATCGACCAGTGGGGCGTCATTCACGATGGTAAACACGTTTTCCCCGGCGTCGTCGATGCCCTGGAGCACATCACTGCGCTTGGAAAGCCTGCAATCATTGTCACGAATTCCGCGAAGCGCAACGCCTATAACATGAGGCGGCTGGCAAGCCTCGGTATTCCGCGTGAGATATATACCGACCTGGTGAGCTCAGCCGAAGTCATGCGCGGTTTGCTTGTCGAGCGGCAATGCGCGCCTTGGGATTCCCTTGGAGAGAAAGCATTTCTTGTAGCCAATGAGGAGGATCGCGGCTTCCTTCAGGGGACGGAGTACCAAGCGGTTCGAGACGTGGGGCAAGCGGATTTCGTGCTGTTGCTGAGCACGAAGAAGGAAACGCCGCTCTCGGCGCATGAATCGTGGATCAATATTGCGGTAGAACGAAAGCTTCCGGTTTTCAGTGCGAGCGCCGATCCTTTGACTTTCGGCCCCGAAGGCATTTTCTCCGGCTCTGCGGGCATCATCAAAATAATCGAAGAAAAAGGCCATACCGTCATTAACACCGGCAAGCCGAGCGAGCTGGTTTATAAGCGTTGCTCTCAACTTATTCCCGGCATCAAACCGGAAAAGGTTCTCGCCATCGGCGATCAGATAGCAACCGATATTATCGGCGCGAAGCGTTTCGGATTCAGCGCTGCGCTCATTATGAGCGGCGCGAGCGAACGGATATTTGAAAATGCTGGTTCGCCGGAAGATGCCATACGGATAGCAAAGTCTTTGGCTTCACCCGAGTTGCTGCCGGACATAATTTTGCTCGGCTTGAGATGGGACGGGAACGAGACCTCCGCCCCTTTCCGCCGGACGGCGTCATTACATCACGGACAGGCAAACAACGAAAAATTAGAGCAATAAATTGAAGTCAAATTTGCGAGGTTATTATGAGCTTTGACATACTGGTTCTTCATTCCGATCGTTCGACAGGCATGAATTTTGTCCAGTGCCTTCAAGAAGCAAAGAGGCAGGGCTGGGGTAAAGACATCAACATCATCGGCCTCAGTTCCCACCCGTTGAGGATGCAGCTATGCAAAAACGACGCTACTTATCTTTTCGATGAGGACGATACAGACATTGTAAAGCACGTAGGGCGCATCGAAAAAGACATCGGGAAGCCGATTGATCTTGTCTATGAGACCAAAAGCGCAGTGTACATGCTGGATATTTCGAAGCTGCGCAACAGGCTGCCGGTTTTTCTGCCTCCCCATGAGCTGGTTGAGGTTTTTGAAGACAAATTTCTAACGTACAAACATCTTTCCGAGAGAGGACTTCCGGTCCCTGAAACCCATCTCGTAAACTCGCCCGAAGATGTCGAAGCCGCGTTCCGCAGCATAGCCAAGAATGCGGTTTGGGTGCGAGAGACCAAAGGGCAGGCGGGGCTTGGCGCGTTTAGCGCTTCAACGCCGAAGGAAGTGATCGGAGAATTAACCCAAAGAAATGGGTGGCGGCACCATACGGTTGCCGAAAAATTGCCCATTAATACCCCGAACACCTGGGAAGACCAGTTGTCTTCGGATTTTTTCCCCGGAGAGATGGTCACATGGGCTGCCTTGTACAACAACGGGCAGCTAATCGGGAGTCAGGTCCGAAAGCGCCTTTATTGGGAACACGCGGATCTGACTGTATCCGGCGTAACGGGATATTCTGGCGCGAACATGACGGTATCCCGCAGGGACGTACATGACCTTTCGGACAAAATTGTGCGGTCGTTTGATTGGAAGCCGCATGGCGCAGTCGGGATAGATTACGTCGCCGACGAAAACGGCAAAATCAAGCTGACCGAAATCCAAGCCAGCCGCTTTTACACTTCGACATACCCATTGGCGCTCTTGGGGCTGAATTTACCGAAGCTATACATAGACGTTTTTCGCGGAAAAGAAACTTGCAATGACGCAATAAATCCTTGTCCGGAAGGGATGATCTACATCCAGCGTTTTGGCGCGGAAAGCGTCATGATTCACCGTGACACAATTCTTTCTGAACTTTCCAGCGGAACGTCGCGGCCCAAGTTTGCGGCCGGAAGTTTGGGAAACAGCTCGCATGGTCCGCTCAAGCATGAATTTTAAGGGAGATATTATAATGAACTAGGTTATTGATTTATCCAGAAACGAGTTTCTTTAAGAACATCCGGTGCTGCGCGACTACGCGTTTCCAAAACTAACCGCTCGCGAGATATGCCAGTACCCGGCTGGCTCGGAGCTGATGCAAAAGCTTTCGGCTTTTCATCAGGTCGATCCCGAAAATCTTTGCCTTTGCAACGGGGCAGAACAGGCATTGAAAGTCGCTATCGGAGCAGTGTCGAACATGAAGGACGCGACATTATTGATGCCCAGCCCCACATGGGAACACTATTGGAAGCTTGCAACAGCATTCGGAGTTCGCACAGTCCCTTATCATTATGAAGAGACAAAAAATGGGTTGTTTGAGCTAAACATGCACTGCCTTGAAGATAAGATCGACAAGGCCAAACGCGTTGTCCTGCTCATTGCATCGCCGTCGAACCCATTGGGATGCCGGACGGACGATAAAACAATCCACAAAATGGTCGAAATGGCTGCGGAGAAAGGCTACTCCATTATAGATCAAACGTATGCGGGCTTTTCGGGCGGCGAAGAGGAAACATTGGCATCGTGTCTGAACACACTTCCGAAAGCGCTTATAACGCGGTCCCTTTCCAAATACTACGGCATGGCCGGACTGAGAGTTGGCTTCGTCGCGGCAACACCAGAAACACAAAAAGCGTTTTCGATATTCGGCGATTACCTCGGATTTAATTCCTTTGCGGATAAATTTGCCGCCGAATGCCTGGATCGTCATATCGAGTTCGAGGAGATTGCCAACAAAACCGTTCAGGGACGGGAGCGTCTTAGTAGTTATTATTCCTCTTTGTTAGGGTTTATGCCCTTTAAGTCGGCAACAAACTTTTTGCTAGTTCGCGTTCCTGAAGGATATGCGGAACATTTGTCGAGAAACGGCATCAAGGTGCGCACGTTTTCCGACGAGACTATAGGTGATTGCGTGCGGATCACCATTCCTCCTAAAACGATCATTGAGCGCATTGAGAATTTGACGGACATTTTCTGTTCGAGTGTCGAGATCAAGCCGCAGACACCTCGAAATGCCTCCCGAAGAATAAACGTAATCGGCTACAGTTCTTGACAACATTCCGGGCCAGTCTGAATCACGGTTTTGGGCGCTGTCCCTAAGATGGCGACAGGCCGAGGATGACCTACGAAAGTATGTAAAATGCAACTCCCTGTAAGCGATTTCCGTTAATTTACCAACTTTCTCGCCTAAGGCACGGCACCGATCAGGCCGGATCGAAGCACCTTTTCTCAGGCAACGGATTGGGCCTTTCTTGTAAGGCATTGTTTTATAATACAGACGTGCTATGGGTTGGGCATGTTGCGGTGCACAATGCAACGACATTTTTTTACAGGCGAGGAGGAAATTATGCTTCTCAGAAAGTCGATTAAGGTACCTGCCAATTTCAGCAAAACCATTAAGGCCGACGTATGGGTATTCCGAGTTAGCAAATTCGTAAGAGTCGTCGGTCGTATCAATTAAACCTCCCCACCATTTGAGACCTTCCGATGTCGAGGCAAAATCACAAAGGCAGTGTGTAGATCGTAGTGAAAATAATTTTGGAGATTTGAAAAGCCTCTTCAGGCGCTGGTGGTGTTCGAATGGTGTCTCGCTGAAAAGTTGTGTTTAGCGAGAGTTATTCGTTTCGGCATCGCTGTGAGTTTGAGCGTTTTGCATGGGGCTGCTTCCACTTTTCAAAGCATCGACTGGTGCAGTGCCGAGTATTACCAATCATTTAGAGAATATGATCGCCCTAAATTTGCGGGAGAATTTCTCTGCCGCATCCCCGATTTCATCAACGACGTGCGGCAAATGCCATGTTTCTCGCAAACCGCCAATCCTTGTGCGGACGGAGGAACCGGCATCACAACCTGTTGCCGAACCTGTCCGTTGGCGCGCTGGGGGTTACGCTGTTGCCGGATGGTCGAGCGCCAGCCGGTTTTTCTATGGTTGCCGCAATACAATCCGCAGGTGCTCACGGTCGAAGCCGAAGCTGCGGGGAGCGCGGAGGATACTTTCGATTTTCGCCAATGTTCTTTTCTCAAAGCAGCGGTGAGCGTTTCAGAACAAGAACTCCATTTGTTATTCAGCGACGGCGCACGGACTCTTCAAGTAATTGCGCGCGGGAACCCGGTTCTCGAAAACCCCGTTCTTCTCCGATGTACATTGCGCGGCATGGAGGAATTTGAGACCAAGCCGCAGACACTACGCCGCCTCTGCTGCCTCTATCGGCAAGGACGGCTGGTCAAGTCCCTCTATCCAAAAGAAGAGCGAGCGCACTATTGGATCAAAGCATTGCGCGCCTGGGACGGTTTTCAGGCCGGAGCGTCCTATCGTGAGATTGCCGAAGCGATTTATCCCGACGAGATTAAAAATAATGGGGACTGGGAGGAGGTCTATCGTACCCGCGTGCAAAGGTTGTTCCGGTTTACGAAACAGATGTTTGACGGCAGGTATCGGACGCTCTTGCGGGGGCCGGAAGAGAAAAAGAAAAGCCTTGAGCGGGGTGGAACTTAAACCGCAAAGGAGAAAAGAACATGTTTCGTTTCGTCAGCAGGACTGCCGCTTTCGGCATGTTGTTTTGGGCATTCGTTTGTCTCTACCCGGCCGTGGACAATAAGCACGCCGGACCGGCAACGGTCATTGACGCCAACACCATCGAGGTCAAGGGAGAGCAGCATCGGCTGTACGGCCTCGTGAAAAGCAATCGCCAAGAGTCCGTCGCGGCGCTTACCGAATTTCTCGCAGGACAAACCGTAAAATGCCAGCTTCGCCGGAAGCATGAGTCCGCCGATAAGCAGTTTGTCTCAACCTGCTATGCCAAAACTGAGGATGTTTCGGCATGGATGGTGACCAACGGCTGGGCCTTGGCCGACCGTAACGCGAACCGCTTCTATAACTATACCGAAAATGAGGGGATGGCGCGTTTCCTTCACAAGGGGATATGGAAAAAAACGGCATCTGTCGTGCGGTGAGCCGAAACTAATCCAGCTTACCGCGGGCTATCAGGCGGAGATCAGGCTCAGGCTCAGGCTCTTCATAGTGAATCAATCCATACGAAGGAAAGCGGACGATCACACCCTTTTTCAGATAGCCCCAATCCTTTTGAGTACAAATTTCATTGAATTCATTTGTGTCGATTGAGCAAACGACGACGCCTGCTTCGTTTTTGCCCAGTTCGACCCTATCGCCCAATTGAACTTCTTGGCCGTCTGGATATTTCATCTGGTCCGTTTCCAGAGGCACACTGGGTATAGCGGATTGTGGCTGGGAATCTCGGCTCCACGAACATCGGCATATTTCTGAGCCGTCCCAATGTCCTCAAATAGTCCATACCTGTTTATTCCAGAAGAAAACTTCGCTTTCAGTTCTGCGCTGTACGGTCCTAGGTTAAAAAGGCCACTAATGAGTCCATTCAGATCAACGACATCGTAGCCAAGCCATGTCCAATTGTTTTCCTTTAAATCTGCCGCCGTTGACATCGGACCTTTCGTGAGTGAACCGCCAAATTTTTCCGATAATTTATTGAAGATCGCGGGGGCGACCGTGGCCGCAATTTCATATTGTTGTGGATCGGCGACGGGCTTGAAGATGGGAGCTACTAGCAAACCCAATATGTTCTTATCGGCTTGCTCTCGCCTTTCGATGACCGAAACTGGCGAGACCATAGGATCGACAGAAATTACGGTTTCGACCGTTTCTTTCAGCAGATTTTCTGGAAACCAAGGGTTGGTTGGCCCTCTCAGCACTCTCAGGTCAAAGCCAATGATGCGGTCGTCTAATTCCATCGGAATAGGCTCCTTCATTTAGTTGTTCGGCCAACTTGAATAGCTACTGCAAGAAGCCATACCAGCGGGGGGAGATTGGGCGGTGCCGGAGGTTCCTGCGGTTCTATTCCAATAGCACTTGCCTGTCGATGAATTTTGGTTCCTTGCCCAGATATGATAGTGGGGATCCCAACCGTTGTGAGTATGACCGACATTCTGTTCGTAACACATGGTTCCAGAGGGGGGATCGCAGGGCGGGTGACTATTCGATGCCGCGTTGCAGTTCTGCGCGGCGTCGCTTGAAGCTCCGGGCGTCGGAATTTTGGGCATAACCTGCTGCATTATTATGGGAACCGCAACAGCAGCGCCGCACGCAGCAGTGCCCCAAGGCACGTCAAAACATAGCGGTATAGGCGCAGGGACGGCTTGAAGCCCTTGCGGATCGACTGCGTTTACCGGATTCTGATTTACGTATCCGTAAGTATTCACTCCGCCCGCAAGCCCGATAGGATCGCTTTGCACGTAACGCGCTTGCGCCGAGCCGCAGAATAAAGTGAGTACGAATACGGCTACGATCAGAAACGCCCTAACCGGCTTACATTTGTTGTCTATCATGGCGATACTCCTCCGTCGCTACATCCAAATCTTTCAATCTGCCTTCGTAGTAGTTTGCTTTCTCTTCGTACGTTTTGGCCTTCTGCGCCGTGGCCTCTTGATGGTCAACGGCGGCCATTTTTGCGACGCCAGTTGCTCTATCT
The DNA here is from genome assembly GCA_028708035.1 of Alphaproteobacteria bacterium. GTDB lineage: Bacteria > Pseudomonadota > Alphaproteobacteria > UBA9219 > UBA9219 > CAIXLI01. The sequence goes on from JAQVZU010000012.1 coordinate 28,554, forward strand.
CGATAGATTATTGACAAGGCTAATACGGCTACGTCGAGGTGCGGATCGATCTCAAGCGCTCTTTCGTAATACACGATAGCCTTATTATATTGGCTGAAATGAACAAAATAATTGGCATTTATCGCCAATAGACTCGCCAGATACTCGTGATGCGTCAGCGTCCGCATATACGTGCCCTTGGCAAGCGCCTTCTCGGATATGTGGAACTCCCTGATATAGCTCGAATCCAATTTTGTACCGCCGCTGGTGGCCTCGATATTTTTGTACGTTGCTTTCGGATCGGTTATTCGCAGAAAGCTGTGGTCCGGTGCTGAAACCGCATAAACAGGCAAGCCGACGCGTTGAGCTACGGCCAGGTAAAGCAGCGGCAACGAGGCGCATATGCCTTTCTTGGTATCGAGGACGGCGGGTAGAAAATAGTTCCCGACCAGTTCTCTTGCATCAGGCGAGAAGTCGTAGCTGAAGCCCTCTCGTTGATAAAGCACCGTGTTAATCGCCATGAGCGCTTCATCCGGGCCGCTTTTAGGGGGAATAAGCTTCCGCGCCTCGACCGCCAAACGATCCAACTCACGCGAATACCGCATCTCATCGAAAGGCCCGGTTGCTATGTCCTTGGCAAAGACTATCGCGGCCGTGCCGATATCGATTTTCTTTTCCGGCAGTGCGAGGATTTTTTCGACTTCGGGAGAAATGGTTTCGACCGCCTGAGAAGCTTGTGGAAAAACAAGTAATGCTGCGAAGAAGGCGACGACTTGAAATGTGCGGGCTCTCCTTAAGCCAAATGGATTAAACAACGCCATAACGAAGACCTGCGGGATAATTACCGGCTTATTCTGCTATTCCGAGTAGAAAAGGTCAAACCGTAATCGCGTTAAAATCATATGGTTAAAGCTTTTGTATCAAACGCTCATTTTTCTCGCATAGATTACTTGTGGATAAAAGCCTTTGGGCAGCTTCTGCTCAAAGGGAAGCAAAGACGGGCGGCAATATGCGGCTCGGCGAGACCCAAAAGAGTAAAAGTTGGGAGAGGTTTTTCGTGGCAGACCTAATGGGAAAGAGAGGGCTCTTTCCGGGTCTGCCAAGGAGAACCGACATGGCAAAAATTGAAAAAATATCGTTGTCCCAATCGCGGGACATTCCGTTTGACAAGCTGGTGCTGTCGAGCCGCAACGTGCGGCGCATTCAGACCGGCCTATCCATCGAAGAGCTGGCCGAGGACATCGCGAAGCGCACGTTGCTGCAATCGCTGAGCGTCAGGCCGATGCCCGACAAGGATGGCTTCTACGAAGTCCAGGCTGGTGGGCGGCGCTATCGCGCTCTTGAGATGCTCGTCAAACAAAAACGCTTGGCTAAGAACGCGCCCATCCCCTGCATCGTCCGCGAGGACGGAATTTTGGAAGAGGATTCTCTTGCCGAGAATATCCAGCGCATCAATCTTCATCCACTCGATCAATTCCGAGCGTTTCAGTCGTTGCGCGATCAAGGTATAGGCGATGAAGAAATCGCCGCACGCTTCTTCGTAACGCCGCAAATCGTCAAACAGCGCCTTAAGCTTGCAAGTGTGTCGCTGAAACTCTTGGAAATATACGCGGCGGACGAAATGAGCCTTGAACAGCTCATGGCTTTTAGTGTCTCCGACGATCACGCGCGACAGGAGCAGGTTTGGGAGACGGTCAATCGTGGCTATAATCACGAGCCTTACCTCATCAAGCGGCTCCTCACCGAAAACAGCATCCCCTCAGATGATAAGCGCGCGCTGTTTGTCGGCATCGAAGCCTATGAAGCCGCTGGGGGCGCGGTCTCGCGCGATCTGTTCTCCGCGGATGACGCGGGCTGGCTTCAGGATGTCGCGCTATTGGAACGGCTGGTTGCCGAGAAGCTCAAGCGCGAAGCCGAAGCGATTAAAAACGAAGGTTGGAAATGGCTTCAAGTCGCCGAGGATTTTCCTTATGGACATATCGGCGGGTTGCGCCGGATCAACGGTGAGATCGAGCCGCTTAGCGAAGAAGACCAGAACCGCTATGCCGCCTTGCAGGAGGAGATGGGGAGCATCGAGGAAGAGTACGTTCAGGACGGCGAAGAAGTGCCGGAGGAAATCGAGAAGCGCCTCGTCGAAATCGAAAATGCGCTGAACGTTTTTGAGAACCGCCCCGTCCATTACGATCCTGCCGAAGTTGCCATAGCCGGAGCTTTTGTCAGCATCGATGACGACGGCAGCCTGAAGGTCGAGCGCGGCTTTGTCCGCCGGGAGGATGAAGCCGGGAAGGGCGATGATGCGGAAGGCAATTCCGACACGCCGGATCGCTCTTCGAACATCATGATCGTGTCCGTGTCCGATCGGACTCCTTCCAACGACGGTTCCCCAAGCGCGGGTGATGAGGCTGAGGAGGACGCCACGAAGCCTCTTTCGGACCGGCTTGTGATGGAACTGACGGCGCACCGGACGCTTGGTCTGCGCAATGCGCTTGCCAACGATCCCGATACGGCCTTCCTTGCCGTGCTTCATGTGCTTGTCCTCAATGCCTTCTATCACTACGAAACCGAAAGCTGTTTGGAGATTACGGCGAAAAATCCGCGTTTTTCGGTTCAGTCGCCCGATCTCAAGAGCTGTGCTTCGGCAAAGGTCATTGATGAGCGCCACGCAGCTTGGGAAAAGCAGCTTCCCCAGGATGCCAAGGAGCTTTGGAATACGCTTTGCGCTTTTGACGCGGACAGCCGAAGCGCGCTGTTCGCGCATTGCGCATCCATGACCATAAACGCCGTGCATGAACCTTGGAATCGCGCTTTGGGGCGCAAGCGCCATGCAGATCAGCTTGCCGAGATGCTTTCTCTCGATATGGTCGCAGCCGGATGGAAGCCAACGGCATCCAATTATCTGAGCCGCGTTTCCAAGGTGCGAATTTTGGAAGCGGTCACGGAAGCCAAAGGCGCGGCAGCGGCGGAATGGATCGAGAACCTGCGCAAGGCCGACATGGCGAACCAAGCCGAACGGCTTTTGGAGGATACAGGCTGGTTACCGGAGCCGCTGCGGTCGCCGGGAGTTGAACGTGTTGCAGTTCAAGCAACCACGTCGCCCGACGCTTCGGCCCAACAAGGTGCGTCCGCTGAACTTCCCGCATTCCTGTCCGAAGCGGCCTAGCGCGGCTTCCTCATCCTCAACCTTCGCGGCCCGGCTCCATGCCGGGCCGTTGCTTTTTCAAGGAGATTCAAAATGTCTATTCACGTCAAAGCCATCCATACGCCTTGGGGCTTGGCCGATCACGAGAAAACCTATGCCGACGGCATCGTTTTCTATGGCACGCCCTCGCACGGCGGACTGAAGCTTGATGCCGAACGTAACGCCAAAGTTCATCCAGCTTTGCGCGAGCAAGACGGATGGTATGAAGAGGATTGCGCTTGGGCCAAGGTCGCTTTCACCTTTCCCGAGGCTTTCCCCGAGACGGAGCGCGAGGTCGTGGTTCAGACGCTCAAAAATTGGTTTCCGGACGAATACGAGGCCGTAACCGGCACTGTTCTCGCGCTTGGCGAGTCTCGCATCAAAGATGAACGATATTTCCTTAGGGAACATGCCGACGACTGGATAGTGATCTCGGCGATAAATTCGGACCGGCATCCTGGCATGGTCGAGTGCGTGGCCACGAAGGGCGGCGACTGCAATGGAGGCGTCGCGCGGCGTTATCTCGTCGCCGAAGGCGAGTACGACAAACGTGGTTCGTTCGGTTTCGTGATCGACGAAGCCCGCCACATGCCTTACGACGGGCCAAGCAGCTTTGCCACATTCCGCGCCTATTCCGCTCATCACGTTCAGGCGGGAGGCTGACATGGCTATACCTGATTATGCCCGCGAGAACTTCGAGACGTTGCTCCGCGCCGCGGAAAGCGGCGACCTTGCGCTGATGGAATGCACGGAAGTCGCGAGCGGTTCGACGCGCTATGTCATCGTCGCCGTGGGGCGCGACAAAGAGGATTACGTCTTTACGCCATTCGGGCATCTGGCGGAAGGCAATCCGTTCGAGATGTACTGTCCGCCAGAGTGAGAGCGCGCCGGGATGAGGCGAGCCGGAGAAGACAAAGAGAGCTTTCTCCGGCCCGTTCCTCAACCTCATTCCCGGAGACAAACCCATGAATCTGATGCTTTCCAAGGCGGATGTCAGTACCGCCGTTCCTCTTCGTACGCCCGAAGACACTGCCTCCTGCATTCTGCAAGCAGCGGAGCAAATCCTTCTCTCCCTTGAAAAAGGCGTCCTGATCGAAGCCAAAATCCTGCGACTGGCGATGGAGGTCGCTTTCGGCGGCTCCGATGCCGAAGGACTATGCACATGGAAAACGGCTTACGAAGTCTGCGAAGCCGCTCAGGTCCTTTTCCTTCGCAAATATGGACGCGCGATGCAGTCGCGCACAGTCACTCCCGCCGCTCTTCTTTCCATGATTGCGAAGATAGCGGAATTGCTCCCGACGCACACGCGCCGAACGCAGGAATCCGAAGCCCTTCAGCAATTTTCAACGCCCGTGCCGCTCGGCCTTATAGCTTCCATAGCCGCAGGCATCACCCAAAACGATGTCGTTCTGGAGCCTTCGGCTGGCACGGGCATGTTGGCGGTTTTCGCAGAAATTGCTGGCGCTCGCTTGGCGCTCAACGAAATCGCCGATGTCCGGGCAGCGTTGTTGAAGCGGCTCTTCCCCGACGCCGTTCTCTCAATGCACGACGCCGCAACCATCCATGACCGGCTCGATGCCGAGGTAAAGCCTTCCGTCGTTCTTATGAACCCGCCATTTTCGGCGGCCCTTCATGTGGCGCAGCGGATGCAAGACTCGGCATTCCGTCATATTGCGTCAGCATTTGTGCGGCTTGCTCAAGGCGGACGCCTTGTCGCCATCACTGGCGCGAATGTCGGGCCGGACAATCCCGCGTGGCGCGCCGCATTTGTCGAGCTTCAGGAGAAGGGAGGGCATGTCCGCTTCTCCTGCGCCATTGATGGCTCGGTCTATGCGAAGCACGGCACGATCTTCGACACGCGCCTGACCGTTATCGACAAGCTGCCGACAGCGGATGCGAATTCTCTTCCTTCGTCCATGTCCGCCGCGACGGTTGCCGAGTTGTTGACGCACGTAGCCGCACATCTCCCGCCGCGATCCGCTGTTTCCGGCCCTGTTGGTATTCTGGAAGCGACAAAACCGAATGTTGCGATCAAGGCAGTTTCGCCGCTAGCGATCAAGCCTCAAATTGCTGTCGTCTCTGCCGCTCCTGTTGCCATCGAGCTTGGTTATGAGCCGGTTACCGAAACGAGTGTGCCTCAACGCGCCG
>JAQVZU010000085.1 GCA_028708035.1 Alphaproteobacteria bacterium
AGGAGGGTTCTCTGGCGGTGTGAATATCAAAAAACTCTTGCTGAATAGTGAAAGCAAAGCGCTTAATTAACCATACAATACGATTTTTATTTTCATCCGCATTGGATAGAATACTGGCGCATTTGATGCCTTTTTAAGGAGCATAAGCTATGGATATATTTGATACTTTAGATCTATATGCCCGATCTGAAAGAAAGAAGGAGTCTTTCCCTGTTTCCGAAGTTTCCGAAGGCGGCAAGCTGGATATTGAATTGAAAAATGCTTTGCTTGTTTTTCATATGCGGCGCAGTGACGATAAGATATCAGTCCATTTTTTCGCAGACAACAAAGAATATTTGGACAGGTGTGTCACATTCCAAAGAAAGGGAAAGCTATTTATTACCAACCGTTCAGGTAAGGAGAATTCGGAAGGTGACGGCGCGCCCACATACTCGACATCTGTTATTATCGAACTGCCCGCAGGACTTGATTTAAAGGCAAAGTTGACAAACTGTGGGGTGGCTGCCCAAATGGAGGAACCCGGTGGCGGATTTCTTCCCGATTCTGAAAAAATGGAACTTGTTTATTCTTTTCGAGAAGCTGCATTGATTTTACGTCGGTCGTGGGGGGCCGTCAACGCAGAAGGCTTCGTTATCTATATAACCGACACACCCGAGGGTAAAAATTTCTTTGCGGGAATTTCCGGAGGACCTTTGGCGGTTACCGCGAAAGATGCCAAAGTTGAGGTTAGTGGTCCGTCAAGCAGCGTGAAGGCAAAGCTTTTTGGTGTAACCGAGCTTGTGACCAACGGAAATGTGGCCGGTGATTACAAAGTTCGCATCGGATCTGAGGGAACCCGAAAGCCAGTGCCAGTCGATGAAGCCACCCCAACGACAGGAACAGAGACGGATCAATCTGGATTCGTTTTAATGGGCAATCCTGAGGACGGTGGCAATGGGCTGGAGATCAACTCTCCAGTTGAAGCTCCCTCGACGTTTGTTCACAGAGGCGCTGTGGGGGGGCGTGTATTTGTGCCGGATGGATCTTCGATTTCCAGACTGGAACTGGGGTAAGTAGCAAGTAGGCAATTTCTTAAAATCCTAACACTTATTCCATTTTGCGGTTAATATCACGGCATGTGTCATCGAAAAAAATCCGGCGGAAAAAACGGCGGGCTTGGCGATGTGGCTTCGCGGCGGCGCAAGGCCGTTCGCGTCAAGGCCAAAAACACGCGCTCCGAGTCCTCGCGCCAGTGGCTTCAACGGCATCTCAACGATCCTTATGTCGCCGCCGCGCAGGCCGAAGGATACCGTTCGCGCGCCGCTTTTAAGCTTCTTCAGCTTGATGAGAAATTCAGGTTCCTTAAGCCCGGTATGAAGGTTGTGGATCTCGGCGCGGCCCCCGGAGGCTGGTCTCAGGTCGCCGCCAAAATAGTTCTGAACAAGGAAAGTGGAAAAATTGTTGCGCTGGATCTGTTGCCTATGCAGCCGGTCGATGGCGTGGATTTTATTCAAATGGACTTCACGTCCGACGAAGCGCCTGTAGAGATTAAAGCGCTTCTTGATGGCCCTCCCGATATTATCCTCAGCGACATGGCTCCTAACACAACGGGTCATGCGAGTACCGATCACATTCGCATTATGGCGCTCGCGGAAATGGCGGCTCAGTTTGCGATAGATGTACTTGCGCCAAATGGAGCTTTCGTTTGCAAGTTTTTTCAAGGCGGGGCCGAGCGCGATATTCTGGAAATGCTTAGGGCTCATTTTGAAAAAGTTCGCCACGCCAAGCCTGAGGCAAGCCGTTCCGAATCGTCGGAGACCTATCTTGTCGCCCAAGGATTCAAGAAGTGAAAAAGCTTTTTTCCCTAGCCTTAACGATCATCCTCGCATTGTCGCCAGTGGCGGCTCACGCAGAGCAACAGCTTAATTTTATTCGGGACGCTGAAATCGAAAATTATCTCTACAGCCTCGCGACACCAATCTATCGTGCTGCGAGCATCGATCCAAAAAGCGTTACAATAGCGATTGTCCAAAGCAGCACAGTCAATGCCTTCGTAGCCGAAGGCATGAATGAATTTTTCTATACGGGCCTGCTGCAACTCACGGATTCTCCCGAGCAGCTTGCGGGCGTCATTGCGCATGAAACGGGCCATATTGCGGGGGGGCATCTTATTCGTGGCAAGGAAGAAATGCGCAATGCATCCGCCGAAGCTCTTCTCGGCACACTAATAGCCGTTGCCGCCGGAGCGGCAACCGGTAATGGCGGGGTGGCTGCGACGGGGGCCGCAGGCGGCATGCAGATTGCCGAGCGCGGATTTTTGACCTTTAGCCGCTCACAGGAGGCGTCGGCGGACTCGGCTGCCGAAGGTTTTCTTGAAAGCGCGGGAATATCTGGCCGCGGCATGGCTGAATTTTTCCATAAGCTTGAAGGTCAAGAGTTGATGCCTGCGGATCGTCAGCAGCAATACGTCCGTACACATCCGCTGACGCAAGACCGCATTGGCGCTATCGAAAGATTCCTTGAAACCTCCCGCACCAAAGACGCAAAGCTTCCCGAAAAATTCTATTCGATGCATGAGCGCATGAAGGCCAAGCTTCTTGGTTATCTTCAACCCGAGACAGCGCTTTTGCGCTATACGGATAATGATGCCCGCATAGCCGCGCGGTATGCGCGCGCCATCGCTCTTTACCGCACAGGAAAAACGGACCGTGCTATTTTGTTATCTGAGGAACTCGTTAAACAGGAACCCTCAAATCCATTTTTTTATGAGCTGAAAGCCCAGATTCAGTTTGAAAGCGGCCGCATCGAAGAGGCCGTCGCCAATTATAAGAAAGCAGCTGATTTATTGCCTGAATCGGCCCTGTTACAGCAGGCATATGGCCACGCACTTCTTGAAAGCAAGGGCGAGGGCAAGGATGTATCGCGCATCGATCAGGCAATTCAGCGTCTTCTGGAAGCAAATCGCCTTGAGCCCCGCATACCGATGACATGGCGCTTTTTGGCTGCGGCATGGGGGCGTAAGGCAGAATTAACCTCCGATCAGGATTTTGCCGCCATGGCAACATATGCTCTTGCCGAAGAAGCGTCCGCTCAAGGTAAGGACAAGGCAGCCGGAGCCCTTGCGGCACGAGCCATGAAAGGCCTCAAAAAAGGTTCTACATACTGGTTGCGCGCGCAGGACATAAAGCTTTCGATTGACGACGCCAAGCGCGAACAAGATAAATAAAAATATTATTTCGATTTCTGGCCGTATAGCGTCTGTTACTTTCAAAAATCTGTGCTATTAATTACTATTGTAATAATACGGATCGATTGTTGAGCTATGAATCATGAGCCGCGTGTACCAAGCATTTGAAAAACATTTAAAAGGGCCCCAATTTGAGGGTGGGAATTATCTGACCTTAGGCGATGTCATGGGCACGAATGTTCCCAGGAGATATACAGAAGACGTTTCGGACTTAACCAATCTTATTGATGATACAATTTTTTCTAAAGGGAGAAAAGATAAGCTTGATCCGCTTTCGGGAGATGTTCTGTACGAATACTGTGCATTTATCCCATATACTATATTACAACGAAAAATCCCAAACTTTCGAATGTACAGACCAGGAGATTGGGATGAAGCTATGATCCGCATGTTCAAAAAGCATAAAGCAAGGCACAACTACGGGGATGATTATCGTGTTATTTTTGACCATCGGTTCCGTGGAGAAGACGGCGTGTCTATTTGGGTGAATATTAGGTCGGCAACAGCACAAATTCATAAATCAACCACCAGATATCCTTATATGAGTCACGGTTGAGGGCAAATTCAAGATATCTGAGTTTGGCGCAGGTATTTTGCCTTTCGGCATCGGCGCGGATTACTGGACAACTACAAGGGCGTGAATGTGGAAGAGGGTGGAGCTCCTCCTCCAGCTCCTGGTCGCACCGGTTCTGTCGTCTCCTTTGGACTCAGCGCAGCTTCTAGGTGTTTTTTTAGTGTAGAGAACGAACCCTGCCACCCCCCTTGGCTAGAGCCAGTTGCGGACGGTTCCGGTAGTGGATGAGAGGCAATCCGATAATCGGTAATTCGCGCGTCAATGACAGGAATCTTTTCGACCTCTCTTGCTTGAACCATGACCACATCGCTTGCAGATGGCGTGCTCTCAATTGCTTGAAACGGGCTTACGTTAGAGACATTAAGCGTTCCCGCATCATTCGCATGGAGCATCGCGACATTGGCGATATGAGCTCCTGACTCCGCATCCGTCGCTTGAAGCGGGCTTACGTTAGAGACATTAAGCGTTCCCGCATCATTCGCATGGAGCATCGCGACGTTGGCGATATGAGCTCCCGATTCCGCATCTGTCGCTTGAATGGGGGTAACTTCAGTTACCGAAATCTTTCCAACTTCGGTTATATGAGGTGCCTTTGGATCGGCAAAATAGTCTCCTGGAGGGGCGACCGCGCTTTGCGCCACTGCCGGGTGGATTGCTTTTATGGCCTCTCCAAGCGCGCCGACCACAAGGCAAACCTTCATCGAATTGTAGGCAGCCGCAATTCCACGATCGAGGACGAATTCGGTTGCAGTCCTATTGCCATTAAAGGATCGTTTATTATGGAGGACGTCGTTAAGAAAAACTTCTTTGGCTGACACGCTTCTGTTGGAGGCAATTGCCTTTATTTCTTTATTCAGCCCTAAAAAACCGCTCAGGGTGAAGGCAACAGCGGCACTTGCCACTGGTGCCAAAACAACAGCTCCGGGGCCAGCAACAAGCATCGCCCCCTTAAGAAGCCCAGCCTTTGCTTCGCTGCTCGCAAGACAAATGGAAAGGGTTGAAAGAACTGTAAGAGGATCGGATTTCGCTACATTAAATGCGGATTTTGCAAAGTGGATTCCCCAAGAGGGCAATGCCTTTACATCCTTATGCCGAAGTTCTTTTATGGTCTCCATATCATGGCTGATCAATTCGCCAAGCTGCACAACTGACCTATGCTCCTTCAGCTTGTCAGAAATGGCGCCAAGAGAGACAAGCGCCTCTTGTTGCCGCGGGGAAAATGGAAAGTCGCTCAATTTCTTTCTTACATCCCCAAAAGCCATGAAATACTCTCCTTAAAAAGACCCAATAAATAATAGCATTAAATATTGAAAGTAATTCTAATCCATTATGTTATAGAATATGTAAATATTTTCCTTGTTGTTTTTTATCCCTTGCCTTTGTTTTTATTGTGTTTTTACTTCCTTTGGGTGAATCCAGCCGTATTTAAGCACGAGTTCTTTTTGAAAAGCATGTGCATCATGTACGACAAAGCGATAAGAGTTTTAGAGGAGCCGCCAAGCGTGGAGCAAATATGGCAATGATTACCAGATCATATTTGACAAGCGATATTCCATCAACGTATGGCTCATGTGCAAAAGACTAAGAGCGGTATCCCCTACACAAATGAAAAAACGTGTGTTAGAAGACCCGCTCCATTGGGGGATCGTCTAGCGGTAGGACAACAGATTCTGACTCTGTTTACCGTGGTTCGAATCCACGTCCCCCAGCCAGCGCTCTCTTTCGGATGCCTTCGCAGACCTTCGCAGAACCTCGAAATAACAAGAAAAATCAACAAAGTGGCTTTCGGCATCTTCCGCCGACTTTCTCTTGCACCCGGACAAATTGTGGGTGAGAACCTGATTTTTGGAAAACGGCTGCGAAACACCTACACTTTTTCCGAAACGCTATATGCCACTGTCAGATGCTGCATGTCGTAGTGCTAAGCCCAAAGCCAAGGTCTATAAGATCTACGGCAGCAAATATTGGACTTATCGTTATCGGATTGCCGGACACGAGAAAAATCTCGCTTTGGGAATTTATCCGGAAGTGTCGCTTTCCATATTGCCCAGACAGCGCAGGACTACCGCGCTCAATTCCTTTCCATGTGGACCGACGCGTTGCCTCTGTCTCAGCATCAGCCGAAGGCGCGTGCCAACTTTCCGGCTCGCGTTTAACTAACCCTGCATTTTTTACCGGTGTTTCTGACGCTGCTACGCGTATGCGATACAAAAGCCTTCAGCAAAAAGCTGAACAACCTTTTCAAAAAGGAAATCTTTTCCAATTTGGGCAAGCCTGTTCATGGTTCTCTTCAAAAAAGCTTAAATACTTCGGTGGTTTGTGGCACAGAAATAAGAAGAATCAGCCTCATTATTGAAGAACTTTGATGAGGCGTTCATGTCGCCCTGTGACAGACATATACTTTTTACCTCGCTCGCTTTTTTTGGCGGTCCTTCTCAAGGACGGCAAGACATCCGGCAAAGACCGTGCTGCGCAAGTAAATCAACTGGCAGAACTATTTGAAAAGTTTTGTGCCGAAAGCGCAGCGCCTACAGGTCGGAAGAGCAAGAGGCCCGGTTGAAAGCGCGAGGCTATGTCTCGCACATTCACGAGAGGGCTTATCGCAACAGCCCCTTAACGCCGAAGCAAGAGGCCGCGAACAAAAAGCGGTCGCATGTACGCGTTCGCATCGAGCACGTGTTCGGCCACATCGAGACCTCCATGCATGGCTGTTACATACGGACAATCGGCATCGCTCGGGCCAAGGCGAAAATCGGGCTTGAGGTTTTAGCGTACAATATCTCGCGCTTTACGTTCCTGATGCGCGCCAAGGGGCGACCTGTGGCGGCTTGACGAAAAAAAGGGTTTTTAGAAACAGATGCGCCGTTCCAGGCGGCCCGAGCCCCACAAACACATCAAAAATCTCAAGAAAGATTGCTCTTGAAGCACCATGCCAATCCCCAAGCGTGAAAAATCGCGGTTTTTTGAAGTGCCCTTAAGGATCTCGCTGCAAAGCTTTTTTATTTTTCGCTTGCCCTTGCGTTCGCAAACCCCTAAAAACGCTCCACCTTTGACGTGGGTGCGTAGCTCAGCGGGAGAGCACTACCTTGACATGGTAGGGGTCACAGGTTCAATCCCTGTCGCACCCACCAGCTTTTTCAAAGACTTAGCTTGTGTTTGGTTTTTAAGTTTGATAACCACGGTTATCAATTTGCCATCTTTAGGGCACCGACTGTGGGGTGACAGATAGATTGTCTGAACGGGATATTGTGGGATGATGGGGGATTAGGCGGGATTGTGGTGGGATAATCAGGGACTTAAGTGGGACGATGGCGGAAAAAAGCGGGATGCTAACTTTGAACTGCTCGGACGTTTAGTTTGTCATGACGCGTTCCAAGTCCGCCGCGCAGGAAATCTTTAAACGCCTTTAAAATCACGAATTACGACTATTAAGGCGGCCTTTGACCATCGCGAACTTTGAACTAACGGTTCAATGTTGATAAATCTCACAAAGGCTTGTACTGCAATTGCTTTTTCGAAAAGTGCATTATTATTCAGATTTTAACTTTGAACTAACTTTGAACTGAAAAGCGGCGAACTTGGAACTCCGCGCACTTCAAAATCCCGCCATGGCGGTAGCCCTGCAAAGGCGTTTAAAACGCTTTCGTGTTAAGATTTTCGACCACGTTGGATGTGTGCTTGCCGCAGCGTTAAGCAAGCCTCTTGATAGCTACCATTTGCACGTACAGCATTGCGCGGCGGACCCAGCCCTCAATGTTGGCGATGTCGCTGGGGCGGCGTTGCACGAGATCGGCGTAATAAATCGCTCGTTGTGCGCTGAATAACAGCCCCAGTGCCACTGGCGAAGCGGCGTTAACCGCCGCGCGCGTTTTGGAACCAAATACTCCGTCCTGGCGGAGGCCTAATACCGCCTGCAACCATCGTGTTGCCGTCGCGGAGCCTGACATCACTGCGGCATCAACGACAACCTCGCGTAGGCCATCGTCATTAATCCCATCGTATCCGGGCGCTATAATATAAACCTGCTCATAGATTTGCCGCGCCTCGGCCTCTGGCAGTGCCATCAAGTCTGCAATGGTCGTTGCCGGGTTGCGACGCCAGGCGCGCAACGTAGCGAGTGTAATCCCACCTTTTGTTGGCCCTCCCGCGTCGGCCGCGCGATTGCTGTAGGTCGGCCAGCTCTCGGCCTTCATAATCGCGTCGATGATTGGAGCATTGCGGTTTTTAGCCATCACTTCCCTACTTTCTTGATTTGACTGTGGCCAGATTCTCGGACACATTTTCTGCGGGACTTGGCCGGAGACTTTTTTGATGAAGAAACGCAATCTTGAGCCGTTTCTGCCGATAACAATTCAGCGCAACGGCACTTCCGTAACCGGACATTACCGCGTTGAGGGCAGACTAATTTCTGTCTCTCTTGGGCTGACAACCAAGAAGGCAAGTCTGGGAAATCTCCGCGGGACGGCTCTGCCGCTTGGCCTCGGCGCGGGCGAGCCATGATTTAAGGGCTTCGATAACAGTGTTGGCGCGCTGTGGAATAAGCCATGCAAGGCTATCTATACCCGTCATGCGGCGCACGAACGCCAGCAGCGCCTCTTCGCCGCTGTCGTGGACTTCGCC
>JAQVZU010000086.1 GCA_028708035.1 Alphaproteobacteria bacterium
AGCAAAACCTTTCGTTCGAGCGGCAGGATGCGTCAATGTCTGTCGGGTCTCCTGTCTTTAAACCTACCGTGCGGTATATTCAGGCCTACCAGCGCGATGCGACGACCAATCTGTACAATCAAGTGCGGCAGGTCACAGTGGGGTTGACGTCCAATTTCACGAAATACTGGACATTTACCGCAGCGCATACGCATGCGTTCGATCCTGAACCTGGGCCGCGCAATTCGAGCATTGCCCTTACCTACGTTGACGAGTGCTTCGCATTCGGCATTGGCGTCACGCATAACGAAACAAACCGCGCGGATATCAGTTCAGGCACCTCTGTGGCGTTCCATTTTTACCTGAAGGATCTTGGCGGGTTGCATACCGACTCGGTCAGAGACATCTCGTTCCCGGCGGAATTTCGACAAACGGAGTAAGAAATTTCAGAGAAGGTACTTGAGGGCTTCGGCGTGGCTTCTTATGAAGGTCGTTCCTTCTGGCGCAACGGCGTCCTCCTGTGTGAACCACAATCTTCGTCCGATACCGCCTGCTATGGCGGCTTCCATGTCCGTTAACTTGTCACCAATGAAGGCTGAGCGAACCGGGTCGAGGTGTAAACTGCGGATCGCCTCTAAAACCATCCCCGGTGACGGCTTGCGCCAAAAACTTTGGCGCGCATGAATCGGCAAGACGCCTTTTTCATGCTCGAAGCACGCGAGAATCAGATCGATTTCGATCGCTTCTTCCCTGAAGCGCTCAAGCATGAAGCTTGTCAGCCGTTCATAATCGTCAATCGTGTAAAAACCGCGGGCCACCCCCGCCTGATTGGTGAGGATCGTAAGCCTGTAGCCGCGCGCGCGAACCTCGCGCAGGAACGGAAACACGCCGGGCAGAAACGAAAACGCCTCGACCGTTCCGATATAGCCGGTGTCCTCGTTGATGACACCGTCACGGTCCAGAAGCAAGGCTTTGCTTTTGTTCATCATCGCCTCTATAGTCCGAAACCTCTTCAAACAACCTTTGGTGCACGTCAATGTTTACCCGTTTTTTCAGGCTATGCGCCATCCTTTTCGCCCTCATACCCGGAGTCCATCCCATGTCCGCTTCCGCCGCGCCTGCGTTAGATCCCGAAAACACCCTGTATCTTGATATTCCCGCAGGCCGTGTCGTCATCCAGATGCGCCCCGATCTTGCGCCGAACCACGTCGCGCGCATCAAAGAGCTTGTTCGCAAAGGGTTCTATAACGGAGTCGTCTTCCACCGCGTTATTCCGGGTTTCATGGCGCAGACGGGCGATCCCAAGGGTGACGGAACCGGCGGATCGGGCCAGAAGATCAAGGCCGAATTCAACAAGGAGCCGCATGTGCGCGGGACGGTTTCGATGGCGCGCGCCGCGAGCCCCGATAGCGCGGACAGCCAGTTCTTCATCTGCTTCGCGGACGCTTCTTATCTCGACGGGCAGTACACCGTTTGGGGCAAGGTCGTCTCGGGCATGGAGTTCATCGATAAGATCAAGATGGGCTCGGCCTCAAATAACGGCACAGTCTCCGACCCGACAAAGATCGTGAAGATGCAAGTCGCTGCAGATGTGAAGTAAAATTCAGGTTCAGGAAGAGAAGGCTATGCTTTCTCTTCCACATATCTCGGGAAGATTCCTTGAGGCGCGGGAAGCGGCGTTCCGGTTTTGAGCGCATAGGCCTCCGTGAGGTGCGCGAAGTCGCGCTCGGCTTCGGGAACGGCAAGCTGGTCAAGCAGCTTGCCTGCCGATTGAGGCATAAAGGGCAGCAGTAACAGGCCCAGATGCCTCAGCGTTTCCGCCAGAACGTACAGAACGGTTTCCATGCGAGCCGCATCTGTCTTTTTCAACGCCCACGGCGCTTGCTCGTCCACGTAACGGTCTGCTTGGGCGATGAGGCTCCACAGGGCATCAAGAGCCTTATGGAAGGCCTGAACGTCGAATTCCTGGCGAACAAGAACAAGGCAATTTTTTGCCGCTTGCAAAAGGCCCTTGTCGGCCTCGGTAAATTCGCCATGTTTCGGAACGGCCCCGCCGCAGTTTTTCGCGATTTGCGAAAGCGTGCGCTGCGCGAGGTTGCCGATTCCGTTTGCAAGGTCGCCATTGATTCGCCGGACCATCGCGGCGTGCGAGAAGTCGCTGTCATTGCCGAAGGGGACTTCGCGCAGGGAAAAATAGCGCGTTTGGTCAAGGCCATACTTTTCGACAAGCTTGTATGGATCGATGACGTTGCCCAAAGACTTCGACATTTTCTGGCCTTCGCAGGTCCACCAGCCGTGGGCGAAGATGCGCTTCGGAGGCTCAAGCCCTGCCGCCATGAGAAACGCGGGCCAATAAATCGCATGAAAGCGCAGAATATCCTTGCCGACCATATGCACATCGGCGGGCCAGAACTTCCTGTAAGTTTCCGCGTTTACGTCGGGATAGCCGACCGCCGTGATATAGTTCGTCAGCGCATCGAGCCACACGTACATCACATGCTTGGGTTCATTCGGGACCGGAACGCCCCAGGTAATTGCGGTGCGCGAGACCGACAAATCGTGCATGCCTTGCTTGACAAAGCTAATGACTTCATTCCGGCGATAGTGCGGCAGGATAAAATCGGGATTTTCGTCATAAAACTTAAGAAGCCTGTCGCCCCACTGCGAAAGCCTAAAGAAGTAGCTTGGTTCTTCGACCCATTCGCATTCGGCGCCCGAAGGAGCGATTTTCTTTCCGCCCGGCCCTTCGGTCAGTTCATCCTCGCCATAGTAGGCTTCATCGCGAACGGCGTACCAACCGGCGTACTTGCCCAAGTACAGCTCGCCGCGCTTCAAGAGTTCGTTCCACAAGGCTTGGCAAGCCTTGATGTGGCGGTCCTCGGTGGTGCGGATAAAATCGTTGTTCGAAATATTCAGCGCTTTCGCGAGATCGCGGAAGGACTGAGAGACTTTGTCGGTGAAGGCTTGCGGATCGACTCCTGCTTTCGCGGCGGCTTTGGCGATTTTTTGGCCATGCTCATCTGTGCCGGTCAAGAACATCACGTGATAGCCGTCCAGCCGCTTAAAACGCGCCAAAACGTCGCTGGCTATCGAGCAATAGGCGTGGCCCAAGTGCGGAACGTCGTTGACGTAATAAATAGGGGTCGTCACGTAATACTTCTTCACGAGTATATCCTCTTAAATATTCAGGACTTGGGCTAAGCCGTTTTGGCCAGCTTACTGAGCGACCGGCAAACGGTCCTTCTTGCTCGGAAACGGAGCAAACGGGAACGGCTTGTCGTCCGAGGCATAAGTCAGATAACGGGTCAGTTGGCCCTGATAGACAGCAAGATTTTCGCCGAATTCGGAAACGCCCGGAAACTCCGAGCCGCCGAACAGCTTCGCGAGAAATTGCAAAACCGATGCCGCAAAGGTAATCGGAATCGACAGGTAAAAAGCCGCGCCGAACAGCACAAGGAAAACGAAACGCAGCCAGGTGTCTTTGTCTTTGACGTTCTTCTTCAGGTCTTCTTCGTTGAGTCCGGTCATGTCGCCCTCCAGATCTTGACGGGAGATTTATAAGCTTTTCCGTTTGAAAAAGCAATTTCCCTACTGTTTTCCGTTCAGTTGCTTTTCGACAAGCGCGATCACGTCGCCCACGGTGCGGAGGCTGTCGGCAGGGGCGTTCGCATTGAACGGAAGCTGGACCGAGAACTTGTCTTCAAGCGCGAAAATGACTTCGACCATGTCGAGCGAACTGACGTTCAGGTCCGCCAGTTTCATCTCGGGAGTCAGCTTGCTACGGTCGATCAGAGCCTTTTGCGCCACGATGTCGAGGATTTCTTCGATTTGAGAGGACATGTTCGCCTGCCTAAGTTTGTTGGGATATGGAATTCTTTTCAAACCGGTCCATCTTTTCGACCAGCGTTTCGACTTTCTTGAACAGTTGCTTCAGGCGGCCCAGATTGAACAGATTTTCCATCATTTTTTCGCGCGGTGCTGCTGGAAGGCCTCCCACGATCGTCTTCGGAGGCACGTTGCCCGCTATGCCGCTCATGGCCATTGCGATGGCGTCGTCGCCGACCGTTACGTGATCCGCCACGCCCACGGCTCCGCCCAGTACCACGCGGTTGCCGATAACAGCGCTTCCGGCGATGCCAACGCGGCCGCAGATCATGCAATTATCGCCAATCGTTACATTATGCCCTATCTGAACCTGATTATCAATTTTCGTCCCGTTGCCTACGCGCGTCGATGCGACGGTGCCGCGATCGATGCTTGTGTTTGCGCCTATTTCGACGTCGTCCCCCAAAATTACCGGCGCAAGGGAGGCAATGCGGATAAGGCTGGCGTTCGAAGCCGTGACCGTCCCGCCGCTTCCGGCTTTCGCCGCCTCGACGCTGCCGACTTGCGGCGTCACATAGCTAAAGCCATCCGCGCCGATGCTCGCATTGAAATGAACAATGGCCCTGTCTCCGATACGCGTTCCCGCGCCGATCTTGGCCCCGGCGTGGATCAGCGCATCGTTTCCGATACATGCGTCCTCGCCGATATAGCATTGCGGGTGCAACACGGCATTGTCGCCGATCAGGGCGCGCGCGCCGACATACGCAAAGGCGCCTATCGAAGGATTCTTGCCGATCTTGGCCCCTTCTTCGACAACGGCAGTAGGGTGGATGCCCGGCTTGACCTCGACCGGTTTCGCAAAAAGAGCCGTCAGTTTCGCCATAGCGACGCGCGGCCTTTCCACAAGAATTCGCGCGGGGATAAATGCGCTGTCTTCTTCCTTTCCCGCTACGACGGCTGCTGCCGCTTTGCTTTTCTTAACGAGAGAAAGCAGTCCGGGTTCCATCGCTAAAGCAAGATCTTCGGGGCCGCTCACATTCGCCGGATGCACAAGGCTCGAAACCCTGAGCTTGCCATTCCCAATCAGGCGGCCTCCGAGGGCATCGGCAATTTCTTCCAAACTGTAGGATGGGGTGGACATAACGCTCTTCCGTAAAAAGGTGAGCAAATGTCGCTGGTTAGGCGAGCGGGGTCAAGGATAATTTGGAAGAGGCTTGGCTAAAAAAGCCCTCAGTTAACTGTATTGACGATGCCAGCAGGGCTGGGGGAAGCTTCGGCGGCAGCTTTGTACTGATTAATCGCTTTCATGGCCCGCAAGTCCTGAAGCAGCCTTTGCATCGCGGCTTGCGTTTCGGGCTCGGGCTGAACCTCCGTCGATGCCGTCTCGGGAGACTTCTGGACCGGCGCTGCCGTTCCCGACGAGAGTCGGCTATTATGCAGATTGCGCTGGGCCTGAAGCGCGTTGTGCTGGCTTGCCATCGCTAGAGCGAGCGCCTGATTTTGTTGAGCGCTCGCCATCATTGCCGTATCCATCACTCCGCCATAAGGCAACTTGGAGCGATCCAAAGGCATGCCTTGCGGAGCGATGCCGGTTTCACCTGCCGCGAGGGTCATTGGCACTGACGAGGAAGAAAGTTTTTGTTCTGGACTCGGAGTTTGAGGCTTGGATTCTTTATTTTCCGCAACTTGCACAGGTTTATCTTTCTCTCCTCCCAGAAGGGCGGTCATGAACGCGCCTGTGGCGGACTCGCCCCCGTTGTTCGCGGCAACGGCTTCGTCTCCCAAAGCGCAAAGCGCGCTGATCCCTGCGGACGCGACGCCAAACGCGCCTCCATACAGGGTATCGCCCGCGATGCGCGAGACGGGATTGATGTCCTCATTCGCAACGGCGCGGTAGATTGAACTGACGCCTGGAATGTGCTGAAGCGGGTTTATCATGTCGAGAAAATCATCGAAGCTCATGTCAACGGTTTGGACGTTGTCGCCGTCCGATCCGGTCTGATTGGAGAATGCCAACGCCTCGGCACTCCTCATGGTCAGGTTCGTGCGATCCGATGAAACAGCGCCGATTTCGATCATGATGTGACTCCTCGGCGGAATTGAAGCAAGCGGCATGCCAAAAAGGATCAATCTATGCAAATTAATCTTGGCGCTCCAAAGGCAGCGTCAAAATCCGCCGATTAGAACCCCCAACTTCCTTCTCGATATTCTTCAGCTCCTACTTTGTTAGCATCTTTGCCGTGGAAAATGCCGGATTCGCAAGTATCTGCTTTCGTTTAATCCTTTTTCATCTCATCCGCCAAAAGGCCGACCGACAACGCAAAATACTTTGAGCGGTTCCATTTGAGAAGCGCGCGGAAGTTGTCAGTGACTTCGAAGGCAGGGCCATCGTCGCCATCAGGGGTTATAAGTGAAGCGGGGTCTGCCGATGTGCGGTCGATTTTGTGGCCCCACCCAAGACCGCGTTGCCAGCCTTCTGAGGCAAGGTAGTTCGCGATGGAGGCCATCACATCGAGGTCCGAATTCCAAATGTCGCGGTGGCCATCGCCGTTTTGATCGACAGCGTGCTTCAGGTAGACGCTCGGCATAAACTGGCACTGGCCCATCGCTCCGGCCCATGAACCTTTGAGATCCTCAGGGGCCATGCGTTCGAATTCGAGAATGCGCAGCGCCGCTAAAAGCTCTTTGCGGAAAAAATCAGCGCGGCGGCCTTCGAAGGCCAGAGTCGCGAGCGAGTTGATAACCTCGAAATTGCCCATATTCATGCCGTAGCTGCTTTCGACAGCCCATAAAGCGACGACGACTTGTGGGGGAACTCCCGTTGCGGCTTCGATCGAGGCAAGCTCGGGCTCATAAAGGGCTAGCAATTCCTCGCCCTTGTTGATGCGCGTAGGATTCAGGGCTCCACGGATATACGTTTCAAACGTGATTGTCGATTCAGGCTGCCGATGGTCAAGCTCAAGGACGCGCGGATTCGGAACAAAGGCATCAAGAGCCCGGTGGACAACTTCGGGTGAGATGCCTTCTTCCTCAATAGCTTGCTGTTCGATCTGTTGAAGCCATTCAATTTCGGAGACGGTCCGAAGAGGGGTGGCTGCGCATGAAAGCGTTGCGGTTGCAAGCGCGAACAGGGAACGGAAACGAACTATTGAGGCCATAAAGCATCGGTCCTTCCCATAATCCAGTACGAAACAAGGCCGACGTACTCATGCGCTGCTATTGTCAGGTATCTCAATTGTTCTTCAAGGCGATGGTCGCCTCCCTGGCCGTAATGGCCGGTCGTGAAGTACCCCGTCGGCGCGGCATAGACGTTCCATCCGGCCTTCCTGAAGCATCCCATCGCGCGCGGCATGTGATAAGCGCTTGTCACAAGCAGCCAGTTCTCGCCCGGGCGCGGCTCCAAAGCATCGAACAGGAAAGTGGCGTTTTCGTGAGTGTTCCTCGAAAGCCGTTCAAAGGTCATCCGGTCCGTCGGGACGCCGATTGAACTCATGATCTGACGCGCGATTTCGGATTCAGGCGTGTGGATATGGTTGGCGATTTGCGCTGAACCGCCTGTGAAGGCAAGCTTTGCTTCCGGATAACGCTGCGCCAGTTCCGCAAAGCGGACATAACGCCGCATCGAGTCGAGGGCTGTGGGTTGGCCTCGCGCGAATGAAATGTCGGCTTGCTCATCGCCGCCTAGAACGATGACGCCGTCCACGCGTTCGGGAGGGAAGAATGCGAAGCTGTTTTCCAATGGGATAAGGGCCCAGCTTCCCACCGGAAGAAGAGCGAGAGAAAGCATGGCAAAAAAGACGAAAAAACAAAGGATTTGCCCAAATTCTTTAAGCGAAGGATGAATGCTATACTGGAGCGCAAGCCCCACGCCGAGGGCAAGCGTCAAAAGCGTTGCCGGAGCTATGAGCATCCACAGGATTTTGGAAAGTAAGAAAGTCATGAGGGGATACTTGAAAGCGATGAACAAGTCCTCTTCCCCTCACGGGAGGTTCCGAAGGACTATCTATTCTTCCATTCCGATAGCGGCTTTGTAAAGTTCCATTAATTCATCGTTTTCGCGGCGCTTCTCAATTTCGACTTTGCGCAGGCGGATGATTTGCCGGATTATTTTGGTGTCGAAACCAACGCCTTTGGCTTCCGCATAAACCTCTTTCAGATCTTCGCCAACGGCTGCTTTGTCCTCTTCAAGCTTCTCAATGCGCTGAATAAAAGAGCGTAAGCGCTCGCCCGAAATGCCGCCTGAAGTTTCTTTTTTGGGATCGCTCATGCTTTTTCCTCGACCTCTTAAACGTACAGGAGGCGTTTTTTAATGCAGACTTCCGCACGAATCCAGAGAAAAGAACTTGCTCTCGTTCGACGATGCGATATGTTGTTACACAAGTATAGCGAGTTGCCCCTGACTAAAAACTTGGCGAAGGTTATCGTGAAAACGCCACATTGCCTTCCATCATCTGTGTGATGAGCCTTTTCCTCTTTTGCTTTGTGGCGGAGAGGAGTTTTTAGATCCGCTGCAAGGACAGACCGCTAGGATACCTTGGACGAGGACCTATTATGCCCTCTATTCTTCGAAACGAAAATGGAGACATCGTCAAAACCAGCGCGCGCGGGTGG
>JAQVZU010000013.1 GCA_028708035.1 Alphaproteobacteria bacterium
AGGACCGAGATACGCTGGACAGGTTTCGCCTGCGGCGTCGGCACAAACGGTGATAACAATGTCTGGCGTTATGGGAGTGTTATCCCAAGATTTGCTGGCAAGGCCCGCCGTTGAAATACCTTCTTTTTCAAGAAGGGCTATAGTACGAGGATTAACATACCCAGTCGGATGGCTGCCCGCACTTATGGCCTTCCAGCCGACAGGAGCCAAATGATTGAAAACGGCTTCGCCAAAGATGGAACGGCAAGAGTTACCAGTACAGAGAAATAGGATATTCATAGGATTACGCCTTCCGTCCTTGCGCACATCTTTTGCCATTTCCACCACAACATCTTTTCATGAGAAATTTTGCTAAAGCGTCAATTTGATCAACTTTTGCACGGTAGATGATTTGTCGGCTGTCACGGCGTGAATCCACCAACCCGGCCTCCTGAAGCGATCGAAGATGCGTCGAAAGCGTATTGCATGGAACGTCGAGCTTTTCTGCCAACTCCCCTGCGGGAAGTCCTTCCGGCGCATATTCGACGAGCATCAGAAACGCATTAAGGCGTGTGTTCTGAGAAAGCGCCGCAAAGGCGCGCATTGCATTTGTATTATCCATATTTCGAGAAATACAGAAATGTGGTTCCTTTGTCAATGGAAAAGGCTGCCCGCGACTTTCGGTTAGATCTGAACACCAAACACAAGCACGAGACAGTAGTAGATGCCGACCATGATAAAGATCGTGCCTGTTCCTTTCCGCGCCCAACTCTCGAAAGACACGATACGATCATAGGCTGCTGCGACTTTTTTCGCCCCCATGGCTATGAGGACGGCGAATAAAAGGACGGGAAGTCCCGTACCGATGCCATAGATGGTTGGAAGGGCCAGTCCCGACTCCTGCTTTAGTGCCAGAGGAAGGAGGCTTCCAAAAAACAACGCCGCGGAAGTCGGGCAAAATGACAGGGCAAAGACGATGCCGAGCAATCCTGCGCCCCAGAAACCCATTTTCTCAATTTTTTGACTGAACCCACCTCCCAGACCACACTTGCCAAGATTGAACGTGATCATTTCCAACAAAATCATGCCCACGAGAATCAAAAGCGGCCCTAAGGCGAGGTTCATATATTTTTGCAAAAGGTTCGACAGGTATGGAGCAGAAAGGAGACTTTTGACAAGAACGACGCCCAACACGCCGTAGGTTAGCGCTCGCCCAGCCGTGTAGAGTGTACCAGCCAGAAAAACCAGTCGCGGACTTCCCACGCGCCGCCCGACAAAGGACATAGCGGCGATGTTCGTTGCCAACGGACAAGGACTGATAGAAGTCAAGATGCCCAGCCAGAAAGCGGAGGCTACGGCGAGCGAATATTCATTCATCAGTTTTTGCCTTTCAGAAGGACGTTTGTTTCCCCTTGAACCATCCGAATGAAGGCGTCTTTATCGCCAAGAAGTTCCCAAACCGCATCAAGGCGCTTCCAGTCTTTTTGAGCGGCTCCCTCGTAACGCGCAACCACCACAGACCGAGTTGCGAGCTGATAATCCTCGGCGTAATGCTCGTTTCCTGGTTCCTCAATGTTCACAACTTTCAACTCGACCCGACCGTTCTTGATATCTTCGGCAAAGCCCGTTTGAATGGCCTCGGTTGTGAGCGCTTCAATCATTCGGCACTTGGCGCAACGAAAGTTGCCGTGAAAGTAGTACGCGACGACTTTGACCGGCGCGGTGGCTTCCGGTGCCGCTGTCGCCTGAGCCTTTTCTGGCGCAGCCTCTTGCGGGGAAGTCACAGGGGCAGCCGAAGCGGTCTCTGGTTTTTGTGCCGCAGGCAATGCATTTCTTTCCTTCACAACAATCGTCCCGACGCTGGCGGCGACAAATAGCAAAAGGAGAAGCGTTGTAACCTTCTTTGCGTTCACGAGCATGTTCCTTTGATTAGTTGGTTTTGGACAGCATCAGCAGCTTTGACGATAGATTCATCCGTGCCAGTGCTTTAGCTTTTAATTTGTTTTGTCAGACAGAATTTTCTTCATCTCGTCCGCATTCGGGATTTTGCCGACAACTTTCACATTTCCATCAACAACGAGCGCAGGTGTCATCATCACGCCAAAGGACATGATTTCGGCGATATCAACAACTTTTTCTATTTCGCAGGCGACGCCCAAATCTTTCGCGGCGTGTTCAGTAGCTTCGGTCAATGCCTTGCACTTAGAGCAGCCTGTTCCAAGGATCTGTATTTTCATGATGCTTTCTTCCTCTCAATCTCGTGGTTTGCGCAACACGCGGCACAGCAGTTGGTTTTGCTCAACTCCACCTGAAATGTCGTGTGCTGGATATTGAAATGCTCGTTCAACTCTTCGCTAAGGTGCTGTAGAAATCCGCTATCAGAGCAACCACCCGGCATAATGAGGTGAGCGGTTAGCGCCGTCATCGTTGTGCTAAGCGCCCAGATGTGCAAATCATGAACCGCAGCCACGCCCTGTTGGTCACAAAGCCACCGTTGAAC
The DNA here is from genome assembly GCA_028708035.1 of Alphaproteobacteria bacterium. GTDB lineage: Bacteria > Pseudomonadota > Alphaproteobacteria > UBA9219 > UBA9219 > CAIXLI01. The sequence continues at coordinate 2,480 of JAQVZU010000013.1, forward strand.
GGCACCGTGATTGACGGACCCAGGCACACCGTCGAGGGTCAAATGCAGCGAGGACTTGAGAAGGCCATAGGTCGCAACGGCAACCAAAAGGCTAACCCCGATAGCGACCAGTGGGTCAACCCATGCCCAGCCTGTCATGAGAACAACGCCACCGCCGATAACAACCGCTAGGGAAACGGCAGCGTCAGTCATCATATGAAGGAATGCGCCTTCGGCGTTAAGATCATCATGCCTTTTTGCGCGGAATAAAAGCGCCGTTCCGGCATTAATTCCTATGCCAAGCAAAGCTACGCCAATTACCAGTTCCGCAGAAATATCGGTAGGCTGTGAGAAGCGCTTAAGCGCTTCCCAAACGACACCGCCGACACCGATCATAATCACAAGCGCATTGATAAGAGCTGCGAGAATTGTCGCCCGGCCATAGCCATACGTGTAGGTTCCGTTCGGAGGGCGTTTGGCCGCAATGGCAGCGCCCCACGCGAGTAGAAGCCCACCAACATCCATCAAGTTATGTGCGGCGTCGGCAAGCAATGCGAGCGAACCGGAGTACACGCCAAATGCCGCCTCAACGACGACATAGACGGCATTCGATGTTACGGCCCACCTAAAGGCGGAATCGAGGTTGCTTGTTTGCTGCGGAGGGTGGTGGTGCGTGTGCATTGATTATACGAAAAGTGCGTTAAACAGATATCCTACGGCGAGAATGCCGCAAGCCACGACGCCGAAATAAACGAGGATCAGCCGCAGAGAAAGCACTTTGCGGAGGATGATCGCTTCAGGCAAGGACAAGGCTGTAACCGCCATCATGAAGGAAAGAACAGTTCCGAGCGCAGCGCCCTTTCCAAGCAGGGCCTCAACGATAGGGATGATGCCTGCTGCATTCGAATACATCGGCACGCCAACCGCGACAGAGGCCGGAACCGACCACCACGCATCCTTACCCATGATGGTGGCCAGAAGCTCGGCAGGCGCATAACCATGGATGAAGGCCCCGGCAGCAATGCCCGCGATCATCCATGGCCAGACCTTGCCAACAATCTCTCGGACGGCATTAATCCCTTCGTGTATGCGACCAACGGCTGATATTTGGGCTGTTGGGAGGCTGGCAGTTCCTGCGCGAGCGTTCCGCACCCAATCCTCCAGCCATCCTTCAAGGTGAAAACGCCCAATCACCCAACCCGCAACAATGGCTACGGCCAAACCAAAGGCTAGATAGGCTAGGGCAACCTTCCACCCAACAAGACCAAACAAAAGGCCAAGGGCAACTTCGTTGACCATAGGGGCAGAAATTAGAAACGAAAAGGTAACCCCAAGGGGCACGCCAGCGGAAACAAAACCGATAAACAGGGGGACAGCAGAGCAAGAGCAAAAAGGCGTTACGATGCCAAGACAGGCGGCGGCAATGTTGCCTAGTCCTTCATTTTTGCCCGCTAACATAGCGCGGGTGCGTTCAGGCAAGAAGAAGCTGCGGATAACGCTCATCGCAAAAACGACGAGAGTCAAAAGCATCAGGACCTTGGGGGTGTCGTAGAAGAAAAAGGTGACTGCCTCGCCAAAAGAAGAGCCTTTTTCGATGGGAAGAAGAGAAACGATCCATTCGGAAAAGGGAACTAACTGGCGATAAAGAACGAACCATAGCGCAATTCCGACTGAGCTTCCTCCGATCCATAAAGATTCAGAGGGCTTATTTTCGGAAGTCGTTGCTACCGCTTCCGATTGGCACCGGCATTTCATGCTGATTTCCTTTTTAAGGGCTTATCGAGCGCAAGGGCGGCTTCGACCAATGAGGTAATGGCCTTGGAAAGTTCCGGGCTGCGACGATAGCGAACCCATTGAGCATCGCGCCTGTCCACAACGAGGCCTGCATTTTTGAGACTTGTCATATGCCGGGACATGCAGGACTGGCTTTTCCCCAGCGCTTCCATGAGTTCGCAAACGCAGTGCTCGCGGCCATCCCACAAAATGCGAATAACCTCAAAGCGTGTTGGTTCGGCAAGGGCGGCAAGAATTTTGATGGACTGAGTCATGGCGTATATTAATGCACAAATGTGCATATGCGGGCAACAACATATTCCATCGATTTCTTTATGAAGTTTGAGGGGCGTGAAGTTATTGAAAAGGCAGCGAAGAGTCTGCGGCACCAAATATTTACTCGTGTTATGAATCTTGGCCGAGTTCTTGTTTCATCCGCAAATACTCTTCGCGATTGATCTCCCCGCTGGCATACCGTCGGTCAAGTATCTCTTTCGCGCTTTCCTTTTTTTCATGCATCCCGCGCCATCCGCACATCGGCCACTGCCCTCCACGGAATAAGAAGAGCAGGAGCAACACGAGAAATATCAGTGGAAATATCCACATGAACGGAAAACACCCCCAGGATTCGTGCAGCCACATGGTCGCCTCCATGTTATCGTTTTGATGGAGCGTTTCATAAGCACGAACTCCATCAGCGGCAGGTGATTATACCACATGGATGGTCTCCCGATGAAGATGTTTGGTTGAGTAATTTACCATGTAGAATCCGCACGGGATCGGGCTAGAGAGGGATAGATAGGACATAAAGGGTGTAAGAGGATTCTGAGATTCAGCGGATGATCGCTCTAGATTTTTTGGAGGGCGATCATGACAAACAAAAAAATACGCTGCCAGGTTCTAACTGATGAGGGCTTGGCCGACCAGATAGAAGCCTATTGCCGCCGCGCAAGGGTTACAAAATCCGATTTCTTCAATAAAGCCCTCAAGGCTTTCTTTGAACAACGCGGCGAAACCGAGATAGACCGCAGGTACTGCAAGCGGCTCGACAGGTTCTCGGTCGATCTTGACCAAATACTTCGCGAACTTAGGCATGTTCGGCGCGACGAAGAGATGATCCTCGAAAGCTTCGCGGTCTTCATCCGCTTTACCATTGCGCTTAACGCCGACAAACAACTGCCGGATAAAGCGGCATTCGCAATTGCTCATGAACGCTATCTGCGTTTCGTCGATCAAGTCGGGCGGCATATCGCGCTTGGCAGGACGCCAGCCAGCGCCAAAAGCGAAAAGGAGGCTCTATGAACGACACCTCCGATCAGCGCCGCCGCGCCATGTTGCGTACTGCCATGGGACCGGCGATTTCAAAAGCCCTCGCCGAGGCCGACGTTGTGGAAGTGATGGTCAATCCCGACGGAAGCCTGTGGATCGACAGGCTTGGGGAGGGGAGGAGCCGGGTTGGCGAGTCCATTCATCCCTTAGAAGCGGAACGAATCATCCGGCTTGTGGCAAGCCACATCCATGCCGAGGCGCATGAGAACAATCCGATTATCAGCGCAGAACTTCCAACCGGCGAGCGCTTCGAAGGGGTTCTTCCTCCGGTGTCGCCTCAGCCCTGCTTTGCCATCCGCAAACCTGCGGCAAAGATCTACACACTTTCCGACTACGTCCGCGACGGGATTATGGTCCCCATCCAAGCCGATGCTTTGAGAAAAGCTGTGCGAAAACGCCATAACATCCTCGTCGCGGGCGGCACTTCCTCCGGCAAAACGACGCTTGCCAATGCGCTCCTGGCAGAAATAACCGATAGAGACGAGCGCATCATCCTGATCGAGGACACGCGCGAGCTTCAATGCGCGGCCAAAGATTGCGTAGCGTTGCGGACGAGACTGGGGGTCGTATCGCTTGCCGATCTCGTGCGCTCAACTCTTCGCCTGAGACCCGACCGCATCATTGTGGGTGAGGTGCGGGGCGGTGAGGCGCTCGACATGCTCAAAGCATGGAACACCGGCCATCCGGGCGGCATCGCAACCGTTCATGCCAATTCCGCTTGTTCCGCTCTCTACAGGATCGAACAGCTCGTTCAGGAAAACGTTGCCATCGTGCCGCGCCGACTGATCGCCAAGGCCATCAACATCGTCGTCTTCATCTCCGGTCGTGGCTCGTCTCGCCGCCTTGAGACAATAGCCGAAGTGACCGGCCTCGACGACCATGGCGATTACGCCGTCAATCCTCTCACCTTCCCGCAACTCCAACAATTTTGAAAGGAATTCTAATGCTTAAAAGGCTTCGTTTTCTTCCTATTGCAGCGCTTGCGCTTGTTCTGTCTTCTCCCGCCCACGCAACAGGTTCCGGAATGCCGTGGGAAACGCCGTTACAGAATATCCTCGATTCCGTCCAAGGCCCGGTCGCCAAGATCGTTGCTGTCATCATTATTACGCTCACAGGCTTGACGCTTGCTTTTGGAGAAACGTCTGGCGGCTTCAGACGGTTGATTCAGATCGTCTTCGGCCTCTCAATAGCCTTTGCCGCGAGTTCGTTCTTCCTGACGTTCTTCTCCTTCGGCGGCGGGGCGCTCGTCTGATGAGCGAAAACCAACACATCGAAGGGTTCGACATCCCCGTCCATCGCGCGCTGACCGAGCCAATCCTTCTCGGCGGCGCGCCGCGTTCCGTCGCGATCCTTAACGGCACATTGGCGGCAGCGATTGGCCTCGGCCTGCAACAATGGATCGCAGGTCTTGGACTCTTTGTCCTCGGCCATACGCTTGCCGCCTTCGCCGCCAAACGCGATCCGGACTTTTTACCCGTTCTTGTGCGCCATCTACGTCAGAAAGGACGGTTGAGATGCTGAACTTGGCCGAATATCGTTCAAAATCAGACAAGCTTGCCGATTATCTGCCGTGGGCCGCTCTCATAGCGCCCGGCATCGTTCTGAACAAGAACGGCGGTTTTCAAAGGACTTTTCGTTTTCGTGGCCCAGACCTTGAAAGCGCCTCGGAATCCGAGCTTGTCGGCCTCTGCGCTCGCGCCAACAACGCATTGAGACGCCTAAGTTCCGGCTGGGCATTATTTTTCGATGCGCAGCGTATCGAGGCTCAACATTATCCCTCATCAAAATTTCCGGATGCCGCTTCATGGCTGATTGACGAGGAGCGCCGGACGTTTTTCGAAGAGGGCAAGCAAGGGCAGCATTTTGAAAGCCGGTACTATCTGACACTCTTTTATATGCCGCCGCCCGATGCTCAGGCGTGCACCGAAAATGCACTTCTGGATTCAGGCCGGAAGGAGGAAGAAAGGGACTGGAAGCGGGAGCTAAACCGCTTCTGGGAGGAAACCGAAAGGGTTTTGGACCTTCTGTCCGGCTTTCTGCCCGAAGTCCGCGCGCTTGACGATCAAGAAACGCTGACATTCCTGCACGGAACGGTTTCGACGAAGCATCATCCTGTCGCCGTGCCGGAAACTCCAATGTATCTCGACGGCGTTCTGGTCGATACGCCATTCACGGGCGGGCTTGAGCCGATGCTTGGCGACGCCCATTTGCGAACAATTACTGTTTTTGGTTTTCCGAACTCAACGCAGCCAGGAATCCTCGACGCCTTGAACCATCAGGACTTCGCCTATCGTTGGGGGACGCGGTTCATTCCTCTCGACAAGACCAATGCAACAAAAACGCTGACCCGCATTCGGCGGCAATGGTTTGCCAAGCGCAAGTCCATCACAGCCATTTTGCGGGAAGTCCTAACAAATGAGACATCTTCGCTTGTTGACAACGACGCCGACAACAAGGCGCTCGATGCCGATGCCGCTCTTCAGGCTCTTGGCGGCGACCATGTCGGCTTCGGTTATCTCACAACAACGATCACAGTATGGGATGAGGAAAGGCATCGGGCCGAAGACAAAGCGCGTGCGGTCGAACGCATTATCAATAATCTCGGCTTTACCTGCATCCGCGAAAACGTGAACGCCGTCGAAGCTTGGCTCGGTAGCCTTCCGGGGCATGTTTATGCCAATATCCGCCAGCCATTGGTGCATACGTTGAACCTTGCGCACCTCATGCCTCTTTCGGCTGTCTGGGCAGGGCCTTCGCATAACAATCATCTCGACGGGCCGCCGCTTTTTTATGCCGAAACCTCCGGCTCCACGCCATTCCGCTTCTCGACACATGTCGGCGACGTGGGTCACATGCTCATTGTCGGCCCGACTGGCGCAGGTAAATCGGTCCTGTTGTCCCTTATGGCCACGCAGTTCCGGCGTTATCCCGGCTCGCAAGTCTATATCTTCGACAAGGGCAATTCAGCGCGGGCCGCCGTACTCGCAATGGGCGGCGTCCATCATACGCTTGGCGCAGAAGGCTCGCTCGCCTTTCAGCCGCTTCGCGCCATTGACGACCCAGCCAAAAGAAGTTGGGAAGCGGAATGGATCGGAGCACTTCTCGCCCACGAGAAAATGGTTGTGACGCCGGAAGTAAAGGAAGCCATTTGGTCTGCCCTTAACAATCTGGCAAGCGCGCCAGAGGCAGAACGCACGCTCACCGGCCTTTCCATTCTCGCCCAATCAAACGCCATGAAAGCCGCGCTCCAGCCCTATACGTTGGACGGTCCTTTTGGCCGTTTGCTCGACGCCGCCGAAGACAAGCTCGCTCTCTCAGATGTCCAATGCTTCGAGATGGAAGAACTGATGCACGAGGCCGGAGCCGTTTTGCCTGTGCTCACCTATTTATTCCATCGTCTCGAAGAACGCTTCGACGGGCGGCCCACATTGCTCATTCTGGACGAGGCTTGGGTCTATCTCGATAACCCGCTCTTCGCCGCCCGCATTCGGGAATGGCTTAAGGTCCTCAGAAAACGCAATGTCAGCGTTGTCTTTGCGACGCAATCCTTGGCTGACATAGCGGACTCGTCCATAGCCCCCGCGCTCATCGAATCCTGCCCGCAGCGCATCTTCCTGCCGAACGACCGGGCTGTCGAGCCGCAGGCGCGTGTTGCCTACGAACGCTTTGGTCTCAACGAGCGGCAGATCGAGCTTATCGCGCGCGCCACGCCCAAGCAGCATTACTACCTTCAATCACGTCGCGGCAACCGGCTGTTCGAGCTTGGCCTTGGCCCCATTGCGCTTGCCCTATGCGGCGCATCCGATCCCGGTTCGCAAAAGCTCATCGAGGACATTTTGGCAAATCACGGCTCACAGAACTTCGCCGCCGAATTCTTGAAGACGCGAGGCCTTGATTGGGCAGCCGCGCTTGTCCGTGAATTTACCCCAGAAACACAGGAGCCAAAACATGAATAAAAGGAAATTGTGTCGTTGTGCTTTTCTCGGTGCCTTGCTTCTCGCGGCCCCCGCGCATGCATGGATCGTCTTCGATCCCTCAAACTATAGCCAAAACGTTCTGACGGCGGCCCGGACGTTAGAGCAAATCAACAACCAAATCCGCCAGCTTCAGAATGAAGCCGTCATGCTTCAAAACATGGCGAAGAATCTCTCAACGCTGAACTATTCGTCACTTAACCAGATGACGGGTGCGCTTACGAATATCGGCAGCTTGATGACCCAAGCGGATGGGTTGAGCTTCAATCTGACTCAACTGGAAAGCCAATGGGAGCAGCAATATCCGGACTCTTATGACGCAACAGTTAGCACAAATGACATAGCGGTTGCCGCACAAAGGCGTTGGCAGAATGCGATGAATGCTTTTCGGCAAACCATGCAAGTGCAGTCGCAGATCGTCCAAAATGTCCAAGCTGACCAGCCGATCCTAAGCGACCTCGTCAACCAGAGCCAAAACGCCGAAGGCGCGTTGCAGGCTCAGCAAGCATCCAATCAGCTCATCGCCTTATCCACCAAGCAACAGATGCAAATCCAAGAGATGCTGGCCTCTCAATACCGCGCCCAGTCCGAGGATGCGGCGCGCAAAGCGCAGGCAGAAGAAGCGGCGAGAGAGACAACGCAGCAGTTTCTCGGTTCTGAAACTGCCTATTCAGGCAGTTGGTAATAGGGAGGCGATGACATGAGCGACCTCAGCATTATTGACACCTTCATGACGACTTTTAGCCAATACATCGACAGCGGCTTCGGGCTTCTGTCAGGCGATGTCGCGTATCTTTCCAAGGTATTGATCGGCATCGATATCACCCTCGCGGGCCTCTTTTGGGCGTTTGGCGGCGAGGAGGTACTCGTCCGTCTTATCCGCAAGGTGCTCTATGTCGGCGCATTTGCCTATATTTTGAACAACTTCAAGCATCTCTCCGATGTCGTTTATCAGTCTTTTGCCGGGCTTGGGATCAAGGCCTCCGGCACCAGTCTCAGCGCCGCCGATCTTCTGCGCCCCGGCGTTATCGCCGCCACAGGCTATCAATCCGCCCATCCGCTTCTCGAACAAGTCAGCAACCTCGTCGGTTTCCCGGAGATCTTCAGCAACGCGCTGACGGTTTTTGTCCTCCTCATCGCGTGGCTCCTCGTCGTTTTTGCCTTCTTCATTCTGTCCATTCAGCTTTTCATCTCGGTACTGGAGTTCAAGCTCACGACGCTCGCAGGCTTCGTCCTTGTGCCATTTGCCCTCTGGAATAAGACCGCATTCCTCGCCGAGAAGGTTTTGGGCAACGTCGTTTCTTCCGGCATAAAAATGATGGTGTTGGCCGTCATCGTCGGCATCGGTTCGACATTATTCTCGACCTTTACAAGCGGCTCGCAGGGAGCTGATACAACGCTTGCTGCCGCCATGTCGCAAGTTCTTGGCGCGTTGTCTCTTCTCGGCCTTGGCATCTTCGGCCCCGGTATCGCAGCAGGCCTTATCTCCGGCGCGCCGCAATTAGGAGCAGGGACCGCTATCGGAACGGCAGGCGCTGCAATCGGTTCCGTCGCCTTGGCCGGAGCCGCTGGCACAGGCGCTATAGGCGCAGCGCGTACCGCCGGAAATGGATCTCTTGCCGCGATCCGCGCCGCAACGGCTTTAAAGTCCGCCGCATCCACAGCTTATCAGCTTGGACAGGCGACCTCTGGAGAAACAGGTGCTGCCCGTGTTGCCGCAGGCATGGGCGGTATAGCCCGTGCCGCCACAGGCACCGTCAAACAAACGGTGCGGGGGTTGAAAGACCGGGCCTCTTCGTCTCTTTCAGAAAGTGCGACAGCGGGCCGGAATGCGGCTTGGACCGCTACGGGGGGAACGCCGACCGCTTCCATGTCTCAATCAGCGGCTTCAGCTTTTCAGGCATCGAAGTCCGCTCCCAACTGGGCCAAACGCCTCCGGACCGAACAGACCGCGCGTGTAAGCGCCCATGCCGTCAGCCAAGCCATCAAGGACGGCGACCGTCCAGGGGCCGGAGCCCATCCATCTCTTTCTAACAGGGGAGAATAATCCATGCTTTTTCGCAGACCAACCCAACGCTACGGCCAAACGCCCGAACCCGTTACGCCATATCAAAAAGCCGAGCAGCTCTGGGACGAGCGCATCGGTTCCGCACGGGTCCAAGCCAAGAACTGGAGGCTCATGGCCTTCGGATGTTTTTCTCTGGCCGCAGGGCTATCGGGAACGCTTGTCTGGCAATCCCTGCAAAGCCGCGTCGTGCCTTACGTGGTCGAGGTGGATAAATTCGGCGAAGCGCATGCAGTCGCGCCTGCCGTTCAGGATTACCAGCCGACAGATGCGCAAATCGCTTGGCATCTGGCTCGGTTCATTACGAACGTGAGATCAATCTCAACTGATCCGGTTCTCGTGCGGCAGGATTGGCTTTTGGCTTATGACTTTGCCACAGATAAAGCTGCGCTGTTCCTTAACGACTATGCCAAGAAAAACGATCCTTTCGCCCAGATCGGGACGCGTAGCGTCTCAGTTCAGGTGACAAGCGTCGTCCGTGCCTCGGAAACGTCCTTCCAGGTCAAATGGATCGAACAGACCTTTGATCGCGGCAGCTTGGCCCAAACAGAGCATTGGACCGCGATCCTCACCGTCATCATCCAGCCGTCCCGCACGGCGGAACAACTCCGCAAAAACCCGCTCGGCCTTTTCGTCAAAGCTATCGACTGGTCGCGCGAACTCGATGCCATCGCCCCTCAACAAACAAAGGAATCCAACCAATGAAAAAGAATTTGCTTTTGATCTCTCTTTCTACACTCACACTTGCCGCCTGCGCCAATAAACAACAGGGTTTTGACTTTATGCCTGCCAGCATAGAGCCGGAACCCCCAAAACCTGTCCAAATCGTCGATATCCCAACGCCCTTGCCATTGCCGGGCCAACTTCAACCCATACCAAGCAAAGAAAAGCCGGATTTAAGCCCGCCAACCGTCCGCGTGGATCAAGCCAACAAAGCCGCCACCAAGGAGCCGACAAAGTACGGCTACATCAATGCCATTCAAGTCTATCCGTTCACCGAAGGCGCTCTCTATCAGCTTTACGGCGCGCCGGAGCGGGTGACGGATATCACGTTGCAGCCCGGAGAAAAGCTTACGTCTGTCTCGGCAGGCGATACCGTGCGCTGGATCGTCGGTGACACGACAAGCGGCTCGGGCGACAGCCAGCAGACCCATGTTCTGGTCAAGCCGTTTGCAGCGGGCCTCAAAACCAATCTTGTCATCACCACCGACCGGCGCTCCTATCACTTACAGATGGAAAGCACGGCCAAGACCTCAATGGCGGCCATCTCATGGACGTATCCGCAAGACCAACTGATGGTTCTGCGCCGCCAAAACAATGACGCTGAAGCCGCACAGCCCATTGCTTCAAACCTCTCGCTCGATAACCTGCACTTTCATTATGAAGTCTCCGGCGACAGTCCCACATGGAGACCGTTGCGCGCCTTCGACGACGGACAGAAGATCTACATCGAGCTTCCGCACAACATAGGGCAGGGCGAAGCGCCGCCGCTTTTCCTTGTAGGGGCAGGTGGCAACAACGAACTCGTCAACTACCGTACGCGCGGCAATTACTACATCGTTGACCGGCTTTTCTCCGAAGCCGAACTAAGGCTCGGCGCGGACCCGCAGCAAATCGTGCGCATCACCCGCACCGATGCGGAGGCCCTCTAATGATCGAGAAGTTAGACCCCAGCAAGCTTGAATTACGGGCCGCGCCGCCGCATCGCGTGGTGCGTTTCCGCAAAAGCCTTCTCATCGGCGCTGCCGCTGTTGGCATTGCCAGCGTGTTCGCTGTGACGGCGCTGGCCCTCAAAAAGCCAAACCTAAAATTGTCCTCGGAAGAGCAAGAACTCTATAACAATGACAAGAAGCCGACACCCGAAAGCCTCGCATCGCTTCCGGGAGATTATTCTCAAGTAAAGCCGAAATCTATCGAACTTGGCCCGCCATTGCCCGGCGATCTTGGCCGCCCGATCCTCGCTCAAGAACGCGCCAAAGGCGTTGCGTCCGGCGAGGCCGATCAAGATCAACAACTTACCCAGCAGTCACTTCAGGCCAAACAGGCGGGCGTGTTCTTCCGTGTCGAGAACAAACCCCGGCAAAGCGTTTCGACACCACAGCCCTCAGAGGCCTCAGCAACAATGGAGCCGGACGGCAAGCGTTTGGCGCTTGATCCAGACCACGACCAGAACAACCAGCAACGCAAGCTCGATTTTATGCGCCAGCGCAATACGGACAGCATCTATAATCCGCACGCCTTGCAATCTCCTGCATCGCCTTATCAGGTTATGGCGGGCAGCATTATCGCCGCAAGCCTGATAACTGGCATCAACTCCGATCTTCCCGGCCTTGTCGTCGCCCAAGTCACGGAAAATATCTACGACACCGTCACGGGCCGCATTCTCCTTATCCCGCAAGGATCGAGATTGATCGGCTCCTACGACAGCGTCGTCGCCTTCGGCCAGTCCCGCGCCTTGCTCGTCTGGCAGCGTATCGTCATGCCCGACGGCACTTCCATCCAAATCGACAATCTTCCCGCAACCGACACGGCAGGCTATGCAGGCCTCGAAGACGATGTCGATTATCACACGTGGACCCTTCTCAAAGGCATAGCGCTTTCCACAATGCTCGGCGTCGGAACCCAATTAAGCCTCGGCTCAAACGAAAGCGATCTCGTACGAGCCCTTCGCGAGTCCACGCAGCAAAACGCCGCCCAAGCTGGACAGCGCATCACCGAAAAGAACCTCAATATCCAACCGACGATCACCATCCGTCCCGGCTGGCCCGTCCGCGTCATCGTCCACAAAGACCTGATCCTCAAACCCTATAAAGGAGCTTGATCCATGCTGAAACTAGCCAAGCTTCCCGACCGCACGACAACGAAGATGACGTTCTCCGCAAGTGCCAAGTTAAACGAAGCCCTCCACGAATACGCCGTCCTTTATCGAAACACCTATGGCGAGACGGCATCCGTGCCCGAACTCATCCCGTTCATGCTTGAGAGATTCCTAAAAAGCGATCCTGCCTTCACCAAGGCCAGAAGAGACGGCTTGCTGAATCAGGCAACGGGAAAAGAAGCCACCGCCGTGAAGACTTCGCTTCGTACCCGAAATGTCCATGCAGGCGGCCCCGCCTCATCATCCAATCCCCAAACAACCACGCAAACAAAAGGTGAATGATATGCATATAGGCGATTTTATCCTATCGAAAGAAGGCAACTGGATAGGCACCATTCGAACCCTGTCCCTCAAAGCCAAACTCCGCCTCGTCCCCAACGACGATGGCGGACCCAAAAATGCCCCTGCCTACCGCGTCCTTCGCGGCAACTTCCGTATCGGCGACGCCTGGGAAGCCCAGACTCCGGGAAACTCCCCCAAGCCCTATCTCCGCCTCCGCCTCGACGATCCCTGCCTTAAAGAGCCTCTCTCCGCCGCCCTGTTTCCTTCAGACAACGGCGATAAGGCCAAACTCGTTTGGAACAGAAGGAGGGAAAGTAGGCGGTCATAACCCGTTAGCGAGGAAATCATTTCCTTAATCCGTGTATGCGGAAGCCCAAACTGAAACGCCCACGCTGGAGTAAGCCCAATGGAAAACCACGATATCTTTCAGAAAACCTTTTTAAGGACAAAACAGGCTGCGGTGTATTTGAACCTTCCAGCATCGACTTTGGAAAAGCTGCGTTCTCAAGGAGGAAGTCCAAAATACGCAAAACTTGGACGAATTATCGTCTACGACGTTAACGACCTGATCGCTTGGGTAGAAGCGAAAAAACGCACATCTACGACAGATACGCCGACAGATTGCTTGTGATCGAACGATGAAAAAACATCCGTGAGCGCAAGGAAATCAATCTTTGTTCTTCTTTCAGTAAGCGCACATTTCTTGGGAATGTTTGTTCCTAGCGTGATTACCCTGTGATTACCAGCTATGCTTTGGATTTTTTGGGGTATTGTCTAAGTGCTTGATTTAATGGCGCGCCCGGAGGAATTCGAATCCCCAGCCTTCTGATTCGTAGTCAGATGCTCTATCCAGTTGAGCTACGGGCGCATTCCCGGAAGCCTTGTTAGCACAAGCAGCCTACCGAGGGAGCGCAAACTAGCCAAAAAGCCACGGAAAAGCAAAAACTTTATGCAACATAAATTTTGAATCTGGTTTTTTGCACATTTTTCCGCCACTAATGCGAGGGCATTCAGTCCTTTAAGGAACCGTCCCGTGGCTCAAGAAAATCCCCTTGTTTCCGTCGTTATTCCTCTGCTCGATGAGTCTGGCAATGTCCTTCCGCTTATCGATGAAATTTCGGCAGCTCTTGAGGGATACGCGGCTGTTGGACAAGCCTATGAGATTATCTGCGTTGACGATGGCAGCACCGACGCGACGGCACAGGAAGTCCAACAGGCAAAAGAGATAAACCCCCGTGTGCGGCTGATCCGGCATTCCAAACGGCTCGGGATGAGCGCGGCCATACGAAACGGCATCAGACGTGCGGCGAGCAAGTGGATTTTAACCATAGACGGCGACAGGCAAAACGATCCCGCCGACGCGCCCCGGCTTCTCGATCTTGCCTGGATGAAGGGTCGAGACCGCAAAATTCTTGTGGCAGGCATTCGAGTCAATCGTCAAGACACCACCGCAAAGAGGCTTGCGAGCCGGTTCGCCAACAAGATCCGCAAATTGCTTCTTAACGACAATTGCCCCGACACCGGATGCAGCCTCAAGGTTTTCCCGCGCGACTCGTACCTGGAGTTACCCTTTTTCAACGGCCTCCACCGCTTCATGCCAGCATTGCTTAAGCTTTATGGGCATGAGTGTGTATTTACGCCGGTCAACGACAGGCCGCGCTCTTGCGGCATTTCCAAGTCCGATTTCCTCGGTCGGGCCATTCGCGGCACTTACGATCTTTTCGGAGTCATTTGGCTTATCCGACACACGCCGGCGCCGGAACGAGGGGAAGAGTCTCTTTCCTGAGGAAATACCCTTTACAAGCTGGGCGGCTACATCGATACGTAATCTCGCATCGGGGCGGGAGCAAGAAAGCGCTTTTGTCCATGGGGTGGCAACATCTTTCATTACGTCTCACAAGCTTTTTTTGAAAAAAAACCATGAAAGTATTTTCGCGAGTCGCCATTCGGGGAAAAGACATTACTGTTTCAAAATAGATGATATTTTTATTACAGATGAGGAGAGGAGCTTATCATGGGTTTTGGGTTGTTTAGTCAGGGGCCATCTGATGTTAATATGAAACAAAGGGGCAGCGTACTATTAGATTTTCCTTGGGGAATGTCGTCATCGGAAACTTTTTATGCTTTTCAGCGGATCGGGGTTAAACAGGAGGAGACCCCAGCCGAGGAAAAGATCGTGGTTACATGCGATCGACTTGCGCGCGGAAAGAACAGTGTATTTGTTCCTGCAGAGGCACAGGGGCTTCCTCTTGAAAAAGCGACGCCTTATGCGGTATCTTCGGCCCTAAGGCTGTTCGATTCTGGTAATTCGAGCGCTCCAGATGACGTTGTGGGCATAGCTGTTTTTTGTGGGTACAAAGGCATCTCTGATAAGTACAAAGATGTCGTTCGCGTTCTTTTCGCAAAGGGTGTTGCCTCGGACCCAAATGAATTTAGTCCCCTTTTTTATCGTCATTGCGTCAGGGAAATGTGCGAACGTTCTGTTGCTGAGGCGCTCTTAGAGTCGTTCGACAAAAAGGCTTCGATGACGCATCCTTTCGGTCCCTTTAACAAAGAGACAAAAGCACGCATTGCGGAATCCCTCAAATCAGATGCGTCTCATTTTGTCCGTTACAAGATTCCGGGCGACAGCCCCAATTATCATTTTGAACCCGTGCGTTTGCCTTCAGTCTCCACGTCTGGCGAGCCCAAGCCCGGAGACATTGTGGTTAATCTTGGCACCGGAGAGGTCCTTTATCGCAAAGGCCGAGCATTTGCCCCCGCACTATGAGGAGGGCCGCTCGGATGGGGGAATCTTGGGGCCGGACATATAACCTTATGTTTGGCCCCGCTGCTTATCGAACGCTTTCGCTTGACAATCGCCGGGGATTCCTTCATTAAGCTCCCTTCGCGGGTTCTGTTTTTTTCGCAGCAGAAACGAACGTAGTCGCGTTAATTAATTAAAAAGGCTATCATCATGTTCGCAGTGGTAAAAACCGGCGGCAAACAGTACAAAGTTGCTGAAGGTGACATTATTCAAGTTGAAAAGCTTCCGGGCGAGGCCAATGCCAAGGTCGAACTCGCCGAAGTTCTTATGGTATGCGACAACGGCAAGGTGACCGTAGGATCTCCGCTCGTCAAAGGAGCATCCGTTTCCGCCGAAGTGGTTGAGCAGAAGCGCAGCGCGAAGCTGATTGTCTTCAAGAAGAAGCGCCGCCAGAACTATCGCCGCAGAAACAATCACCGGCAGGAATTCACGGTCCTTAAAATCACAGGGATCAAGGGCTAACAGGAGAAGGCAATGGCTCACAAGAAAGCAGGCGGATCATCCCGCAACGGACGCGACAGCGCTGGACGCCGTTTGGGCGTCAAGGTTTACGGCGACCAAAAAGCAATAGGCGGTAACATCCTCGTCCGTCAGCGCGGCACCAAAGTATTCCCCGGCGATAACGTCGCGATGGGCAAGGATCACACGCTGTTTGCGAAGGTTGCCGGCGTCGTCAAGTATCGCGAAAAGAGCGGCAGGACTTATGTTTCGGTTGTCCAAGCCGAAAAGTAAGCCGACGCTGCACTACCCTGCAGCAATAGGCGCATCTAATTGATTGATAAAGCTGAAAAGTGCCGTCATTCCCGTGAAAGCGGGAATCCATCGCCGTGCGCCTGCGCGGTACATGACTCAACAGAGGTTCAGCAATAATAAATGCTTACAGATACGACACCTTGAAACCTTCAAGACCATGAACAGGCACTTACAAAGATATTGATTGAAATGATTCCGCCCAATCGTTTCTTTCTCTAAAGGATTTGTTTGTTTTTGCGTAACCCGGATTTTCCGGTAAGGTCTTCCCCATGAAATTTCTCGATCAAGCCAAAATATATGTCGCAAGCGGCTCCGGCGGACGCGGGTGCTGTTCGTTTCACCGCGAGAAGTACATTGAATTCGGCGGTCCGGATGGCGGTAACGGCGGCAAAGGCGGCGACGTGATCTTCGAGGCTGCCGCGAACCTCAACACGCTGATCGATTACCGGTATCAGCAACACTTCGCGGCAAGCAACGGTCGCGGAGGCGCGGGCAGGGACCGGTCCGGGCTTAACGGTAAGGACCTGATCCTCAAGGTTCCTGTCGGGACGCAAGTGCTGGACGAGGATAAAGAAACCGTTCTCTACGATCTCAGCGAGCAGGGGCAGCGCATTATCTTCCTCAAGGGCGGCGATGGCGGTTTCGGAAATGCGCACTACAAGTCGTCAACCAATCAGGCTCCGCGCTATTGCACGCCGGGATATCCGGGAGAAGAACGCGAAGTCTGGCTCAGGCTGAAATTAATCGCCGATGCAGGCTTGATAGGTTTGCCGAACGCGGGGAAATCCACTTTTCTGGCGGCTGTGACGGCTGCAAAGCCGAAGATCGCAGACTATCCGTTCACAACCATCGCGCCAAATCTCGGAGTTGTGAGATTAGGTGAGAAAAACGATGGAACCTCTTTTGTCCTCGCGGATATTCCGGGCTTGATCGAGGGCGCGCACGAAGGACATGGCCTTGGAGACCGCTTCCTCGGGCATGTTGAGCGGTGCCGGGTGCTTCTGCATTTGATCGACGGAACGGACGAGGATGTGGTTGCAAACTACAAGACCATCCGGGCCGAACTGAAAGCCTACGGGGCGAGTCTCTCCCGGAAGCCCGAGATTGTGGCGATAAACAAGGCCGATGCGCTCGATAAAGAAGACCTTAAAAAGAAAGTCGCCGCGCTTAAACGCGTAACGCGAAAACCAATTTACGCCATTTCCGCAGTGGCCGGGACAGGAGTCAAAGACGTATTATATGAGGCGGCAAAGAAGATTAAGAAATAAGTAAAAAACACATTGATTCCAATGTATTAACTCCATTATCTCCCCCTTAACTCCTTCCTCCTATACTACAGCGCTTCTGATAACGGCCCATTTTCATGACCAACATCAGCAACATCAGCGCGCCGCTTTTTTCAACGTTGCCGACGACCCTCATCTCGCATCTGACGACGACGGTCATCGGCATGATTACCTCCACGCAGATCGGCGCGTTGACGGCGGAGCAAACGCAAGCCCTTGCGACCGAAGATCTCGCGATCCTCACGACATCGCAGATGTCCGGTTTCAGCGCGGCTTCGATGACCGCGCTCACGACGCCGCAGTTCGTCTTCAGCGGCGATCAACTCGCGGTTCTCAGCGCCGCCCAGCTTCAGGCCATAGAGTCAGTCGATTTCGAAGTTCTTACTACCGCTCAAATAGACGCGCTCTCCTCCACGCAGGTTGCCGCCCTTACGACTTCCCAGATTGGCGTCCTTTCGACCGAAGAAATATCGTCGCTCTCAACCACGCAGGTTTCGGGCCTATCTCCAACGTCGCTTGCCGCGCTCAGTTCGTCCCAGTTCGGCGTTCTATCCTCCGCGCAACTCCTGACTCTCAGCGCAACGCAACTCGGCGGCCTTACGACCGAAGAAACCGTAATGCTAAGCGCCGAAGTCATCTCATCCTTCTCGACGGCGCAAATCGGAGGCCTTTCATCGACGCAGATCGGCGTCCTCACGCAATCCCAACTCGAAAGCATCTCGACGTCCCAAATAAGCGCCTTAAGCCCTGAGCAAACCTCCGGCATCACGTCCACGGAACTTAATCTCCTAAGCTCTGTCCAAATGGGAGCGCTCTCCTCCGCGCAGCTAGAAACGATAACCATCACGGCCATTGAAGGCCTAAGCACAGCAGCGTTTGCAAACCTCGTCACCGAACAACTCTCGGGACTTACAAGCGCTCAGATCGGCGCGCTTTCCACAAGCATTTCGTACACGCTTTCAACGACGATCCTGTCGTCGCTCACGACAACCCAAATCCAAGGCCTCGCGCCGGATGCGATCAATGCCTTCGACGCCACCCGGTTCGACGCGCTTTCGACAACGCAGCGCCTAAGCCTGACCGCCACGCAAATCGGCGCGCTTTCCGAAAGCGAGGTTCTCGACCTCGAAACCACCGTCCTGTCCAGTCTGTCCACTACGCAAACCGCAGGCTTGACCGCGACCGAACTTAACCTTCTCACCACCGATCAGCTTTGGTCTCTAAGCTCCGAACAACTCGGCGCCCTGACGACAGAAGCCCTAAGCGGCCTTTCCACATCGACGGTCTACGATCTGACAACTGGGCAGTTCGAAGGCCTCAGTTCGACCCAAATCGCCGCACTCGACGCCACGCAAATAGGCGCTCTCTCGACCGCAACGCTGTCATCGCTCTCGACATCGCAGATTACAGGCCTTGCCACAGAGGCGCTGGCCAGCCTGTCCACCGAACAGCTAACCTCGCTCACGACATCCGAAATAGGCGCTTTGCTTGATAGCCAGCTCAACGCCTTTACGACCGCCCAAGTAGGGACTCTGACGACAACGCAAATCAACGGCCTGACCTTGGCGCAAATTCCGCACCTGTCCACCACCAGTGTCGGCGCATTGACGACAACGCAGTTAAGCGCATTGACAAAAGATCAGGCCAACGCCTTTACTGGTTATCAAGTGGTGGCCAGCGGCTGGACGCAGGAACAGCACGACGCTTGGTACGCCATCGCTTCCGGAGGCTAAAGAACATGGAAATCAAAGATTCGATCCGCGCCTACCACATCGTTCTGGCGCTTTTGGCGCTTGCGGCCTATTTCTCCGACGACCTTCGGCGCATCCATGCATGGCTCGGTTACGCTGTTTCCGCCATCATTGTTTTCCGCCTTTTATGGTCCTTCCAAGGCGATCCCCAGCTTAAACTTTCATGCTTCATCCCGTGTTTCAAAGGCATCGGGATCAAGAACTTCCTCGCGCATCCCGCCACCGGCAAGGTCCTGACCCTCGGTGTCTTGCTGTCTTTGACAGGAGCCGCAGCAACAGGCATTGCGCTTGACAAGGGACGGACCTTGGGGCTCGGCCAACCCGCCTCAATTCAGCGCGAAGCCGAAGGCGAGCCTGTCCGCGAGCGCCAAAGAGAACGCCGCCACCATGAAAGAAGCGCCATGCGCGAGGCTCATAAAATATTTGCGGATATCTTTATCGTTTTTGTGGCCCTCCACATCGCCCACATGATCGCCTATCGCCGACCGATGGCTAAATGGATGTTTTTCCTGAAGCGTTGACGCCAGTAAAAAAACCTCGCTCTATTCATCCAAGTCAAAGCCCCGTGGCCAAAGCCAGAAGCACCGCCGCGCCCGCCGCAATCCGGTACCATGCAAACGGAACCAGCCCAAACCGCGAAATAAACCCGATAAAGCTCCGAACGACCAGAAGCGCCGAAAGAAACGCCACAACAAACCCAATGGCGATGGCCTGCAAATCATGCGAATTGAGAGCCCCGAAATTCTTGTAAAGATCATACCCGGCAGCCGCGATCATCGTCGGAATGGAAAGAAAAAACGAAAACTCCGCCGCCGCCTTCCGGCTTACGCCTAAAAGCATCGCGCCGATAATCGTAGCCCCCGACCTTGAAACCCCCGGTATCATCGCCACGCACTGGCAAAGCCCGATGCCTATGGAAGTCCGGACCGGAAGATTCTCTGAATCTTGATAAAGCTCCTTCTTCGGCAGCCGCTCTACGACCAGAATGACGATTCCGCCCAAAAGAAGCACAATTCCGATCAGGGCAGGGCTCTCAAACAGCACCTCTTTAATAAACTTGTGCAGTCCCGCGCCGATAATGGCCGCAGGCAAAAACGCCAGAATTATGCTTAACGCAAACGCCCGGGACTCCTTGCGCGACGGCAGCGTTGTCACGGCCCTCCAAAGGCGCTCAAAATAGACGGCCACAACGGCCAAAATCGCGCCGAGCTGGATAACGACTTCAAAAACGCCGCCCTGATTCTTAAACCCGAAAAAATGGTCGGCCAGCAGCATATGCCCGGTCGAAGAAACCGGCAAAAACTCGGTAAATCCTTCGATGACCCCCAAAACGCAGGCATCCACAACCGTCCCGATATCCATATCCGCACCTCGAAACCCGGAATTTCGACCCTCGAACTGCGGAAGATATACCATCTTTAACGGCGTTATTAAGGCCTTTTCCGGCCCTCTTGAACCCCGCGGCCCAACCCGCTAGAACAATCGGTCTAACGGAGTAGCTTCATGACATCCTTTAAAGTACCCACATCGCTCGATATTGGCGGCATTATGGCGCGCATCCCGCACCGTTTCCCGATGCTGCTGATCGACCGCGTCATCGATATCGTCCCGTCGGAAAGCTGCACGGGGATCAAGAACGTCACGGCCAACGAGCCTTTCTTTCAGGGCCACTTCCCCGGCCACCCGATCATGCCGGGGGTGCTCATAATAGAAGCCATGGCGCAAACCTCGGCCACCTTGGTCGTGGCCTCGATGGAAGGCGTTTCGTGCGATACGCACATAGTCTATTTCATGACGGTTGAAAGCGCGCGTTTCCGCAGCCCCGTGGTCCCCGGAGACACGTTGACCATCAAGGTTCAAAAAGAGCGCACGCGCGGCAACGTCTGGAAGTTCAACGGCAAAGCGTTCATAGGCGATAAGCTTTGCGCCGAAGCGACGTACACGGCGATGCTTGTTCCTCGCGACGAAGCAAAGAGCGAAGCGTAATGGCAGTCACCATCCACCCCACCGCAATCGTAGATTCGGCTGCGCAGCTCGGCTCGGACGTTTTCATCGGTCCGTTTTGCACCATTGGCCCCAACGTTAAACTTGGAGACAGGACGCGCCTGATCTCGCATGTTGTCGTCGATGGCCACACCACCATCGGCGAAGACACGGTCGTGTACCCATTCGCCTGCCTTGGCTTGCGTCCGCAGGATCTGAAGTTCAAAGGCGAGCCTTCGACGCTTGAGATCGGCAAGCGCAATCAGATCCGCGAATACGTGACCATGCACCCCGGCACCGAAGGCGGCGGCATGGCGACGCGCGTGGGCGACAACGGACTCTTTATGATAAACGTCCACATCGCGCACGATTGCAAAGTGGGCAATAATGTCATTTTCTCGAACAACGCGACGCTGGGCGGCCACGTCATTATAGAAGACTTCGTCCTCATCGGAGGCTTGTCGGCGGTGCATCAGTTCACTCGCATAGGAGCCTATGCGATCATTGGCGGCATGTCGGGCGTTGAAAAAGACGTAATTCCATTTGGCCTCGTCAAAGGCGAACGCGCGCACCTTGCGGGCCTTAACCTGATCGGCCTCGAACGCCGGGGCTTTAACCGCGACGATATCCGGGCCTTGCGCAGCGCCTACCGGATGCTGTTCGCCCCCGAGGGAACTCTTGGCGAACGCCTTGAAGAAACGGCGACGCAGTTCAGAAGCCAGGCGCAGGTGGAACGCATCGTCCAATTCATCCGCACCGGCGGCGACCGAGCCATCTGTCAACCCAAGCTGGAAGATGAATAAGCCCCGTCATTCCCGCGAAAGCGGGAATTGAAATAAGCGGATTTTTTGCAGGCCATGAACAGGCTTTGACATGATCCTCATCGTAACCCAAACCTTCGCGCCGGTAAAAGGAGGCATGCAAGCCTACATGACCGGCCTTGCCGAAGAGCTTGCGCGCACGGGGCACGAAACGGTTGTCTTCGCCGATGGAAAAAATAACGGCTATGTTCCGCGCCATCCC
The DNA here is from genome assembly GCA_028708035.1 of Alphaproteobacteria bacterium. Taxonomy (GTDB): domain Bacteria; phylum Pseudomonadota; class Alphaproteobacteria; order UBA9219; family UBA9219; genus CAIXLI01. Next base: position 24,362 of record JAQVZU010000013.1, read on the forward strand.
TATGAAGTTCGTCGTTTTACGGGGTGGCGTCCCTTGCGCCGCCTGAAAAAGCGCATGGCCATTGGCTCGGTATCGGCGCAGCGAAAGATTGAAGGAATTTTTTGCGATTCATGGAAAAGCGTCGAAGCCATTCCGTCGCACATCTCGGCCCCCATTGTCGTGCTGGGCCATGGCGGAGATTGCCCCGTATCCCCCACCTCGCGCAAAAAAAGACGCATCGCGTCGGCGCTCCGCCGAAGCACTTGCGTCCTCGCCAACTCCCATTGCACGGCCAACCGCTTCCGGCTTTATCTTTCCGAAGGCGACGAGCGCATGAAAATTGTCCATCCGCCCATCCACCCGCTTCCCAACCCCACGCCGCGCGCGCAAGAGGCTTTGAAGCGCCTGATTGGCAACCGCTTTCCCGTCATTTCCACATTATCGCGCCTTGAGCCCGCCAAAGGCATTGACCGGGTGATCGAGGCTCTTCCCGCCGTTGTCGCCAAGCACCCCACAGCCGTTTTCCTGATCGGCGGGGCAGGGGCGGACGAGCCGCGCCTGCGAGCTCTCATCAAGCAAACAAGCATGTCCGCCCACGTCGAATTCCTCGGCGGACTTGAACCCGAAAGTCCCGAAAAATCGGCCCTATTCTGCAACAGCGACGTTTTCGCGATGCCGGTGCGTCGCGAGGGAAATTCGGTGGAAGGCTTCGGCATCAGTTACATAGAAGCCGGTTTTTTCGGTATCCCATCGCTCGGAGGCCGGGGAACCGGGGCTGAGGATGCCGTCATCGACGGCAAAACCGGCCTTCTGTGCAATGGTTCCGACGTGGCGGACGTAACAGAAAAGCTTCTGCATCTGCTCGACGACGAACCCTTCCGTTGCGCTTGCGCCCAAGCCGCCAAAGCCCGCGCCGACTCTCTCCTCTGGTCCCACTCTCTCCCTCTGTTTCTCGAAGCGCTCGGCCCAACCCCATTGCGGACAAACACAGGCGCAATTGAATGTCCCTAAACCCGAAAACTAATCCAGCCTCGTCATTCCCGCGAAAGCGGGAATCCATCGCCGCGCGTCCGCGCGGCATAAGAGTCTCGTGCGTCGCCGAAGGACTCCCCGCCGGACTTGTATAACCATCATGAAAATTCTCATCATCTCCGACGCATGGAAGCCGCAAATAAACGGTGTTGTCCGAGCCCTTGAATATATGGAAAATGAGCTGCGCCAAATGGGCCATGACGTTCGCATCGTAGGCCCCGACAACGCGCGCCCCTATGTCTTCGCGCTGCCTTTCTACCGTATGATCGAGCTCGAATTTTTTGCCTCGTCGCGCCTCTCGAAAATTTATGAAGACTTTATGCCCGATGCCGTCCACATCGCGACCGAAGGCCCGCTCGGCTGGACGGCCCGGCACATTTGCCTGCGCCGGAAAATGCCTTTTTCCACGTCCTACCACACGCGTTTCCCCGATTACATTTCGAAGCACGCGCCGCGCTTTCTCGCCTCCGCCGTCGCGTGCGCCGTGACCCGCATTCTTCGCCGTTTTCATGCGGAATCCGCCGCTGTGATGGTCTCAACCCCGTCCATGGAAAGAGAGCTTCGCGCCGAAGGTTACAAGCGCCTTGTCCTTTGCCCGCAAGGGGTGGATTGCAGCCTTTTCCGGCCCCGGGGAAAATCCTTCCCCGCCTACAAAGATCTTCCGCGCCCCATCCTCCTCAACGTGGGCCGCATCGCTGCCGAAAAGAACCTGCGCGAATTCCTCGACCTTAAAATCCCCGGAACCAAAGTCCTTATCGGAGACGGCCCCGACCTTGCCCGCCTAAGCCGGGAATACCCGGACGCTCATTTCATGGGCGCTCTTGAAGGCGAAAACCTTGCCCGCGCCTATGCCGCAGCGGATCTGTTCGTCTTTCCCTCCAAAACGGACACGTTCGGACTTGTATTGCTTGAAGCTTGCGCCTCGGGCCTGCGCATAGCCGCACATCCGGTTGCGGGCCCGGCAGACATTTTTGCCGATCCCGAAAGCAAAACCTTCGCCGTGCTTGACGCCGATTTGCAGGCGGCGGTGACCCAAGCCCTTGCGCTTTCTGATGATCCCCAAACGCCTTCCGCTTACGCCTCCAAATTCTCTTGGAACGCGAGCGCCAGGCAATTCTTGGCGAGCCTTGCGACAAAAGGCGAAGGCGGGGTATATAAGCTCTAAATGTTCAGTTTTTGGAAAAAACCAATGAAGATAGCCTTTCAAGGCGCATTCGGCGCGAATTCGGATATGGCATGCCGAGCCGTTTATCCCGACTGCGAAACCATCCCGTGTTTCGGATTTGACGATGCGTTCGAAGCGGCGGTTTCGGGCAAAGCCGATCTGGCGATGATCCCGGTAGAAAACTCGGTGGCGGGCCGGGTGGCCGATGTTCACCGCCTTCTGCCGCAAGGCAAGCTTTTTATTATCGGAGAACACTATCAGCCCATCGAGCACCGCCTCTTGGCTATTAAAGGCGCAAGGCTTGAAGACATCGAAACCGTCGAAAGCCACGTCCAAGCCTTGGCGCAATGCCAGAAATGGCTTAAGGCGCATAACATGACGCCGGTCATTCATGCCGACACGGCAGGAGCCGCCGAAAAAGTGGCCAAAGTGGGGGATAAACGTATAGCCGCCATTGCATCGGGCCTCGCAGGCAAAATCTACGGCCTTGAAACGCTGGCCACCGGCATCGCGGACGGCCCGAAAAACACCACGCGCTTTTTGATCTTATCCAAAGATCCTCGCGAAGCTTCTCCCGGCAGCGATTGCATCACGACGCTGGTTTTCCGCGTCCGTAGCGTCCCCGCCGCGCTTTATAAAGCTTTGGGCGGTTTCGCGACCAACGGGATCAACATCACAAAGCTCGAAAGCTACTTGGTGGACGGCAACTTCACGGCGGCCCAGTTTTATGTGGACTGCGAAGGCCACCCCAAAGACACGCCTCTGCGCCTCGCTCTCGAAGAACTCGCCTTCTTCGCCCACGAGGTGAAGGTCTTGGGCGTCTATCCCGCCCACGCCTTCCGTCGCCAATAGCCTACCTGCACCCGTCCACTTGCGCCTCAAGCTCTGCTTCATAAGCGCGGCGTTGGCTCAGTTCGACAAGCGCCGCGCGCGTCTTCGCCGCAATATCGTCGTCCGTTCCGACATGAGCCATCGCAAAATCAGGCTTTTGGACAATCTGCCAAATGCAAGGCTCCACCACCGGAACCTGAACCTCCACCGGCTTGTAAACCGGCATCGAGGGCGCGCATGCTCCAAGCATGAGAGCCAAAAGAATCCGCCTCATTTTCCCGCCTCCAAATACGTCCGAAAAAGCGCCTCCGCGTTTTGGCACGCGGACCCCTTTGCCTGCGCTGTCCGAATCCTTTCCGCCAGGTCAAGATACATCCGCGAAGCCGTCCTTGCCTTTGCCGAAGCCTCCGCCGCTTTTCGCTCTTTCGCACTTCGTTCTTCGCGAAGCTTTTCAACCGCCGCATTTTGCCGGGCGATGTGCTGCGCGAATTCGTCGTTCGCCAAGGCGCACGCATTTCTCCGCGCCTCGGTTTCCGCCAACCGCGCTTTCAATCGAGCGTTGGAAAGAGACATCCAGAACAGCGCAATCATGATTGCAAGAGCCAAAGCCGCGCCGCCGCCAAGCAAGATTTTATTGATAAGGGTCATTGTCCTTAATCCTTTCATGGCCGCGTTGAAGCCCTTGCCCCCAAGCGGCCGCGCCGCCGCCCGCGAGCAAAAGGCCCAACCCCTGGCCAAAATTTGAAGCGTCGAAGGCGAGTTTCAGCCCGACGACATGATAAATTGAAAGGCCGATCAGCGCGCACGCGCCGAGGCAAAGCAGCACCAGATGCGCCTCGACCTCGTTTTTCCGAGAGTCCAGCATCTTCGTAAAAAACGTTTTGGTATTCATAAGATTCCCCTTTTCCAAAGCTGTCCTTCCGCCAAGCGCCGCCGCCTGAGTCCGCCCAGGGTCTCGCCGTTTGCGTGGTCCCAGCGCAGCAATTGCACTGGAACCTGATCGTACCATCCGCGATTAAGAAGCTTCAGCAGCGTCGAGAACTCGAAATTCCCGAGTCCGATATTGAACGCAAAGCACACGAGCGCCGAAAACTGATTATCGTTTAACTTTACAGTCACCAGCCGCGTCACACCGCGCTCGAACAGCCGCAGGTCTTCGCGAAGAAGCGCTTCGGCCTGTTCTTTGGTAATCCGCATGCCCTGCCGGACGGTCCGCGTATGCCCATATCCGATGGTCCATACCTTGCCGGGACATAAGTAGGGGGTCAGATGAAGCCCCTCGAATTCCTTGATAAGAGCGATCCCGTCGTCGTTGACATGGCGCGGGAAAACGTCGTCCACAAAAATTTCGTCCATGATTTCACGCTTTCGCCACGCGCACGCGCCACGTTCCAGCGCCTAAGGAAACGCTTGCTCCGGTCAGATTGGTCAACCGGATGACGGCTGTATCCGTCGCGCTGACATACGCGGTCGCCTGAAGGCCTTGCAAATCGTACGGAGCCGCGACCGTCGCCAAATCTCCCAGCGCCGCGCCTGTAACCGTAACCGCGGAAGACGTCGCTCCCGCCCCGGCGGCGACGGTTCCGGGAGTCCAGGCCAAAGTTCCATCGATTTTGGGCGTATCCAAAAGAGCCCAAGCCGAGCCGGTGTAATAAAGCACGCGATTGGAGTTTTGAGCCCAAGCCGTCCATCCCGCAAGCGGCGTTTTGATCGACCATCCGCCATAATACCCGGCAAGCCTTCCCGTAAATCCGGTCCAAGCTCCCGTAGGCGATGCGCCTATAATGTATGTATCGCCTGTCGCGGGCGATACAGGAGGGGTTGAAAGAGTGTCGATGACGCAAGTCTTGGCAAGAAAATCAATATCGTTAAGTCCCGCGTTATGCGTGACCTCCTTCTGGGCTTGAGCCGAAGCGATATACGAAAGCGCCAAATTCGGAGTCGAAGTCATTTGCATCTCCTTAATTCAAGTAAAATCCCTTTTGCGGTTTTAAACCACCGCCGTTGCGGCATTCCCCGGCCCGACTCTCGCGCTGACTTGCCAGATATTCACGGTAAAAGAGGAGGGCACGCTTCCTTCCCAGTCCGCCGCCTGCTGCGCCTGAGTGTAAGTCACGCTTGCCGATGTCAGCCCTGGAAACGCGCGAACGACGGTGTCTCCGTTCATCACATCCAGCTCGTACAGTTCCTGATCCTCGTCGAGCGGAACATCGACATCGTCAACCCACTCGGCATTGAGGCGCGCGCGCCTTTTCCATGTCACGGTCAAATCCCCGGTTGTTCCAAGGCTCCGCGTCGCGCCAATGTCGGCGGGGGACAATGGGCAAAGCATTTTCATGCCGTAAACGAAGGCGTAATCCTGCGCGTCCGAAAGCGTCTGTCCTGAACTTACTGCGCGGAACTGAAAAGTTTTTCCCCGGTCGCTAAGGGCATTGGGCAAAAATGTTACCGCGCCCGCCTGAAGCAAAACAAACCGTTCTCCAAGCGCATGCGTCCCAAGGGCATCCTCGGTTCCGCGCCTGCCGCGAAGCAAATTCCCCAGCGTGTAAAGTCCCGGCCCCACAAGCGTCGCGGTCTGAAACTGAATAATCTCGTCGCCCAGCAAGGCCGCGTTCGCGCCGTTGGTCATTTCGACAAAAGAGCAACTTGAAAGCGTTCCATGCTGAAGCTGCACCGTCACAGTGTTGGCATTGTCAATGTAAAAGGCGGACCCAGCGCCAAGGGCGCTTGCCGCAATCCCCGCCGTTGCCGGAGTCTGAATGGTCGTCGCGGGTGAATAGGAAACCCCATCGCCTGACCGCATCACCGAAGCGTTTTTCCACCCCGCGACGCCGGTTGCGGCGACATAAACCCCCGGCTGATTGTCCGCCGACTGCAACAACGGCAAGTCCATCAAATAAAGCGTCGTCGAAACCGCGTCCGCCGTTCCGGCCTCAAGTCCGGCGCTGTCTGCCGCCGCCGAACTGCTGAGGCTTTGCGAACTCGTCGAATAGCCTTCGAGCGTCACAATGCCGTCTGCGAGCGCAACCTTCGAAAGCCGCAAGAGCCCTTCGTTTCCCAAATCGACCACGTCTCCGGGGTCCAGCGCCGCCCAACGCCGCGAAACGGAAAGCTTCGCAAGCTCGCGTTCCGCCCATGCCGTGAACAGCCGCGTTTCCGCGATCTGTTTGGCCTTATCCGCCGTGCACACGACTGGCAAGGACAGCTTTTCAACGCTTCGCGCCGAACAGGCCAGCCGCCGCGCGCGCTGGCAGTTGACTTCGAAGTTCCGCGACGGATCGATGACTTCAACATCGACTTCACGCGGCAACTCAAGCTCTTCCGCGCGTGCGACCGAAAGGGCAGCGGCGTCTTTTCCCGCCAAAGCCGCGCGCCGCTCCGTCGCCGGAATCGAGGCGACCATATTTCCGCCGCGCGGCACCGCCTTGAGCTGCGCTCCGGTTTCAATCAGATCGAAGGCCGCATAAGCCTGCAAGGGCTCGATGGCTTTGCGCGCGCTCATGGGCTCCTGCAAGACGTATCCGCGCACACGCTGGGTCGCGACTGCCGACACGTCGAAATCCGTTGCCATATATCCCGCGCGCTTTAGAACGTCGCTCAGGATAGCCGCGACGCTGTAAGGAGCCGACCGCTCAAAGACAGCGATTTTCTTAAGCGTATACGTCGATCCGCCCGAGGCTATGAACAAAAGCCTCTGCCCGTCGAGCTTGACCGCGCAAAAAGCGTCGTAAGAATTCAGAAGCCCCGAGACCGCCGCCGCATTAACCGAAAGCGTAAAGCTCCCGGTATTCAGCAGCACTTCAGAAAGCAGATAGGTGTTTCCGTTCACGCCGCTTTGAACGATGACCAGCCTGTCCCCGAAAAACAATGGGAAATGCGTTGTCCCCGTCCCGAAGCTTTGCGTAAAGTTCTGCGCGGGCCGCGTAATTGTCGCGCCCGTCGCCGAAGGCTCAAACGAAAGGGCTCCGAACAGAAGAACGGTTCCCCACACAAGCGTCCACTCGTTATTGGCTGTGTTGACGAACCGCGCATGAGGTCCGCTTCCGGTTCCAATAGGTATGCTGGCGACGGTATAAGACGTTCCGAGCGCGAGCTGGTTGTTTCTCCACGCAATGGTCCGCGCCATCAAAGTCTTGCTGCTTGTCTCAAGCGCATAAGCGACAAGCCCGTCCGCGTAAGGCGTAAACTGCGCGCCGTAGAACAGGCTTGTGCTCGTTCCGCTTCCCGTTCCCCAAAGGCCAGTGAAGCCAAGATCGACAACGCTTGTCCCCGCGCGCGCGAAAACCCGAAGTCCTCTTACGCCCCCTTGCACATCGTCGATCACGAAATGCTGGGCGTCGAGCCACGCGATCTGCTTTGTCGTCGAAGCGTTCGACAGGGATATCGTCAAAATCGTTCCGAACGTCCGCGTTTCCGCGTCGAAGATAACGAAATTATGAGAAATCGTTCGCGGCGTTTGCGCATAGCATGCGACAAACCTGCCGTCCGGACCCATTGCCCATGCCGAGTCCGTAAGAGGCGATGTGAACGCGAATGTTCCACTCTTAACCGATGATCCCGCCACAGGAGTGCTTCCGGTAACGTCGTACTCAGAGGCGATGAATGTTGCGGTCGAGCCCCCTGTCACAATGCCGCCAATCAGAACCTTCTGCACTTCCGAACCGCCGCTTTGCACAGGAATCGGAAGCATCGTTCCGTTCCGCACCGTTTGGTTTTTAAGGGAAATGGAGGCGCTTATGGCCGTGTTGCTTATGGGGCCATCGGTCGCGGCGGCGGGCGAAATCTCGAATGTCAAATTGGGAAGCCTGTTGCCGAATTCCGCAAGTTGAAGATTGTCGAAAACGATATAGGCAAGCCCTTTGCACGCGGGCACGTTCCCGCTTCCGAGAATGGACTCCATGAATGGGTCGGGCGTCTGGGAATCCGAGCCTTTATAAATTGTTACGCCGTCGAACAACCCCGAGGTCCAGATGCCGTTTTGGTAAATGACGGTGCTGTCGGCCCAAATCGTATCGATCCCCTCGATAGGGCCTGCGCAAATTCCAATCGCGCAATGGACGCTGTAGGAATAGGTCTTGGTCGTGACGCTTCCGCCGCCTTTGCCGCCTGCGGTTTCGGTATGCTTGGTTTCGATAAAGTCCGAGGCCCAAAGGACGTTTCCCGCAATTCGCGCGTTGCCGTAAACGATCGGAATGCCCGCGCCATAACGCGAGTCCTGAACCGAGAGATTATCAAGCCGTGGCCCCGAAGCCGTGGACCCGAGGCCGAGCGCCGAGTCAATCGCGCCGCCCGCCCAGCTTCCGAGCTTTCCGAAAACCGCCGCGCCGAAGCTCCCCAAGAAGCTTCGCCCGGCTGCCGCTCCGATCGTTGTGAGTATTATGGACGCCATGGGACCTCAAACGTTGGAGAAAAATCTGTAAATGCCCGCCAAGCGTCGCTTCCAGTAATCGCCGATGGAGGTTTCGACGACTTTTCCCGCGGGGGCAAAACTGTGAATCATCGTCTCGGAGCTTGTGGCCAGAGCCACATGCTGCGGCTGCCTGTCGTACCGGAACAGAAGCACGTCGCCCGCTTGAATGTCCGATACCGCCCGCGCGCCATGAGCTTCGAGCGCTTTGACAAGGCTTTGGCCGTCCGGCCTGCGCGCATAGTCGGTTCTGTCGTCAATTTTCGCTCCTGCCGCGCGGAACGCGACGATCACAAGCCCGATGCAATCCACACCGACGCCCGGAGCGCGGCCCTGATGATGAAACGGCGTGCCCAAGCACGCCCGCGCCGCCGCGATGGCTTTTTGAATACTGTCGTTCATTTTTTTCCAAAGCCCTTAATTCGGATACTTCAAGATGTTCCCGACGCCCGGCACATAAGGAAATCCGCCGAAATTAGCGCCGTTGGAAAAGGCGTTTTTGCAGGTCGAAAACCTTTTGTCGCAGCCCGGCGTGACTGAATAGCCGTCACCCGCCGCGATGGCGTTCGGCATGGGCAGCCAAAGGGCGAAGGTCCGCGTTGCCGCGTTCCATGCTTTGACTTCGACGCTATGCCCGCAGTTCGCGCCCGAGGTCCATGTCAGCTTGCCGTAAGCGAAGGTTCCGGTTGCGGCGCTCTGCGCCAAGTCCGAAAACGTCGCGCGGTCCTTTGATGCCGTTACTTTCCCCGAGACTGTTCTTGCCGCGAGATCGACGCAACAATGCGCGTCTCCGAGGTCGAACCGGCACTCGGGCGTGTAATAGTCTCCGACGGGGCGCTGTAACAAGTTGCGCAAGCCTCGAATTTCAGCTAAGGCGCCGCCGGAGCGCGTGACCTCTCCAAGCCATCCGCGCCGCACTTGCATGACGCCTTGCGAAAGATCGCTCCAGTTGCACAGATAAACATCGACCCGCGCGAAGTCATAAAG
>JAQVZU010000087.1 GCA_028708035.1 Alphaproteobacteria bacterium
CATCGTCAAAATCAGCGCTCGCGGATTGTCAGGGGGCGAGGTTGTTCCTCATAATCATCCCGAAGTTATTGCTTTTTTGAGGCAGCGAGGGCAGGACCCCTCTCAGATTGAGGCAGCCCTGATCGATCTGCGCCGCACCGACGGCGAAATGGCGCGTGCGGTTGAAGACATCATCATGATTTTGCTAAAAAAGAATATTATCAAAATGACGGAACTACCTAAACAGGTGCAGGAGCGCATTTCGTTCCGCGTCAAGCAGCGCGTTCTGATTCAGGATATTTACGATCAAGCATCGGCGTGCATTCTTACATAAACTAAATGATGATAGGCTAACTTAACGGATAGGATCATTTTATGCGCGGCTTTTTTGCTGTTGGCGCGGAAGGCATCAACAAAGGATTCAATCTCGGAAACCTCGTCAGAACGTCTCATGCGTTCGGCGCGAGTTTCTTTTTTACCGTCAATGCGTCGGTCAGCTATGCTGAAGTGAAGTCTTCGGATACCTCGCATGCCGATATCCATATGCCTTTTTATGCGTATAAAAACATCAATGAGTTTACACTTCCCAAGGACTGTTCTTTAGTCGGCGTCGAATTGCTCGACGAGGCTGTCGATTTGCCCAGCTTCAGGCATCCCTTGCGTGCGGCCTATGTTTTGGGGCCGGAAAAAGGAAGCCTTTCGCCCGAGATGGTCAAGCGGTGCGATCACATCGTGAAGATTCCAACCAAGTTCTGCGTCAACGTTGGGATCGCCGGAGCCTTGGTAATTTATGACCGGATGATTTCTTTGGGCGGGTTTGCCGAAAGGCCGGTTCGCGTCGGCGGAAAGGTTATTCAGCCGAAGCGGGGCAGACGGTGAAAAGTCTGGCCTTCCTTCGCAACAATCCTCAGGGAACTGGGCTGGTTGTCGCCTTTTTTGCGTGCATCGTTTATGGCGTCTATCCGGCCGCATCGCGCGCCTTTTATGCGGACGGCGGGAATGCTGTTGGCATGGCGGTGACATCCGCATGCTTGCGCGGGCTTTGCCTGGCGGCGTGGTGTTTGTTCCGGCATATTCCGATGTTTCGGACCGCAGAGGACAGGAAACAGGCGCTTATCGGAGGTTTTTTTCAGGCATGCTCGAACTTGGGGATATTTTTTGCGCTGCTTTATATTCCGGGGCCGCTTGTCATCATCATCGTGTTTACGCATACGCTGATGCTGCTGTTCTTTATGGCTTGGCGCGGCGAGATTAAGCTCGACGTTCTCAACATATCGAGCACCGTTATCGCGCTTGTCGGGCTTACCCTTGTGCTTGACCTTTGGCGCACGCAACCCAAGGGAAACTGGATCGGAATCGGATTTGCGCTGATCTCCGCGTTTGCTACCGTCTCGCGGCTCTATGTTTACGGAAAGCAGACGCAAACGCGCAACGCTCTGGCGGTTGGGGCCGAGAACTTTCTTTTTGCGGCGGGGTTTGTGGCGCTCTCGGCATTCTTCGAGCCTCCGGCGCTCGCGACGACCGTGACTGGCAACATTCACTTGGCTTTAAGCTGCTTGTCGCTTGTGGCGGGGACGTTTCTTATGTTCATCGGCATCGCGAAGCTCGGAGCGTTTCAGTACAGTCTTATGTGCAAGATGGAGCCGATTTTTACCTCGATCTTCTCCGTTCTTCTTCTGGGCGAGGTTTTAAGCGCCCACCAATATGTCGGCATCGCGCTTGTTCTCGGGAGCCTGGCGGCATATCAGATTTGCAGGAAGGAGGCAGGGGGATAAGGAACACGACTAAAAATTGTGGCGACGCTTCGGAAAGCGCCGCCAGTATAGTATGGTTACAAGGAAGTAAATCAGTAAACGAGACGTTTCTGAACGAAGTGCGGAAGCTCTGCTATCTTCCGAGCCATTGGCGCTTGGATAGTTTTTACTGTTGTGACGTCTTCTTCGACAGACTTAAAAGTGTTTATCAGGGCTTCCTTTAAGCCCGTCAAAAGCTCTTCTCTATCGGGGCAACTTGAATGAAAAGTGTAGTCGTGTCTGTAGGTTTCTCGTAAGTGTATGGACGAACGTCTCAGAAGCCCCGGCATTTCGTGAAGCTCAGTTGGTTGAGCGATGAGCGCAGATAAGTAGTTGTACTCAGTATAAGCAGTTGTTGTGTAGTAATAAAAACTTATAGACTTCATCGGGGCGTGTCCCCCCGCTTCAAATTCTCCCTCCACACTATAAAACGGTTTCCACCAGTGGCCTGTTCCAGTGCTTATATCATCCCGATATTCATTCAGACTCAGAGAAACAGGCTCAATCAGGACATCTTTGCCATAGTATGTTTCCGGAAGTTTTTTGACAACCTCGCTGACAACACCGAGGGCTTCAGTCTCAAATACTTCGTATGCTTGAGCGGCGTTTATTCTACGGTATCTTCGAGCTTTGCATTTTCTTGAGGACTCTTCTCCAGATGTGGCTTCTGTCATAGTATTCTCCAAAAATTATTTATCGCACTAATGCTTGTTTTCTGTTGACCAGTATAGGGCTAAGGCAGTGAAAGTAATTGTCAAAAAAAACAGTTTGGTAACCCATTGAGAACAAAGGTTGTTCCTTGTGGGCTCAGAACAGGCTTCGTTTCTAGCCGCGATGCTTCAGCCTTTTCTTCTCGTCCTGTTGCGTTTTCCAAAGAGAGTATCCGACACCTGCGCCTAAGATGGCGAAGGTGATGAAGAGGGACCAGTCGATGGGGAACTTTTCCCAGCCGAAGTATTTTGCGATGAACGTTTTGCTTCCGATGAAAATCAGAAGGACCGACAGGGCATACTTGAGGTAATGGAAGCGGTTAATGATATCCGCCAGAACGAAGTACAACGAGCGCAGGCCCATGATCGCGAAGATATTGCTTGTAAAGACGATCATCGGGTCCTTGGTGATGATGAAGATCGCCGGGACGCTATCCACCGCAAAAAGAATATCCGTGACCTCGATCATCACAAGGCACAGGAACAGCGGGGTCAGCCACAGGACTTTCTTTCCGTGCTTGCGCGAGGGACGGCGCACGAAAAAGGCGTGCCCTTCGAAATTCTCCGTCACGCGGAAATGGGCTTTGAGGAAAGTCAGGATGGGGTTGTCTTTGATCTCCGAGGGCTTGTCGTGGGACATCAGCATCTTGACGCCGGTAAAGACAAGGAACAGCGCAAAGATGTCCAGTATCCATTCGTAGCGGGCCACAAGAGCGCCGCCGACGCCGATCATCAGGCCTCTTAGGACAATCGCTCCGAGGATGCCCCAAAACAGGACGCGATGCTGATAAAGGCGAGGGACTTTAAAGAATGAGAACAGCATCGCCATGACGAAGATGTTGTCTACAGATAGGGATTCTTCGACGACATAGCCCGTGAAGTACTCGGCAGCCTTGACTTCGCCAAGTTCGTACCAGATCCATCCGCCGAAAAGCAGGCCTATGACGATGTAGAAAGCGGAAAGAAGCAGGCTTTCCTTAATACGAATCTCATGTTCTTTCCGGTGCATGATGCCAAGGTCGAGAACGAGAAGGCTAAGCACCACGGCGGCAAAGGAACCCCACATCCATACGGGCTGGCCCATGAAGAGGGCTGAAAAAACGCTAAGGTCGGTCATAAGGGGACAAAAGTTTGAGTTAGAAGTCGGCATTCAGGTTTCAGGGATCGGATATTCAGGGAAAAAATCCCTAAATGCCGAATCCCGCCTGAAGCCTTGCTTTAGGCGTTTTCCTTGATCCACGCCTGGATGGCCGCTTTCGGCATGGCGCCAACCTTCGTCGCGACGGCTTGGCCATCCTTGAAGAGCATCAACGTCGGGATGCTGCGGATGCCGTATGTTCCGGGAGTCGATGGATTTTCGTCCACATTGACTTTCGCGATGGTAATCTGGTCGCCCATTTCAGCTGCAATTTCCTCAAGCACGGGTCCGATCATTTTGCAGGGACCGCACCACGTCGCCCAAAAATCGACCAGGACAATCTGGGAGGACTTCAAAACATCGGTTTCGAAGGTCGCGTCGGTGACAGTTTTTGTGGCGGCACCCATGGGAAACTCCTTAATCGTTCAGGTTTACATATAATATCAAAACGCGCCTTTTCAATCCTTCCTTGTCTTCTGGCAACCGCCTTGTAACCGGAGGAACGCGCAGGCGCTTTATCATGCGCTTTTATGAGACTCTACAATCGCCTTTTGTCTTGGCAAGATGTATTTTTCCGAACGGTTCAATTTGACGAGAGACGGATTCGATGGAGTGGATTGACGAGGGAATTGTGCTTTCTGCGCGGCCGCATGGCGAAAACGCCGCTGTCGTAACGCTTTTGACTGCCGCACATGGCCGCCATGCGGGGCTTGTCCCCGGCGGGCAGGGGCGCGCGGCGCGGCCCATTTTGCAGCCGGGAAATCGCGTGCAGGCCAAGTGGCGCGCGCGGCTTGTCGATCAATTGGGCACTTATAAGCTCGATCTTGTTGCGGCGCACGCGGCGCAGTGGCTTGATTCGCCTGAAATCATCTCTTTAATCCAAAGCGCTTGCGCTGTCACCGAGGCCAGTTTGCCCGAGCGCCAGCCGATGCCGGGCGTTTACGCGGGGCTCGCGGCATTGCTTTCGCTTCAGGACGCGGATCTGTGGGCCCCCGTCTACGTGAAATGGGAAATGGCTTTATTGCAGGCTTTAGGGTACGGGCTTGACCTCAGTCAATGCGCGGCAAGCGGCGAAAAGGAGAATCTGGCTTACGTTAGCCCTCGAACGGGTTGCGCCGTCAGTCGAAAGGCAGGGGAGCCCTACCGCGACAAACTCTTTGCCCTTCCCTCTTTTCTGCTTGGCGGCGGCGCATGGGACACTTCTGATATCCTTCTGGGCCTTGAGATCGCCGGTCACTTCCTGTCACGTCATGTATTCTCCAACCCTCATTCGCGCATTCTGATACCTCATGACGGCGCATTGCCGCGAGCGCGGCAGCGGCTTCTTGATATTTATGGAAAAACGCAGACGGAGCCGGTTGCTGACAAGTAAGGAACTGTAACGCCAAATGGAAATCTTCCCGGGTCAATCGGTTGAATGACTATTACTTTCATGTTAGTAACCAAAAGACGGTTTGAGGCAAGGCTAGTGCAGGTCCGAAGCGGTTTTTGAACAGGAAGAACCTATGGTTGATTTGAATGGTTCCAATGCCTGGTATCTCTTTCTGAGAGCCTGTTCATGATCTTGTTTTACAAAAGACGCCTCTTTGAAAGGCTCGTCATCGTGGAAGCGGAAACCTATCGCCGTGCGTCTGCGGGGGACGCCGCTGTATTTATGAACAGGCTCTGAGGCTTCATGTTTCGACTTCGGACCGATAGACCCTCTTCCACCGTCGCCAATCCTGCGTCCGATCCTGTAGACCGGAGGCGCGGCCTTTTTGCAATCCCCCAGATTTTTCCGGACTTCCAAAGCCGGATGCTTATGTCAGGACGGCGGGTTCTTGTCGTTGACATCGCGGCTATCGCGCTTTCCTATCTCGGTGGCGTGCTGTTCGTTGCCGTCCGCGCGCTAATGGAGGGGGGCGAGGTGCGCGGACGTTTATTAGACACCATTACTTTGCAAAGCCTCGCTGTTTTCTTCGCCATTGGAGGAACTCTCATCTTGTGGCTGGACAGCCAGGGACATTACAGGCAGCGCCTTCCCTATTGGGAGTCCGTCGGCCATGTCCTTGCCGCCACCAGCATTGGTTTTTTTGCTTCCGGCTTCATCGAGTTCGCTTCCCACAACAACAAATCGCGATTGTGGATCGTATTTTGCTGGCTTCTTTTCGCTTTTATTTCTCTGATGGGCAGAACGATGGTCCGTCGCCATCTCGCGAAAGCAGGCGTGTGGAATCTTCCTGCTGTTTTGATCGGCGAGGGTGCTACCGCAACTGCGGCGCTACGCGTTTTGTCTCGAGACAGACATTTGGGGTTTACCATTCTCGACCAGCTTCCGCCTTCTGTGCTTGCGAATATGAGGAAGACGCGCGCGTGGAAGCAGCTTTTGATGATGCATGACGCGCATTACGTTTTCCTCGCACTCGAAGGCAGCGACATCGAGCGGTATAGCGCCGCCTTGAAGTTTCTGCCGCGTGCGCGCGTGCCTTGCTCCATCGTTCCGCCTTGGCTCGGGTTGCCGTCAAGCACAATGACGCCGCACCATTTTATCATGAACGACGTCATGATGCTTCACGACACCAACCGGCTCAAACTGCCTCTGCCGCGCTTTCTCAAGCGCGTCGTCGATCTTTCCCTGTCCGGGCTGGCGATCATTGGCCTCGCGCCGCTTTTTATCGCCGTCGCGTTGATTGTCCGTCGCGACGGAGGACCCGCGTTTTTCAGGCAGCCGCGTGTCGGGCAGGGCGGAAAGCTGTTCCTTTGCTATAAATTCCGGTCGATGCGCATTGACGCCGAGGCGTATCTTGAAAGTTATCTTAAAGAGCATCCCGAAGCCGCCGAAGAGTGGAACGCGTATCAGAAGCTTAAGGATGACGTGCGTATCACGAAGTTTGGAAAACTTATCCGGCGCCTCAGCATTGACGAGCTGCCTCAGCTCATCAATGTCCTGAAGGGCGACATGAGCCTTGTCGGCCCGCGCCCGTGCATGGCGGGGCAAGAATGCTTTTATGCTGAGGATTTCAGTTTCTACGAATCCGTAAGACCGGGAATTACCGGGCCGTGGCAGGTCAGCGGGCGAAACCAGCTTACGTTCAAAGAGCGCGTCAATCTTGAAGCATGGTATGCGCGCAACTGGAGCCTGTGGCTCGACATCGTCATTATGCTCAAAACAGTGCCAATGCTTTTGAAGCGGGAACAAGCGTTTTAGAGCATCAGACCTCACTCCTTCTTGACGTTATGGCATGAGCTTGAGGCGTACATTGTGTTGAGTTCCTCGAAATTTGCATCGAAGCTGCGGGCTGATCGGGGCTTTGAGGAAGAAAAATTCGTAATTGAGGAGTTTTACCCCCATTTAAAAAGATGGGCTATTTCATATCGTTGTGAGTTAGTTTTTTTGAGAGTGAGTGCAGGATCTATACGCTTCAGAAACTTTTTTATAGAGCTTGATTGACGTAAGTCGCTGGGACGCTTTTTTATAACGGTCATTAAGGTCATACCTATAAGACAGTCCTTCGCGCAATCCGATCGCATTGAACCATAGAACCGGAAAGATAACGGCCCCAGCTCCTATGGCGAGAAGTTCTTTTGAGACGGCGTCAACTCCTATAGCCGTTATTTCTTTTGAGACAGCTTCAAGAGACCAAGGCCACTGATTAATCTTTCCAAGATTCCAGATCGCTCCCGCATATGCGCCAGAAAGAATACATTTAGTTCTATATTTTTTTACTACTCCAAGATTCTCAAAAAGGATTCCAGGCCCCAGAAAAATCGGGTCCTTTCCTCGTTTCGACGCCTTGTTAAGCTCAGGCAAATCGAAGAACATAATCAAAGGGAATAACGCTCTTGCCCAAAGCGCCTTGTTTTCTTCAATGCGTGACGTAAACAATCTTCCGTCAAGGTGATCGACTTCATGCTGCAATATACAGCTAGGGTAATCGGAAACCACAAATTCGATGGGCTTTCCTTCAACGGTTTTTCCCGTGCATCGAACGGTCTTGTGCCGGGGAACCAGCGCGCAAGCGCCGGGAACGCTTAAGCAGCTCTCGATACCCCAAATCTTTTTAGTATTCAGTACGGTCAGCTCAGGATTTATAACGATCCTGGTTTCGACTTTGTCATGGTGTTTCTGCTTCTTATTTGCTTCAGGATCGACGCCTATGATGATTATGCGCTTGTCAATCCTAAAGGTTCGGCCCCGACATGCCTACGCATCCGTGGTCCTCCTTTGTATCAATCATGTTCTGAACAAGAGCACGAAGGGCTTCCGTGTTAAATTCATCGTCGTTCACTTCCGAAGCGCGCTTTATGAGTATTTCGCTTCCGGGTCCATCATTGGTGACGAAGGGAATAACGGCCATTTATATTCTTCCTCTTGGTTCGGTCGGACTCCGGTTAAGGATGTGAATGGAGTGCCTGTTTTATCCTCTGGTTGTAATGACGCTGACACTCAGCGCCTTCGGAGACGCCCCAGAAATCCGGCGCGCGGAAGTCTGTAGGCTGTTGTGCATTCCTAAGAGAAGTTTTTTCTTCAAGAGCTTTGATTACC
>JAQVZU010000014.1 GCA_028708035.1 Alphaproteobacteria bacterium
CGCGCCGCGAATGTCCATGTCGTGGCTTGCCAGCTGGAACCCCGCCCCAAGTTGTTCAAGCGTCTGAATGACCTCAAGCCTTTGCTGCGCAGTCTTCGAAAGCGCCTTCGCCGGATCGTAAGTAAAGTACGCATACCCACGCAATTTTCCGCGCCCGACACGTCCCCGAAGCTGGTAAAGCCCCGCAAGCCCGAACCTGTCGGCCCGATGCAGTACAATTGTATTGGCGTTCGGAATATCCAGCCCCGACTCGATAATGTTCGTAGCCAAAAGCACGTCGAACTGCCGGGTGTCGAACGCCGTCATGATGTCCTCAAGCTGCGATGCCGTCATCCTTCCATGCGCCATAACGATCTTCACTTCCGGCACAAGCTCGCGCAGTTGCTCGGCAACGCTTGCGAGATCCTCAATATAAGGGCACACATAAAACGATTGCCCGCCGCGATAATGCTCGCGCATCAAAGCTTCGCGAATCACAAGCGGGTCATAGGGCAGAACGAATGTTCGCACCGAAAGCCGGTCCAACGGAGGCGTTGCAATCAGACTCAGCTCCCTGACGCCCGCCAGAGCCAATTGCAAAGTCCTCGGAATAGGCGTTGCCGTAAGCGTCAGCACATGAACCTCCGCCCGGATCTCCTTAAGCCGCTCTTTCTGCTTCACGCCAAAGTGCTGTTCCTCGTCGATGATCATCAATCCAAGATGCTTGAACGAAATCTCCTTCCCAAGCAAAGCATGCGTCCCGATCACGATATCGACACGGCCTTCCTTCATATCCTCTTTGGTGCGCTTGGCCTCAGCGGAGGGAACCATCCGTGACAATTGCGCAATCCGTATCGGAAACCCCCTAAACCGCTCCGTAAAGTTGTTAAAATGCTGCCGTGCCAGAAGCGTCGTCGGCACAACGACAGCCACCTGCAAGCCCGCCTGCACCGCGACGAACGCCGCACGCAAGGCGACTTCAGTCTTTCCAAACCCGACATCTCCGCAAACCAGCCGGTCCATCGGTTTCCCGCTTGAAAGATCGTCAAGCACGTCGCCGATGGCTTTCTCCTGATCGTCCGTTTCCGCATACGGGAACCGTGCGGCGAATTCCTGATACACCCCATTGGGGCTTTCGATGACCTCGCCTTTCCGTATTTCGCGCTCCGCTGCGACTTTAATAAGCGAATCCGCAATGTCTTTAAGCCGCTTCTTGACGCGCGACTTCCTCTGCTGCCACCCCAGCCCGCCGAGCTTGTCCAGCGCCGCATTTGACTCCTCGCCGCCGTATCGGGTCAGCAAATCAAGGTTCTCGACCGGAACGAACAGCTTGTCTCCGCCGTCGTATATCAGCTTCACGCAATCGTGCGAAATCCCGAGAACGGTAACATTCTCAAGCCCTTCATACCGCCCGATCCCGTGCTCAGAGTGAACCACGAAATCTCCCGGATTGAGCGATCCAAGCTCCAACTGAAACTGCTTCGCGGCCCGCCTTTTCTTCGGCGCCCTCACAAGCCTGTCGCCCAAAATATCTTGCTCGGTGATGACCGCCAGATCCGGCGAGACAAACCCGTGCTCAAGCCCCAGAATAATGAGGCCCACCAGCTTGGTATCGAGCTTCTTCAAAGCCTCGCAGCTTGCCACCTGCGTCTGAGCCGAAATCTCGTGCGTCCGCAAGAGGCCCGCCATGCGTTCCGCCGATCCTTGGCTATAGCAAGCCAATGCCACGCGCTTGTTTTGCTTTTGCTGCTCCTCGATATAGGCCTGAACGTCGCTATAAAGATCTTTTTCCTGCTGCGACACTCGCGCCGCCGAAAAATCCTTCCCCCTCCGCCCCTGACAGTTGCATACAAGCAAATGCCGCTCATCAAGTTCGGAAAGTCCCGCAGGAATTCCCTCCCCCTTGAGGGGAGGGTTAGGGAGGGGGGGAAGCTGCTGGGAACACTCAGACGATATTTCATCCGACTGCCTACAATGAGAAACGGATTCACGGTCTGGGATTGCGCCACCCTTTACCGCCGCAAACGGAGAAACCGTCGCAACGGCTTTCGCCTCCAACTCTTTCGCAAACAGGCTCTTGGTCAAATACAAGCTCTCCACCGGAGCCGGTTTGTACGGAGCACTACCGTCCTTCTTTTTTGCTCTCTTGGAAGCTTCATAAAGCGACTGCCGAGCCTGAAAAAAGTCTTCAATCTGCTGGAATCGTGCATCGAGTGCTTCTGAAGCCTGGTAATCGAAAACGACCGGAGCCCCTTCCATATACTCAAACAAACTAAATAGTTTCGGATAAAACAGCCCTAGCCAATGCTCGACCCCAGGAAAGCGTTTCCCTGCCGTCACGGATTCATAAAGAGCGTCCCCATCCATCACCGCCCCGAACAGCGCGCGGTACGAACTCCTGAAATGCGCAATTGATCCTTCCGTCAGGATCGCCTCTGCGCTCGGACCAAGATGAAAGCGGTCGATCTTGTCGGTGGTGGTCTGCGACATCGGATCGAAGACGCGAATGCTGTCGATTTCATCCCCGAAGAAGTCAAGCCTCAACGGCGCGTCATATCCCGAAGGAAATAGATCGACAATTCCTCCGCGCACGGCAAACTCGCCCGCCTCGCGCACAGTCCCCGCATTCACATATCCGTTTTGCGCCAGAAACCCGCGAAGCCTGTCTATCGGAAGCGCATCCCCCACAGCCGCGTCAAGGCTCGCTAGCGCAAGCACATCGGGCGGCACGATCTTTTGGGCAACCGCGTTGACGGTCGCGATGACAACGCAAGGCCCCTTGAAGGCCTTCCGAAGCCGCGACAGTGCCGCAATCCTTTGAGATACGATATCCGTATGCGGCGAAACCCGATCATACGGCAAGCAATCCCAAGCCGGAAACGGCACGACCTCGCAATGGGGCGCAAAAAACGCCAGCGCATCGGCCATCACCGCCGCTCGCGTCTCGTCCTGCGCCACGTAAAGAACAGGTCGCCCGGCAACCCGCCCAGCAATCTCGGCCAAAAGACGCGCGTCATGCCCCTCGGGAGCCCCCGCCAGCACCACGCGCTCATTTATTTCCAGATTCCATCCGCCTGTAAACATGCTTAATATGCCGCAATTAACAAAATCAAACCGCTCTTAGCGCGATATTCAAGGCTCGGCTACCGCTATTCCATAATTCGCCATAAAAGGCTTGAAAAGATTGGACATATACTAAAGACTGTAAACGAGAATAGCGAAATCAATATGAGCCACCTTTGACTTAATTATATTATATATGCGACAAATAAATGAAGACGAAAAAAAATTCCTTCTACCTCTTAATATCTATCTCGTCAGACATGGCCAAACAGAAGGCAATGTCGATCGCAAACTTTATGCTGAAAAAGCCGACCACGCTATCCTTCTGACTGAGCGTGGCATCCGGCAAGCTGAAGAAGTCGGTGACTTCTTTGCACGTTTGTTTGCGGAGCAGCGAGCCAATGACCCTGAAGGTTTTGGGTCTGTGCGCGTGTGGCACAGCCCGTACTACAGAGCGAGGCAAACGGCCTACTATCTTCTGCAAAGCTTTCCACGCCATATTGACAATCCTTCTTCGTTCGTGAGCTATCGTGAGGAGCCTTTTTTGTTTGAGCAAAAGGGCGGCTACTTGGACGGCTGTACGGATGAAGAGATTGCAAAACTTTTTCCCGAAGCTGCAAAGGATCACGAGAAACACTGCAAGTATAACGGTCGAACCTATTCGCCTTGCCTCAATGGGGAAAGCCGCATGGAAACGGCTATTCGCACAAAATTGTTTTTTCAAAAAGTGCTGAGCGATTATCGAGAACGTAACATTCGACATGTCGTTGTCGTTTGTCATGGAGTAACCGCGCGCGCTTTTACCCTCGGATGGATGCACTACTCTCCAGAGTGGATGGATGCCGAGAAAAACCCAAGTAACTGTTGGGTTCGCCATATCGAGGGAACGCCAAAGACGGGTTATATCGATCACGGATATATATATGGCGAAGGCGCGCCGTTGAATGACGTGATGGCAACCCAACGGCAATTAGACAATGCGCAAGATATTTTTATGCTGAAACCCCAAAGGCCGAACGCTATCATTCCCAAAGGGGTTAAGTGTTTCGATCCATTTGCGCGACGACAGCCGTAGAATTGCACCCGGTTTTCAAAACCTGCACTTATCCCCACTTTCCCCGTTATCCACAGGGTAAGGAATGGAAAAACTCCCTTCCAGGCTCATGATGTGTTAGCTTCCCCACCATGTCCGAAACAGCCAACCTCCCAGCCCTCCGAGCCATAACAAACACCGATCCCATCGGATCGGTCCGCACGCCGCCACATAACATCGAAGCCGAGCAAGCGCTGCTCGGCGCGCTGCTGGTCAACAACGTTGTTTATGAAAAAGTCGGCGAGATCCTCCAGCCGAGCCAATTCTTCGACCCTGTGCATGGCCGTATCTATGAAGCCGTCGCCACGCTCTGCAACCGGGGACAGATCGCGGACCCCAAAACTCTGCGCGGCGTCTTTGAAAACGACCCGGCCCTCGCAGGCGTGGGGGGCGCGAACTACCTCGTCGATCTCGCGGCAAATGTCGTCACGATCTTCAACGTCGAAGACTATGCGCATCTGATCCATGACCTGCATTTGCGCCGCGAGTTGATCTCGCTCGGCACTGACATCGTTAACGACGCCTTCCAACAGGACCTCGACAAACCCGCGACTTCGCAGATCGAAGGAGCGGAAGGCAAGCTTTTCGAGCTTGCCCAAACAGGCGAAGTGGACCGTGGCTTCGTGAAGCTCGAAAAGGCGCTGACCATCTCGATCAAGATGGCCGAGGAAGCCCACAAGCGGGACAACCATATCACGGGCGTCACGACCGGATTCACCGACATGGACCGCCGCATGGGCGGGCTTCAGCGCTCGGACCTCATCATCCTCGCCGGGCGCCCCTCGATGGGCAAAACCGCGCTGGCGACCAACATTGCCTTCAACGCCGCGCATGCCTTCTATAAAAGCGAAGGCAAGAACGGCGCGGGCGTCGCCTTTTTCTCTCTTGAAATGTCGAGCGAACAACTGGCGACGCGCCTTCTTGGCGATTTTGCGAGCGTTCCCTCCGACAAAATCCGGCGCGGCGAGATTAAGGCCGACGATTTTTCAAAATTTGTCGAGGCTTCGCAAACAATGTCGCGCTGCCCGCTCTATATAGACGACACTCCGGGGCTTTCCGTCGCCAGTCTGCGAACGCGGGCGCGACGACTCAAACGAACTGCGCCAAACTTGGGGTTGATCGTCATCGACTATCTGCAGCTTTTGCATGGAACGGGCGGAAAACGCGAAGAAAACCGCGTTCAAGAGGTTTCCGAAATTACGCGAAGCCTCAAGGCGCTAGCCAAGGAGCTAAACATCCCCGTCCTCGCACTTTCCCAGCTCTCGCGAGCGGTCGAACTCCGTGAAGATAAAACGCCGCAACTCGCCGACCTTCGTGAATCGGGTTCTATCGAGCAGGACGCCGACGTTGTGATGTTCGTCTACCGCGAAGAGTATTATCACTCGCGCAGCGAACCGTCCCGCCGCCCCGAGGAAGACGAAGGCAAGTTTAACGACCGCTATGCCCGATGGATGCAGCGCGGCGAGGAAGTAAACAACATTGCCGAAGTAATCGTCGCCAAGCAGCGCCACGGCCCCATCGGCACAGTCAAACTGCATTTCGACGGGCAGTTTACGAGATTCTCGAATCTGGAAAACAGGTTCGGCGATGTGGAAAACGGCTAGTGGTCTGCGTCAGCTCAATGGTCGAGAAATGGCCGAGGAGTCTTCCCCTCCCCCTCGCGGGGAGGGTTAGGGAGGGGGGAGTTCCGCAAGAAAAGCATTCCCGTATTTTTAGCTGACGCAGTCCACTAGCATTTGATTCCAGATGACAATCGCTTTCCCAGAAGGATTTTTGGATGACCCCACAAGTTCCCCCAGTCTTTGATAACGACCTCATAGGGCGTCTGCCTGAAACGCGCGGTCCATTGATTCCCAACGGGCCGCTGGCCGATCAAACGTGGTTTCGCGTAGGCGGTCCTGCGGAGGTCCTTTTCCGCCCCGTCGATGCCGAGGATCTTGCTTATTTCCTTAAGCATTGCCCTAAGGATGTGCCTGTGACGGTGCTGGGCGTCGCCTCGAATGTGTTGATCCGCGATGGAGGCATCCCGGGTGTGGTGGTACGCATGGGGCCGAATTTCGCGTTCGTCAAAGTGCAGTCTGACGGCATCCACGCAGGAGCGGCGGCAGTCGATATGAACGTAGCGCGAACAGCGCAGGCGGCTGGGGTCGCAGGGCTTGAATTTCTCTATGGCATTCCGGGAACCATCGGAGGCGGCTTGAGAATGAACGCGGGAGCCTATGGCCGTGAGTTTAAGGACATCGTATTTACGGCAGACGTGTTGGACAGAAGGGGCGAGCGTCATACGCTAAGGCACGAGCAGATCGGGTTTCATTATCGCAAAACAGACGTGCCTGCAGACAATATCTTTATCGAAGCGCACTTGCAGGGCGAAGAGGGCGATCCCGAAGAGATTAAAAAACGTATGCAGGAGATTCAGCAAAAACGCCGTGCATCGCAGCCGATTGGCGAAAAAACGGGCGGTTCGACATTTGCAAACCCTGAGAACGACCCCGAGGGCCGTAAGGCTTGGCAACTTATCGAAGGGGCAGGGTGCCGGGGGATGAAAATTGGCCAAGCAAAAGTATCGGAAAAACACGCCAACTTCCTTATCAACACGGGCTTTGCGACGGCTTCTGATATCGAAAAACTTGGCGAAGAAGTTCGCCGCCGCGTGAAAGATAAATACGGCATTGACCTGCGCTGGGAAATCAAGCGTTTAGGCGTGGAGAAATCTACGCCATAGCCATCGAGGCAAGCTTAAGGCTGGGCAACTTTGAGTTCCAGCTCAGATGTTTCCAGGCGCTTGATCTCGTCGCGATATCTGGCGGCTTCCTCGAATTCCAGATTGGCGGCGGCTTCTTTCATGCGCTTCTCAAGGTCGCGAATGTGGGCGCGCAGGTCTTTGCCCGACAACGTAATGTCCTCGGTAAGCCCAGCTTTGACCGTCAGATGATCGCGTTCATAAACTGAGCTTAAAATATCGCCGATGGATTTCTTGATGCTCTCGGGCGTGATGCCGTTGGCGGCGTTGTACGCTTGCTGCTTTTCGCGGCGGCGATTGGTTTCGTCCAGAGCGGCTTTCATGCTTCCCGTTATACGATCCGCATAAAGAATGGCCCGGCCTTCGACGTTGCGCGCAGCGCGGCCTATCGTCTGGATCAGAGACGTGCGCGAACGGAGATAGCCTTCCTTGTCGGCATCTAAAATCGCGACAAGGCCGCATTCCGGAATATCCAACCCTTCGCGCAAAAGATTGATGCCCACCAGTACATCATAAACGCCAAGGCGAAGGTCGCGAATGATCTCGATGCGCTCCAGCGTTTCAACGTCCGAATGGATGTAGCGGACCTTGATCCCGGCCTCGCCCATGTATTCGGTCAGCGCTTCGGCCATTTTCTTCGTCAGCGTAGTCACCAGAACGCGAAGGCCTTTGGCAATAACGGATTGGATTTCGGCGATCAGATCGTCCACTTGCTTGTCGGTGGGGCGAACAATGACGGGCGGGTCCATGAGGCCTGTAGGGCGCACAATCTGCTCGACAAAAACGCCCGAAGTTTGCTCAAGCTCCCAATCGCCGGGGGTTGCAGAAACGAAAACCGTTTGCGGTCGCATAAGTTCCCACTCTTCAAATTTGAGAGGGCGGTTATCGACGCACGACGGAAGGCGGAAGCCGTACTGTGCCAAAGTTGACTTGCGCGCATAGTCGCCCCGGTACATGCCGCGGAGCTGGGGGACCATGACATGACTCTCATCAACGAATAGCATGGCATTTTTCGGAAGGTATTCGAAAAGAGTCGGCGGAGGCTCCCCCGGAGACCTGCCTGTTAGATAGCGCGAGTAGTTTTCAATGCCCGAGCACGACCCCGTCGCCGCCATCATTTCGAGATCAAAGGCCGTCCGTTCACGCAAGCGCTGTTCTTCCAAAAGCTTTCCTTCGGCCAAGAACTGCTCGCACCGCTTTTTCATGTCGATTTTAATTTGCTCAGCGGCTTGGGCAAGGGTCGGCTTCGGCGTTACGTAGTGGCTGTTGGCGTATAGCTTAACGACATCAAGCTCGGCTCCTTTTTCGCCTGTAAGAGGATCGATCTCGATAATGCGTTCGATTTCATCGCCGAACATCGCGATGCGCCAAGCCATGCTTTCCAAATGGGCCGGAAAAATCTCGATGGTGTCGCCCTTGACGCGAAAGTTCCCGCGCGCGAAACCAATGTCGTTGCGGTGGTATTGAAGCTCGACAAGAGAGGCCAGCAGCGCCTTGCGCTCAATCTCCTGACCTTTTTCGAGCGCCAGCACCATCTTTGAATACGTCTCCATCGAGCCGATGCCATAGATGCACGAGACGCTCGCCACGATGATCGCGTCGTCCCGCTCAAGAAGCGCGCGCGTGGCCGAATGGCGCAGGCGGTCGATTTGCTCGTTAATCATCGACTCTTTTTCGATATAGGTGTCCGATTTCGGAACATAGGCTTCGGGCTGGTAATAATCGTAGTAGCTGACGAAATACTCGACCGCATTGTTGGGGAAAAATGTTTTCATTTCGCCATAGAGCTGCGCAGCAAGCGTTTTGTTCGGCGCAAGGATCAGGGCGGGACGCTGAAGCGTTTGGATCGTTTGAGCGACGGTGAAGGTTTTGCCCGAACCGGTGACGCCAAGGAGAACCTGATTGCGCTCCCCTTCAGTCAGCCCGCGAGTCAGCGCTTCTATGGCCTGCGGCTGGTCGCCAGCCGGGCGATAGTCGGATACAAGCTCGAATTTTTTGCCTGCTTCGGGGCGAAAATCCGGCTTTTTGACATCGGCAAAAATGGGGAAAGTCATATCTTTTTTCCGGCATGCGCGGGCATATGGCATCGCCATTAGGGAGTGCCCGGACGCGCCCGTAAACCGGGCGCGTCTCCCTCAATATAAGTCAGTTTTAGCCGTTCTTGAAAATATCCATTAGTTTTTCATCGAACTCCGCATGAGCTTGACGCTCAGACATCTTGTTCTTCATCCACGAAAGTGCCGCATCCACGGCAATGTCCGCGATTTTGTCCATTTTTTTGCCCATCTTCGCTTCAAGCGCCGCTTTCATTTTTTCAATAAGCAACTCTTTATGAGCTATTTTGGCCAGCATCATGAGCTCCATGCACTTTTCGTGTTCCCCGCCCATGTTGTTACAGCAGCATGAGCAATTACAGCCGCCGCCGCATCCGCATGAACACTCTGATGTGCATCCACAACTGCATCTTCCGCTCATCTCTTCATGAAAACCATGCATCGCTCTCCCCATTTTGTGCATTCCACTATACATGCCACAAGAACCCGATTTGCATTCGTCCATAGCTGCCTCCCTCGTTGATCGGATGATTTCCAGGAAAGGACTATACCACGTCCGTCAAATCCTATGATGCTCAATTTTAAAGGAAAAATTGGAAAGCGATGTTTTAGGGCCTATCCATGATCTTTGTGGCCAAATTCTTTTTTTCCAAGATCAAGCCAAGGCGTCGTCTTTCTTGGCGTTGGGAAGGTCAAGAGAGGGCATCCCAAAATAATATCCTTGCAGATAGTCGATCTTCGTGTTGCGAAGCCACTCCGCCGTTTCTTGCGTCTCGACGCCTTCCGCGACGGTCTGAATGCCCAACCCTTCAGCAAGGTCGATCAGGACTTTGACTAAATGTTGCTGTTCGTGGTCGGTCAAAACATCTTTTAAAAGATCCTTGTCGATCTTCATGATCGAAACGCCAAGTTCGCGTAAATATCGCACAGAGGTTGAACCTGCTCCGAAATCATCAAGCGAAACGCGTGCCCCCAATTCCCGAAGCGTCAAAATGAGCCGCCTTGTTGCGGCGATGTCCACAAGCACCGCCGTTTCGGTGATTTCGACCACGAGACGGCTTGCGATATCCGGTTTGTGCTCAAGCATGCTACGCATATGGTCCGCGAATTCGGGCTGCGACGCTGAGAATCCTGAAATGTTCACGGCAAGCGACAGCGAAGGCGCCGCTTCAAGATCGCGCAGGGCCATCGAAAGAACGAGCCTGTCAAGTTGTCCCGCAAGCCCCAACTGTTCAATAGTTGGAACGAACCGTGCTGCAGGAATAGGTTTACCGCCTTCTCCGAACATGCGCACAAGCGCCTCATAGCAGACAGGCTGGCTATTTACGGCATCAACAATAGGCTGGTAGGCAAGGCGGAAAGAATTCGACTTGAATGCCGCTTTAATTTGCTCAGTTAACTCAAGCAACTGCCTGTTTTCCTGAACACGCAAGGGGCTGTCGATATATTCGATAAAATTGTTAAGTCCCCGCTGATGCGCCATATGCAAGGCTTGCTCGGCGAAGATCATCGCTTCGTTGGCGTTTTTGGCCACCGTCGGAACGCGTACCCCTCCCACCGAAACGGTGATGTGCAAAGGCGCATTGGCTGCGATAAGCGGCGAATTCCGGAAATCGTCGATCACGCGATCCGCAAGCGCTTCAAGATCGTTCCCTAAAGGTTCGGGTAAAATAATGCCGAAGGTATCTCCTGCCACGCGCCCCAAAACCGCTCGTGTTGGGACGATTTGCGCCAACCTTTGCGCCACACCCCGCAAAACCGAGTCGCCACCTTCGGCTCCGATGGCCTCATTGACGAATGACATTTTATCTACATCAATGACAAGATAAGCGCCCACTCGCCGCGCCATCTTGGCGTTTTCGATCATCCGGGAAAGTTGCGCATGAAGCGCATGACGTTTAAAGCACCCTGTCAGCGTATCGTGCATTGGCTCTTCAGACAAAACCGGGGACCGTTGCGGCGCGTCAATAATGCGCCAGACGCCGCGCTGCCTCACGGGATTTTTGTTTGCTCCATTGTCGCACCGCCCGCGCTCATGAACCCAAAGAATGCCGAGCGATGGCGTTTTTATGCGAAACTGCCGATTAAGCGCGTTGGCCTCTCCGCTAAAAAAGATGTGGAGATCATCCGGATGTATGAGATGAAAGAGCGCCTGGGAATCTTTGGGCGGGGCATCTCCCTCGAACAAGGCTTTCCAGTTACCAAACCACAGGATCGAGTCTTTGACGAGGTCCCAGTTGTACGCAAGGTCGCCGGACGCCGCTAATACCTCGATGAAATCATTTTCCTCGGTCATCTAAGGCTAACTTTCTACATAAGAGAAAATCATATTAGACGAAAGGGTGTTAAAAATTGATAAAATGTCAAAAAATTATCTCAAACTTTATAAAAAACATACCAATGCATGATGAAAATTTTTTTACAAAAAAAACGAAGGATTCACGTCCTCGATTTTCCCATTAGGTTTGGAGCATTTTGTGTCAGATGCCTTCTTGGCATCATGCTCGTTGTTATGGATTAGTCGCACGCGAAAGGCTGACAATTGTAATTGACATGTCATTGCTGCGCCGCACCGAGAAATGTAATTACCTCAATGTATCTTTGCTCATTCTGCAAACAGTAGTCAATGCGCCTGTATGGGGGATGCTGGGCTGGCGCCTTGCGAATCGCAGACAAGGCTGAGGCGTATGTGCGCTTCGGGGGAAATCTCGAAATCTTTTTTGAACACGATGTTTGGTGATGGTTGCTCGCAAGGGCAAGCCTCGCCCACGACTATGTTCGGGATGTCGAAGTCGAAATAAAGTCCAGGAACTTCTGACAGAACAGTGCGAAGATTATTTCCGACAATATTCGTAAGTTCGCAGACCACATCTTGATAAAGCGCAAGAGATTGGTTGTCCGTTTGCACAATGCCCACACGCTTTGCTATAATTTCGGCTGTTGTGCTTTTGATGCGGAAGGAAATGCATACTTTAATTTTTTCATGGCGCAAGACAAGACGCGCGGTTACTGAGTCCTCGTCATCGATCACCGCATCGGGCGCGTCGAAAAGAGTGAGGTTAAACATTAGAAGAAAAACATCTCGCACCAGCCGTTCGATATTTTTCTTGATGGAATCGACTACGTCGGCGCTGACTTTTTCACTGCTTTGTTCAAGTGTGGCCAATTGTTTCCGCCCATGCTGAGATTTGTTTTATCGCTTCGGCCACTTTTTGTGGCTCGAAAGGTTTTGTAACGTATGCCGTCGCTCCTTTTTTGATTGCTAGCATCATATCGCTTATTTCACTGATGGCCGTCAGCATGACGATAGCCATGCTATCCAGCCCTCGATCCTCCCTGCATTTTTCCAGTAGTGCGAGTCCATTCATGCCGGGCATCGACCAGTCGAGAATCATGATGCGGAACAGCATGTTTTCGGACTTTGCTTTCTGAAGCTTCTCCCATGCGACAAGGCCGTTTTCCGCTTCTTCGAAACTGGAATAGCCCATTTCGGACAAAAGATTTCGCATCATCGCTCGGATGATTAAACTGTCGTCAACAATGAGGATGCGACTGTCTTTCACGATCGACGGCATTTCTTGTCCCATGGAAAAGATAAACTCGAAACAAACTAACAACAACAAAGTTTATCAAAAAGAGATTAATTATATGTGAGGCGTCGTGCTTCGCTTAAAAAAATCGAAACAGGTATGAACCCTTTTTCTTTTGCTCATTTTCGTGTTTATGATTTGTAAATAATTATGTTTTAACGATCTCCTAACCATACTTATTACGGAGATCATGTGATGTCCAAAGCGTTTTTTATTTTCTCCCGTTTGAAGAAAACGATGGCGGCCATTGCTGCGGTCGGATTTTTGTTCGCATTGGCGGTTCCGGCGGCGGCCAAGGAGAACACTGACGTTCTTGTCGGCGTTAAGATTCTGTCGATGCTTAATCGCGAACTGCCCGCGCCCTTGGTGATGGGCATCGTCTATGATCCTGGTAACTCGGAGTCCAAGTCCAGCGCCGAGTCGATCAAGGCGGTTCTGGACGCTGGTGTGAAAACATCGGAAGGGGCCGGAGTCTCGGGACGGCTTATTCCTCTTGCCGAAATAGACAAGCTTTCGCAGGTGAGCTTCGCCTTCATCACGACGGGCGTGAAAGCTCAGTTTGACAGAATCGCGCAAATCTCCGCGTCTCATGGAATTTTGACCATGACCTCGGATATCGAGTGTGTGCGTGCGAACAAGTGCATCCTCGGGATCGAATCACAGAATGTCGTTCAAATCTATTTTAGCCGCGCGGCCAGCGAAACGGCTAAGATCAATTTTGATTCGGCGTTCATCATGCTGGTAAAGAAGGTCTAGTTCTCTTGGGGCGGTTGGTGTTTTCGCAAAGGAATATCCTATGAAGAGATCGTTGATGAAAAGCGGTTCGGTGGTCGTTTTTTCTGCAGTTGCCGCCTTTGTTCTTTCCGGCGGGCAGGCAAGGGCCCAATTCATCAATTACGGCGCTTTGCAGGACATCTTTGATGAGCCGGTTACGACGTCGGCAACAGGAACGCCTCAACGCGCCAGTGAAACAGCTGCCGACATGACCATCATTACCGCCGATCAAATCCGCCAGTCGGGTCTTCGGAAAATTCCGGAAATTCTCAATATGTATGCGGCGGGCCTCAATCTTCTCCAGACGGGCGTCAATGAGTACGACGTCGGTATTCGCGGCTTTCAGCAGCCTTACAGCCCGCGTCTTCTTGTTTTGATCGATGGAAGGCAAGTGTTCAACTATGACTATTCACGTACCCAATGGGAAAATTTGCCCATAAACGTTGACGATATTCGCCAGATTGAGGTTGTGCGCGGCGCAAGTTCGGCACTGTTTGGATCAAATGCGACAAGTGGCGTCGTGAATATCATCACCTACAGCCCTCTTTATGACACCAATAATGTAGCTAATTTTACCTTGGGGACACAGTCTTCTTATCAGGGGGACGCAACTGTCACTCAGCGGATCGACCGGGTCGGTGGCGTGAAGGTTTCCACGGGAGGGCTGACTGAACACGAGTTTGCGGGAACGGCGACTGGACCTTCGGATTATGCCGGGGCGGAGAATCCGTTTCACGGATATGTGAATGGCAGCGGATATTTTAAGGTGTCGCCGACGTTTATCGTTGGCGGCGAAATCTCGGCGTCCCGCAAGAAGGGCGAGGAGGTCTTGCCTGACTTTACTGAACACACGACGTCCACCACGACCTATTCGGTCCGCGGCGGTTGGCAGTGGGCTTCGCCTTTCGGGACGATCAAGCATGACAATTATATCAACCAGAATATTCTGGATTATACGGGGCAGTTCCCGAATCCATATGCTTTGCTGGGCGCATACGGAACGGATCCCCAAGTAGTGAGCACGACAAACAGTTTGTTCGTTAGTCGTATGGAAGACCTTTTCGATGTCGGGCCGAGCCATACATTCCGCATAGCGGGTGAGTACAGGCACAAATACATCACTTTCAAAAGCAATTACTATGACACTTACGAGAAGCCCATCATTAATCAGGATGTTTTCTCTTTAGGCGGAACGTGGCTTTGGCATATTCGCGACGACCTGTCATGGACGAACGCCGCGCAATATGAAGTTAACCAAATGGATGCGATGGGGGGCACGTTGAACGATACCGTGCTTTTCGGATCGACGCAGCCGTACACGAAGGCGGATTTCGATAGGCAATTCCAGACTTTTGCGTTCAACTCCGGCCTTGTTTGGACGGTGACCGATAAGGATACATTGCGCGCGACCTACGGACGCGGCATTCAGGACCCAAGCCTTATCAACGCGGGCTTCTTTGGAAATGAATATATCACGTCCGGAGCGCCCCCAGGCTATCCGCGCCTTGTTTACCAGGCTCTGGGCTCGCCTTATATTAAGCCAACTATCATGAACGATTACAATTTGGCTTATGACAGGAAGGTTCCGGAAATTTTCTCAAAGGTTCACGTTGCGGCGTATTATAAGTCGAGCCGGGATATTATCGGCGACTTGACGCCGACGGTAACAACCGGGCTGGATTCTCATGGCGAGTTGGTGACGATCATGACGCAGGGGCAGGGGAATCTTGGGCCTGCGCATGGTATTGGCGGTGAGCTTTCCATTGATGGAACATTCGATGGATTTCGTTGGGATGCGAGCTACAGCTATACCTATGTTCACGACAGCGCTGCGGTGAAGGAGCACTTGGCATTTAATGGCTCGGCGCCGCAGCATGAAATTCGCGGACACGTCGGAAAGACTATCGGAAAATGGGAACTTGACGGATCGACGCATTATGGCTCGTCTACGGATGTGCTGCGCACGACAACCCCCCTGTCTCTGCCGACAATCGTGCATATCGACAATTATTATACGGTCGGCGCGCGCGTGGGGTATAAGATTGACGATAATTTTGTCGTCGCTCTTTCGGGGTCGAATCTCAGCAACATGCGGACTAAGGAAAATCCATATACGATTCTCGAACGGCGGTTGTTCCTGGGCGTAACGATGCACTTCTGAGTTTTGTGGAAAGCTTCGGGCGCCTATTTTCCTAGATTGTTTTTGCATTCGGGGGGATGGGCTATTAAATTGGGTGCGGATTTTTTATCCGCGTTGACCATTGCTTCCGGTCCTTAATGCCCAAGATTTTCTCGACTTCAAACTGGCCTTTTGCGCTGAAGTTCGCCATCCCGTCGCTTTTGGCGCTTATCTTGGTATGCGTCATCGAATATGCGGCGCTGAACGCCCTTAATGTCATTAAGAACAGCCTGAACGATGTCGTCGAGCGCAAATATAACGCGAGCCTGCTGCTTGAGCAGTGTGTGGACCGTTTGCGCGCCGTTAATGGCGAACTGTATCTGCTTCAGACGAAAAAAGCGGCGGGAATGGAGCAGGACGTCGTTCAGAGAACGAAGGAGCTTTCGGACCAATTGGAGCAGATATCCGTCTCGTTGTCCCGATTTAAAAGTTACTATGCTCGGCCAGAGGACTTGCCCCAAATCGATGGCGCGCTCCAAAATGTTCGCCAGTATCGCAAAGCAGTCGGTTTCGTGGGCAGCATGCTCGACATCGATTTCAAGGCAACCGTGACGTTTATCGTTCCTTTGCGCGGTGCCTACGAAGAAATGATTGGCAACCTGTCATCGGTTTCCAATGATTTTCTTGTCGCATCCCGCAAGGCTTCCGAGAGGGCCGACTCTTTAGCGCGCGCCCGAACGCAATTTATTCTTATCTTCAGTTCGGCGGTGCTGATCCTGTCGCTGGGGGTTATGATTCCTCTCGCTTATTCAACCGTGCGGTCTATCAAGACGTTGGCTGCGGCTACCGTACATCTGGCCGATGGTGACACACGGATCGATCTTAACGCGCTTGCGCGCCATGACGAACTTGGACGCCTTGTCAGCGCGTTGACCGTTTTCCGCGACAATATTGAGCGCGTGGCGATGCTTAAGAAGGTTTCGCTGCTTTATGCGTCGATGAACGCAATGCTCAACTCGCTGAAGGAAGGGCTTTTTACCTTCGGTCCCGACGGAGTGTGCTCGGAAAATTACTCAACGGCTTGCGTAAAGCTTTTGAATCAGACGCCTTCGGGGCATCCTTTGGCGGATGTTTTGAACATGTCGGCCTCGGAGCGAGAAGGCTTGCAAGAATTGCTGAACCTTATCTTCATCGGTAGCGATACTTTCGCCATGTCCGTTCAGAGCCTTTTGGACATGCTGCCACGATACTACTACGATGCCGACGACAAAGTTCGCAAAGGCGAGACGCCGATTTCTTTGGCCTATCGCCCGATTTTGAATGCTTCGGGAAATGTTCAGTCCGTGCTTGTAATTGCGACGGATCATTCGGAAGAGATCGCGGCGGCGCAGTTGAATCAGGAAAGACAAAACAGGGTTCTGCGCACATTGCGGCTTTTGTCGAGCCGGAACATGTTCGTGCGCTTTTGGAACGGGATTATGGACTTCTTTTCCCAACCGCAGAAGCTTTTCGCCGACGCATCGCTGGAGCAGGTCAAGCGCGATGTCCATACCTTTAAGGGCGTGGCGGGGATCTATTATCTCGATAAGGTCGCGAAGAGCCTGCATCATGTTGAGACCGTTTTCCCCGATAGCATTGAGCCGGGATTTAAGGGCGATACCGTTTTGATGGCGGCTCTTGTCTCGGTGAAAACGGCGCTGTCGGAAGCGCGCGAGGAAATCTCGGAGATCCTCGGGCCGTCGTTCGATAAGCAGGGGATGATCCGAACGATTTCGCTCGACTCCCTGAAGGACGTCCTGTCCTGTATTCCGGCGGATGAGGCAAACGCGGCGCTTCGTTTAAAATACACGACGCTGTTGATCGGCGAGCCCATCCACAGCCTCTTGGCCAACACTCAGGCGGAACTGCGCGAGCTTGCGGACCGTTACGGAAAGGCGCTTGAGCAGCCGCGGATCGAAGGCGAAAACTTCCCGATCCTGACAGAATCATATGGGCATGTCTTCGCGAGCCTGACGCACATTTCCAGAAACATTATCAGGCATGGGGTCGAGGAGCCCGACGTTCGCAAGCAGCGCGGCAAGCCGGAAAAGTGCACAGTTATTATCACAACCGAAAAGATCAAACGAAATGGCGCAGATTGGTTTCGCATCGTTTTCCATGACAATGGCAGCGGCATCGATCCCAATCGGCTTAAGCAACTGCCCGCGATTGCATCGAACAAGGCCTTGGCGAAAGCGAGTCGTGAAGAGCTCTTGCAGCATTTGTTCGACGGCAATATGT
The DNA here is from genome assembly GCA_028708035.1 of Alphaproteobacteria bacterium. Taxonomy (GTDB): domain Bacteria; phylum Pseudomonadota; class Alphaproteobacteria; order UBA9219; family UBA9219; genus CAIXLI01. Next base: position 17,696 of record JAQVZU010000014.1, read on the forward strand.
CGACGGCTAATGAGGTCACGGCTCTTGGAGGGCGCGGCGTGGGGATGTCGGCGGTGAAAGTGGCTGCTGAGGAAGTGGGCGGGAGCGCTCGCATCGAAAGCTCGTTCCACAATTATACGAAGATCGTGATCGAACTGCCATTTATCTGGAAGATAGCCGCATAATCGCATGCGCATCAACCCATGGCGCGCACGGCTGGATCCGTTCATCGACATGAAACACCCATTGGTGCGGCTGAGCCGGAAGATCGATTGGGGATACATGAGCGAGACGTTCAGGGCAGTGTATAAAGACGGTCCCGGCCAACCGCCGTGCCCACGCGGCTGATGGTCGGGCTTGCGATCATCAAGCATATGGAAAACCTGTCGGACGAAGACCTGACCGAGCGGTGGGTGCGCGACCCATATTACCATATTTGTGCGGGGAAGAGTTCTTTCAGCACAAAGCGCCGTTCGACCGGTCTTCACTGACGCATGGGCGAGGAACGCCTGTCGGCGTTGATCTTGGAAGAGGCCATGTGGACAAAGGCTACAAAGGCCACAATTACAGGAACAAGTTCAAAATCTGGATCACGGATCAAGTCCGCAACGTCACGAAACAAATCCGGCGCGAAATGAAGCGCCGCGCTGCCGTTGAGCCCGTCATCGGTCACGTCAAGGCCGAACACCGCATGGGAACAAATTATCTCTCAGGTCACAGCGGCGACCGCCTCAACGCCGTCCTCGCTGCCGCTGGCTTCAACTTCCACCTCCTGCTCAGGTGGTTCGCCGCCCTTTTATTGCGCCTCTTAGCGTTTTAAAGTGCGGGTTTAAACCTCGCTTTTCAGCCACTCCAGATACGCCTCGCTGCCCGCCACAATCGGCGTGGCCACGATGCATGGGCATTCATAAGAATGAAGCTCTTTTACGCGATTCATAAGCATTTCTAATTTTTCGGCGGAGGTTTTGGCGATCATTGCGCATTCGTCTGCGCGCTCAACCTTTCCCTGCCATCTGTAAATTGACCGGACGCCATCGAAGATATTGCAACACCCTGCCAATGCTTCGCCGACAAGCGTTTCGGCAATCTTCTCCGCCTCCGCCCGTGACGAGGCTAAGATGTAAACAAGGAGAAAGTCCGGCATCACAACCCTTTTAAGAACGTTTCAATACCCTGCGGCGTTGAAAGCGATACGGCAGCCACTTCTTTATCGATTCTCTTCGCCATCCCGGCCAGAGCCGATCCGTTTCCGCATTCGATAAGCTGCGAAACTCCCTGTTGCTTCATGTAAAGAACCGATTCCCGCCATCTCACCGCCCCCGTGACCTGCCTCACCAGCAACTCTCTTATCGTGGCGGCGTCGGATACGGCTTCTGCCGTCACATTCGCCACCACCGGAACGCATGGCTTGCCGATATTGATCTCTGCCAGTGTTCGCCGCATGACTTCCGCCGCAGGTTGCATAAGAGAGCAATGGAATGGCGCTGAAACCGGAAGTTTAATGCATCGCCTAAGCCCGCGCTCCGAAGCAATGGCGATTGCTCGGTCAACAGCCGCCGCATGTCCACTAATCACCACTTGCCCCGGCGCGTTATCGTTAGCCGCCGCGCAAACATCTCCCTGCGCTGCCGCGGCTGCGATTTCCAAAGCGATTTGAACGTCTGCTCCGATCAGCGCTGCCATAGTCCCCACGCCCACAGGGACCGCTTCCTGCATAGCCATTCCGCGTTTCTTGAGTAGCAGGGCAGTATCCGAAAGCGTCAAGCTCCCTGCCGCGCACAGGGCCGAGTATTCGCCCAGACTATGCCCGGCCACAAACGCGGCTGCATCCGGAAGCTTAAAATTTCCTTGTTTGGCCAGAACGCGGACGACAGCCATGCTCACCGCCATAATCGCCGGTTGGGCATTTTCGGTAAGCTTGAGTTGTTCGGGATCGCCCTCAAAAATCAGGGAGCTCAAATGCTGGCTCAAGGCCGAGTCGACTTCCTCAAAAACTTCGCGCGCCTCCGAAAAAGCAAGGGAAAGCTCGCGTCCCATTCCAACGGATTGGCTACCCTGGCCGGGAAAAACAAAGGCTCTTTTCATAAAAACCTCAAATAAACCAAATGAAACAGCTACTATGAATACACTTGTCAAACGTAAGTCAAGCTTGTCTATTAGACGCAAAAACAAGGATATAGGAACCCCTTCATGTCGACTCTCTCCCAGCGCCTGGACACCTTTGCCTCCCGCCGAATCCTGTGCATCGGTGACCTGATGCTTGACCGCTATATCTACGGGCAGGTAGAGCGCATCTCTCCAGAAGCGCCGATACCTGTGCTTCATGTCCAGCGCGAGACCGCGACGCTTGGCGGCGCGGGCAATGTGGTGCGTAATCTTGCGGCTCTTGGGAGCAAAGTGGAGGTCATTGGTGTCGTTGGCAACGACGAAGCCGCGGACAGCGTTGAGCATGAGTTTGCCATTCTCTCGGGCGTCACTGCGCATCTTCTCCGCGATTCCTCGCGCCCCACAACGCAAAAGACCCGCTACGTTGCGGGAAGCCAGCAACTCCTTCGCGCCGATCGTGAACAGGCCAAGCCCATTGCCGAGGATATACAGAAACAAATCGTCGAATTCCTTCGGAAGGTCGTGGACAACGCCGACGCCGTTATTCTTTCCGATTACGTGAAAGGCGTTCTGACACCGTTTGTCATCTCCGAAACCATCAAGATCGCGAAGCAAGCCGGAAAGCTCGTTATTGTCGATCCAAAAGGCCGGGATTTTGGCCGTTACAGAGGCGCTTCGTGGTTGACCCCGAACCGCAAGGAGCTTGCGGACGCCACGGGCATTGCGATTCAATCCATCGAGAATGCCGACAAAGCTGCCCACAGCCTTATCGGCGATTTCGATATTGGCTCTGTTCTTTGCAAGCTTGGAGCCGAGGGTGTGTGCCTTGTTCGCAAGGATAATAAAACAGAACACTTTCAAACCAAGGCTCGCGAGGTTTTCGATGTTTCGGGGGCAGGGGATACGGTCATCGCCACGCTTGCCTTGGCTTTAACCAGCGGCTTCACTCCGTCGGAAGCTTCCGAACTTTCAAATATTGCCGGTTCCGTTGTCGTCGGCAAAATCGGGACGGCAGCCGTAACACGTGATGAAATTGCGAAAGAACTTAGGCATGCCGAAACCCAGCGGGCCGAAGACAAGCTGACTGGTTGGGGCGAGATCAAGGATATTGCCGAGCGCTGGCGCAAAGAGGGATACAAAGTTGGTTTTACGAACGGTTGTTTCGATCTATTGCATCCCGGCCATATTTATTTGCTGCGACAGGCTCGCGCCGCATGCGACAAACTGGTCGTGGGCCTCAACACCGACGCGTCAGTCAAGCGCCTGAAAGGCGAAACCCGGCCGGTCCAGAATGAAACCGCAAGAGCCACGGTCTTGGCGTCTCTGGCGGACGTGGACCAGGTGGTCCTTTTCAGCGAAGAAACCCCGCTTGAACTGATTAAGGTCATTCGCCCGGATGTTTTGGTCAAGGGCGCGGACTATACGATAGACAAAGTGGTTGGGGCGCCCGAAGTCCAAAGCTGGGGCGGCAAAGTCGTGTTGGCCGAACTTGTCCAAGGCCAAAGCACAACTAAGACCATCGCAAAAATGAAGGCATAGGTTTCAAAAGCCCACCAGCGCATTCACGGGCACAAGCTCGACCCCTCTGTGCGGAGCCTCCGCTGCCCATGTCTCGATAGCGTCGATGGTGGCCGCATGCGGATGTCCGATGGCGACCGCATGTCCTTTCTGCCGCGCTAGGCGTTCCGTAAGTGCGATTTGTCTGCGAATGGCTTCGGGCGAGGGATCGTCGTCGAGAAAAATGTCGCGGCCAATCGTCGGAAGCCCTTTTTCCCGCGCGATTTTTGTCCCGATGCTTTGGGCGCTCGTTCGGGAATCGAGGAAAAACAGGTTCCTTTCCTTCAGGTCGTCCACAACCATGGCCATACCGTCCGAGTAAGCGGTGAACTTGCTTCCCATGTGATTGTTGATCCCGTCAAACCCGGTGAAGCTCGCAAGAGCCGTTTCAAACCGCGCATGCAACTCCGCCATGGGGAGATCGACCGTTAACGCCCCTTTACCCGGATTTTCATGTCCCAAAGGCTCCATGGGCATGTGGAGCAAAACCTCATGTCCTCTCTCTCGGGCTTCTTTGCTTTGCTCGCGCGTGCGCACCGCGTAAGGCAGAAATGAAAGCGTGACCGGGGCAGGAAGCCGGAGGGCTTTTTCGCTGGATTTCATCTCCGCGCCCATGTCGTCAATGACGATGGCGATTTTCGCAATGCGCCCGGGAACTTCGGACGGCTGCTCGGGAATCACCGGAACGGTTACGGAGCCCTCTTTCGGTTGTTCATCGGAGGCAGGCTTTCCGGACGGCAAGGATGCTTCCGGAGCTTGCGCCTGTGGCGGCTTTTCCGAAGCCTGCTCGACGGGTTGAGAAGGATGTTGGACTTTGACGGTGATGGAGGGTGGTGGGGAAGAAATGCGGGTGTGAGGAGCAAAAACGACCCAGAGACAACCAGCGAGGAAGACAAGCCAAAAAACGGCCTGAAGTTTCCTCCGACCTTTCTTTTTTTTCATGCAGTTAGTCGGTAGGTCCCGTCAGTGCCGAAAATAGAGCGCCGCGACCGCCCAATCCTCTGGAAGGTGTATCCGCTCTTGGCTTGTTATGAAGCGCGGCTCTTGTCCTCAGGACAAAGGCATCTTCCTCCTCTTCCTTCTCTTCCTTCTCTTTTTTCTTCATGGAAGGGGACAGCGCCATTGCCCCGGCTCCTAACAGAAGGGCTATTTCATGTTCGCGTTTTTCCTTGTGCTCCTCGGCTTTTTTCAGTTCATCAGGAGTTGGCTGGATGCCTATGATCTTGAGTCCCTCAACCTTGATCTCGGGATTCTCCGAGGTGACCATGCCGATGACGACATCTCGTTCTCCGGGTGTCGTCGTGTTGATCAGATACTCTTTTACCTTGGGATCAACCCTGTACTGGTCGCATAAGCCCTCAAAATCGTCGTCTTCAGGGCCATGAGGGATTCCATCAGAGTGGACCCTTTTTTTCATCTTTGGTGCGAATTTGTTTTCCGGAGGAACATCGACCATGGCTGATTGCTCCAATTTGAGTTTGTGTAAGGCAGCATTTTTCATTCCTAATTATACAGCGATTTAGCGAATTCGGGAGAATAATCTTCGTCTTGAAGTCGCGGCGCGGTTAACTGGACAAGTCCTTAAAAATATTGTCTAAAGAGTCAATTCCCGGCCATTTACGAAGAGGGGAACATCGTTAAGCCATGCCAGAAAGCCTTCCAAACCCTGCACAGCCTCTTTTTTCTCGTGAAAATGCCGCCGCTGCGGCGACTCTCGGCTCCGAAGCGTTGCTGAAACTTCAGAACGCCGACGGTCATTGGGTGTTCGAGCTCGAAGCGGACGCGACGATTCCCGCCGAATACATTCTGCTTGACCATTTTCTGGATACGGTCAATCAGCCGCTCCACGAACGCATGGCTGACTATTTGCGCTCCATTCAGGAAGAGCACGGCGGCTGGCCATTGTTCCGCAAGGGCGCGCTTGATGTCAGCGCGAGCGTCAAGGCCTACTTCGCGCTCAAATGCGTGGGCGATAGTACCGATGCTCCGCACATGGTTCGCGCGAGGAAAGCCATTTTAAGCAAGGGCGGCGCGGCGGCGAGCAACGTCTTTACGCGAATTCAGCTTGCTCTTTTCGGCGCAGCCCCTTGGACGGCGGTTCCGGTGATGCCGGTCGAAATCATGCTTTTGCCGAAATGGTTTCCGTTTCATTTGGACAAAGTGTCGTATTGGTCGCGCACCGTCATCGTGCCGTTGCTGGTTTTGATGGCTAAAAGGCCGAAGGCCCGCAATCCGCGCCACATCAATGTCAATGAGCTGTTTCTTAAGGAACCATCCAAGGTTGTGTCCTGGGGACCGCGAAACAATGCGCATTTGATTCTTGGCCCGGTGTTTGAGATTCTGGACGACATTTTGCGCCTCGCAGAACCCCTTATTCCCAAAACCCTTCGCGCGAAGGCCATCGAGAAAGCCGTCGCATGGGTCAAAGAGAGATTAAATGGCGAAGATGGTCTTGGGGCCATCTATCCGGCCATGGCGAATTCAGTGATGATGTTCGATTGCCTTGGTTATGCGCCCGAAAGCTCCGATTATGCGATTGCGCGCAAGGCCGTGAACAAGCTGGTCGTTGACAAGCCGGGACGCGCATATTGCCAGCCATGCCTCTCGCCCGTCTGGGACACGGCATTGTCCGCGCACGCGCTGATGGAAGCCAAAGCGCCGCACGAAGTTATCGAAAAGGCTTGCGATTGGCTGAAGGAGCGCCAAGTGCTTGATGTTATGGGCGACTGGGCCATACGTCGCCCGAATGCGATTCCCGGTGGATGGGCTTTTCAGTACAACAACGCGCATTATCCGGATCTCGACGACACGGCGGTTGTCGTTATGGCCCTCGACCGTTTTGACCGCATCAAGTACCGCCACGCCATCGAACGCGGAGCCCAATGGGTCTTGGGCCTTCAGTCATCAAACGGCGGCTGGGGAGCCTTCGACGCGGACAATACCTATTATTATCTCAACAGCATCCCGTTCGCCGATCATGGGGCGCTCCTCGACCCTCCGAGCGCGGATGTGACCGCGCGGTGCCTTAGCATGCTGGCCCAACTTGGATACAGGAAAGAGAACGCGCAGATTCAGGCGGGAATCGATTACCTTCGTAAAGAGCAGGAGCCCGAAGGCTGCTGGTTCGGACGGTGGGGCACCAACTATATATACGGCACATGGTCGGTTCTGTGCGCGCTCAATGCTGTCGGCGTTAATCCCAAGGACAAAATGATCCGCCGCGCGGTCCGCTGGCTGTCCGAAAAACAGAAAGAAGACGGCGGTTGGGGCGAGGACGGCGCAAGCTATTGGAAATCCCGCCCCAAGGGCGAAGGTCCCGAAAGCACACCCTCGCAAACCGCATGGGCGCTTATTGCGCTGATGGCGGCGGGCGAAGTCCAAAGCGACGCGGTCAAGCGAGGCGTCGCATGGCTGATGAAGAACCAAAAGCCCGACGGCACATGGGACGAAGAGCGCTACACGGCCGTGGGTTTTCCGCGAGTCTTCTACCTTCGCTATCACGGTTATAAGGCGTTTTTCCCGCAGTGGGCGCTGGCGCGGTACACAAGCCTGCAATCGGGCAATGCGCCGACAACATTGTATGGAATGTAGCCGATGATCGGCATTCTCTGCGGTCTCGATTCCGAAAAACGGATTGCGCGCGGCATCCCGGGAAGCGCGGTTGTCTGCGCCGCCGCCCAGCCGCGCAAGGCGCGCGACCTCGCACGCAAATTAGTGGCTCTCGGCGCGACAAAGCTTCTCAGCTTCGGTATCGCCGGATCTCTTGACTCGTCCGTCCGCCTTGGGGACGTCTTTGTCGCCACCCGCGTCGCGTCCGAAACCGGTCAGTGGCCATGCGATGAAGCGTGGGGTCGCGAGATCGCAAAGAAAATTCCTCACGCGCGGCGTGGGGGCGTCTTCGGCTCCGAAATACTGGTGCCTACCATCGGCGAAAAGGACGCTCTGTTCCGCAAATCAGGCTGCGCTATTGTCGACATGGAAAGCCAATGCGCCGCCGAAATCGCTTCGGAGGCAAGCCTTCCTTTAGCTGTGGTCAGGGCCGTCTGCGATGACGCGGTCATGAACGTTCCTCCCTTTGTGATGGCCGCGATAAAGGAGGATGGGAGCGCCAGCGCCTTTCGCGCGCTCGCTTACCTGTTTCTCCATCCCGGACAGACATCCGATTTGCTAAAGGTCATGCGCGGTACGAATAGGGCGCTCAACGCCCTTGCCGGGATCAAAGATTTCCTCGGAGAAAACGCTCTTTGAGCCAGATTCTACGCCGCGTTGGTTTCCGGCTTGATCTGCTGCATGTGGGCGTCAATCAGGCTTAACGTCGAAACCATCTCGGTCAAGATCTCTGTCTGCTTTTCGATATGCAGCTGAACCTCGCGGTCCGAGGCGCTTTTGCTGTTTGGATGTTGGGCAAGGCGGGTTTCAAGTTCGCGAAGCTGTTCGCCGATGGCTTCGAGCATACTTGAGCGCGAAGCCTCAATCTGCGCGGACATCTGGAACCACTGGTCAAGAAACTGTTTCTGAAGATCTTGCGGCAGAGCGTTTCCATTGTTTGCCTGCGGGGTCGTCGCTATTTTCTCTAGCGTTTGCAGTTTGCTTTCTATCAGCGTACGTTGTTCGTCGATGCGGGCCGTCAGCTTGTCCCCTACCTCTTGGATCATTCGGGCGTAATGAGGCGATACGGACAATGCGGCAAGCAGCATTTCGATCTTCTTCTGAAGCTCGACAACCTTGTCCGGAGCCGATGCCGCCGAGGCGCTCTGGATTTCCTCTTTCAATGCTTGTCTTAAATCTCCGGGCAGGGCAGAGACGAACACAGCGACCCTTCCATCCAATTCAACCAACTGGCCAATCTTATCTTCGATAGCCGCAAGTCCGTTGGAATCCGGTCCGGCAGGCAAGATTTCCGCAACAGGCGCGACGCGCTCGGTCAGCGCGACGTGCAAGGATGCCAGTTGATCCATGACCTGACCCAACTGCCCCGTCAGCGAATTTAGCGCAGCTTCCTGCATTTCGCTTGACGTTCCGTGTGAGGCCTGGGCCACCGCCTTCGCGACATCCTCTTGAGAACGCGCCTGAGCATTAAGCATTTGTTGCAAATCGCCCAGATGCTCCATGATGCCCGAAATCTGCGTCCCCAAAGGCGCGAGCGCCGCGCGCAGTGTGTCGGGCGTATCGCCGCTTCTATGGGAGGTCTCTTCCAGCGCTTTGGCAAGACCAAATTGCGAATCCGCCTGCACGTCGAGCTTGTCCTGAAGCCCAGAAAGCTGCTGCGAAATGGAGGAAAGCTTGTCCGAAATGCTGGCGTCGCTCCACCGGGTTCTGATGTTTTCTGTGGTTTCGTTCAGCACCTTTCCGCCCGCCTGAAGCAGGTTGATCGCGCCGAAAAGCCGCTGCCCCAGATCGTCCGCCGTCGAAGACAGCTTATCCAGAGTCTCCTTGACCTGATCGGCGTTAGCCTTCAAGGTAATCTCGCTCGACGCTAGAGACTGCAAGGTATGAGTCAGTTGCTTGCCTGTAATTTGTGTGATCTCGGCCAGTCCTTGCGCGCGGTCCTGAATGGCGGGGATCAACCGCGCCAATTGATCCGACGTGTGTGCATGGGCATTCTTGAGATTTTCGGCTCCGCCCGCCATTTCGGCAATGGCTTTCATGATCTGCTTGTTTCCGTCTTTGCTTCCTTTTTCGATCTCGTCGAGAATGGTCTCGACCCTCGACGTAAGAAGCCCGATCGCTTCTTTCTGCTGCTTGATCGCGTTCGTCAATGCGTTAGCCTGCTCGCGGATGGTCTCGGAATCCGTCGAAATCGCCTTCATCATGCCTTCGAATAGAGACCGTGAGCCTCCTTCGAATCTCAGCCGCACGGGGCCTTGTTCGCTTACCAGCGAGACGTCGGGGAGGTGGCTGAAGTTATACCGCGCAATGTCGATGGCTCGCGCCAGTTCGCCAACCATGTCCTGTCGCTCGATCCCCCAAATAGCGGACCGCATGTCGCCATGGGCCATATTTTGAATGCTCTGGGCCAAAGCATGCATCGGAGCCGATTTCTTGTCGCGTAAAACCATGTAAATCGCTGTCGCGCATCCGGCGGCAAGAATAAGGCTAAGCCAGCTTACGACCGTCAGCAGCGTTGCCCAAAGCTGAACCTGATTTTGCAGATCGAGTTGCGTTTTGGAAGTCGTGGATGCCCTTAACGTATCAAGCGCTGTCACGGCGGCGTACAGAGGGGAAAGATCGGCGGCAATAAGCTCGTTGGAAAGCTCTCCGCCTGCCGGAGCGGCAATTTTCTCCATCGCCAAATCGAAAAGGGAAGCGACGGAGGCCAGTTCTTTTTTAGTAGCTACGGGAATGGACGTAGGCAATTCAGCGACGATGGCGTCCGCAGCCTTGATATGCTCTTTCATCGCCGCGATCCCTGAAAGGTCGTGCGAGAACAGGTAGTTTTGAGCTAACCCAAGAAAGCCGCCGTATCCCCATTCCTGCCGAAGCCTATTAAACGCGTTTTGGCTGTCCGAAGGCGCATTGTCCACCGAAACCAACGCCGCTTCGGCGCGGTCGAGCCTGTACTTCAAATAACCGGTCCCGCCGATCATCGAAACGCAGAAGAAAACAACGAACCCAAGAACAGCGGCCGTCACACGACCAATGTTGGACGAAGGTGCAGAACCGGACATGGTGAGTAAGCTACAGGAAAATGAAAAGGAAAAGCGCTGGGAATTATGGTAAATATTTCGCCAAAAAGCAATCTTTCCAGATTTCCATGCACGCGGGGAAAATCAGTCTAACGAATATAGCGAGTTATCTTACTTTCAATTCTGTGCGCCTAACCGTTTTGCAACTCCTTACTTTACTTTTAGCGCGGCTTCGATGGCTTCGATGGCTTTGGACATCGCGGAGGTGTCGGAGCCTCCGGCTTGGGCCATGTCGGGACGTCCGCCGCCGCCTTTGCCTCCTACCGCTGCTGCGCCGGTCTTAACCAAGTCCACGGCGCTAACTTTCTTCGTCAGGTCGCCCGTAACCGCGACGACCAACGAGACTTTGCCTTCGAAGCTTGCTGCCAGAGCGACGACGCCCGACTTGATCTGTGCCTTGAATTCGTCGGCCATTGGCTTGAGGTCTTTCGCGGGGATGTCCGTAAGAATGCGGCTCACGAAGTTTATGCCGTTGATGACGCGAGGCGCTTCGGCTTGAGAAGAGCCGCCGCCCAAGGCAACTTGCTTGCGCAGATCCTGCACTTCGCGTTCGAGCTTCTTGCGGTCTTCGAGGAGCTGCGAGATGCGTGCCGGAAGCTCGGAAGCGGGAGCCTTGATCGCTTCGGCGGCTTCGGTCAACGATTTTTCTTCGGCATTGACATAGTCAAGCGCGGCGTCGCCCACAACCGCCTCGATGCGGCGGACGCCCGCCGAAACGGCGCTGTCCGAGACGATCTTGAATAGCCCGATGTCGCCCGTGCGGAAAGCGTGCGTGCCGCCGCAAAGTTCAACCGAGAAATGCTCCTTTCCGTACTGGTCTTTTGGCTGATGGCCTCCCATGAAAATCACGCGGACTTCATCGCCGTATTTCTCGCCAAAAAGCGCGCGCGCGCCATGTTCAACCGCTTCTTCGGGCGACATCAGGCGCGTTTCGATTTCCGTGTTCATGCGGATGCGTTTGTTGACTTCGGCTTCGACGCGGGACAAGGACTCGGCGGAAATCGGCGTCGGCTGAGCGAAGTCGAAGCGCAAGCGGTCGGGCGCGACAAGCGAGCCTTTCTGCGCGACGTGATCGCCGAGTTCGCGGCGCAAGGCTTCATGCAACAGGTGCGTTGCCGAGTGGTGAGCGCGCAGGGCCGAGCGGCGTTCGTGGTTGACGGTGAGGGTCGCGTCGTCGCCGGTTTTGACGGTACCGGACACGACGCGGCCCGTGTGAACGATGACGCCGTCGGCCTCCTTCTGCGTGTCGATGACTTCGATGACGGCTCCGGACGTTGTTTTAATGACTCCGGTGTCGCCTTTCTGGCCGCCGCATTCGCCATAGAAGGGAGTCTGGTTGACGATCACGTGGACGTCCGCGCCTTCCTTGGCATCGGCAACGCGCGTGCCGTTGCGAACCAGCGCGTTAATGTGGCCTTCGGACTGCTCGGTGCTGTAGCCGAGGAATTCCGTAGGCCCAAGTTCGTCTTTAAGCTCGAACCAGATTTTAGCCGTTCCGGTGTCGCCCGAGCCCGCCCATGCTGCGCGCGCGATTTCCTTTTGCTTTGCCATGGCGGCATCGAAGCCCGCGACATCGACTTTTTTGCCTTTGCCTCGCAGGACGTCCTGCGTGAGGTCCAAGGGAAAGCCAAAGGTATCGTAAAGCTTGAAGGCGACATCGCCCGGCAACATGCCGCTTTGCCCAATCTTTTGGGTTTCATCGTCGAGAAGGCGCAAGCCGCGGTCGAGCATCGATTTGAAACGGGTTTCTTCGAGCTTTAACGTTTCGGCGATCATGTCCTGAGCGCGGACAAGTTCCGGGTAGGCCGTGCCCATTTGCTTCACCAGCTCGGGCACCAGCCGATAAATCAGGGGATCTTTGGCGCCAAGCATATGGGCGTGGCGCATGGCGCGGCGCATGATGCGGCGCAGGACATAGCCCCGGCCTTCGTTACTGGGCAAAACGCCGTCGGCAATCAGAAACGCACTGGAGCGCAGATGGTCGGCGATGACTCGGAAGGACGGCTTTTGCGGGCCTTCGGGATCGGCGCTGACGAAGCCGCCGATGTCCGCGATCAGGGCTCGGAAAAGGTCGATGTCGTAGTTCGAGGTGACTCCCTGCAAAATGGCGGCGATGCGCTCAAGCCCCATGCCGGTGTCGATTGAGGGTTTGGGGAGGTCGATGCGGCGGCCATCGGGGAGTTCCTCAAACTGCATGAAGACGAGATTCCAGAATTCGAGGAAGTGGTCGCCGTCTTCGTCAGGACTTCCGGGAGGGCCGCCCTGAAGCTTATCGCCTTGATCGATGAAGATTTCAGAGCATGGGCCGCAGGGGCCCGTCTCGCCCATGCGCCAGAAATTGGCGTCGGTCTTGATGCGGATGATTTTTTCGTCCGGAAACCCGGCGATCTTTTTCCAAAGCTCGGCGGCTTGCTCGTCTTCGTGGTAAACGGTGACGAGTAGGCGGTCTTTGGTCAGGCCGAGGTGTTTCGTGACCAGGGTCCAGGCAAACTCAATAGCCTCGGGCTTGAAGTAGTCGCCGAAAGAAAAGTTGCCGAGCATTTCAAAAAACGTATGGTGGCGGGCGGTGTAGCCGACGTTTTCGAGGTCGTTATGCTTGCCTCCGGCGCGAACCGACTTCTGGCACGAGGTTGCCCGGGTATAGGGACGCTTTTCCGCTCCGGAAAAAACGTTTTTGAACTGGACCATCCCGCAATTCGTGAACATCAGCGACGGGTCGTTGCGCGGAACCAACGGGCTCGAGTCGATGCGGGTGTGTCCCTTGGATACGAAATAATCAAGGAAGGTCGAGCGGATATCCGAAAGTGACTTGGCCATAAGATTCATCCCTAATAGAAATCTGTCTTTCCAAGAATAGCGGATAGCATATTTCAGGATCTTTTAAACAGGCGTTTTTCTCTCGCTTTAGTTGAATAGGCTTTTTGAATTGCGAATCCTGCGTTCTGCGGCGTATAGGGTACACAGGACGGCGTCACTGGGAAAGATATCGCATACGGGGAACCTGAATACGATGGAAGACAACAAGGACGAAAACGGCAGCGGTGAAGAAAGTCTTCGCCGATTGACCCAGCAGGAACTGGAAAAAATAATCAAAAAGCACGAAGATTTTACCACGGGGCGCAAGGGAGGGATTCGCGCCAATCTCTCACATTATAACCTTGAGGGAATGTCGTTCGTCTCCAAAGACCTTTCGGATGCCGATTTTACGGGGTCCTCTTTGAAAGAGGCCGATTTCTCGAACACCAAGCTCGACAGGGCCATTTTATATTGTGTCGATCTGCGCGGCGCGAATTTGCTCGGCGCTAGCCTCAAGAATGCCGATCTGCGCGGCGCCTCATTGCGAGGCTCGAACATGATCGGCGCGAATATGACCGGAGTCGACTTGCGCGAGGGATCGCTTTCGACATCGACGCGCGAAGGCGGTTTGAAGGAAGCTCATGAGCAGTTGACCATTGCCGACAAAGGGGGCGCGAACCTTTCGGGCGCAAATTTGAATGGCGCTAAGATGTCCGGCGCGGTCGCGGTGGGCAGCAATTTCAGCGACGCGACCATGAAGGGAGCGAAGATCAGAAAGGCAAGTCTTAGGAATGCCGATTTCAGCGGCACCAATCTTGAAAATGCCGACATGAGCGAATGCGATCTGGAGAACGTCGTTCTTAAAGGCGCCGTTTTGACTGGAACCGCTATTAACCTTAGCGAGGTGAAGAAGGAAAACCTTGAAGGCGCTTTGATGAGCACGCCTCACGGGCTTACCGTCAAGGATATGGAAACGCCTGTTGCAGAATTGCTTGCTCTGCACAAGCAGTGGGTCGAAAGCAACGGCAAGATAGGCAAGCAGTTCGACGTGAGCGGATACGATCTTCGCGGAAACATAGAATTGAGCCATGAATGCCTGATCTTGATGAGGGCCAAAGGCGCTATTCTTTACGAGCTCGATCTCACGAAGACGCAGTTGCAGGGCGCGGATTTCCGCGAGGCGGACCTGCGCCATGTCAACTTTACCAATGCCGATCTGCGCGGCGCGAATTTCGAAAAGGCGCAGCTCAGAAACGCTATTCTGACAGGGGCAAAGCTGCAGACGCTTGTATTGTCAGAAGGGCACAAGATGCCTACAAGCATGAAGGGAGCCTCTTTGCGCCATGCGATCATGACCAAGGCTGTCTTCCGCGAGGTCAATTTCGAAGGCGCGGATTTGATGGATGCCGATTTGCGCGGCTCGGACATTACGGACGCGAACTTTAAAGGCGTGATGTTCGAAGGCTTGCAGACAGACCCCGAACAGCGCGAGATCATCAAAAAGACATTCAGTCCGAAATATTAGCCGGGACGCAGCGGAAAAGTGACGGAGCCGCTGGTTCTCGTTGCTTTATCGGGGCAATAGCTTTTTCTTTATTGAGGATGGGAAACAAAGCTACTTCATATCAAAAAATCCTTTTTGGTTTAAAAAATTGGCAGTTCCCCATGGGGTGTCCTTACGGACCTACAACAGCCCCAGAAGAGCCGTTCACCTCCATAATGTGCACCTTGGAGGGAGGGACCGG